>JBKHFZ010000176.1:0-5545 GCA_046539925.1 Spirochaetaceae bacterium
ACCGCAGCAAAGCGAGGAACGCACCGAGTCGACAGCTGTGCTGTCGAAGGCTATTTTTTTTAAATCAAAAAAACAAAAATGAACCTGGCGAAAAAAAACATGAAAATCCTGAAGCAGGAGAACCGGTAGCCCCCTATTAGTTTTTGTATCCCCCTTTGGGGCAAACGAAGGCACGAAAAAATCGGGTACGGCTATTTTCGTAATATCAGAGTATAAGAGAGCAAAACATAGGCACATGAGGGTTGTGCAAAGGGCTTTTGCATTTTAATATGGTATAGGGGTGATGTTTTGATAAAAAAACTGCTTTTACCAATCGACGGGTCCTCTTATTCATTGGGAGCTTTTAATTACGGTCTTGCGCTGGCAAAAGAACTGAACGCCAAGGTGGAAGTTCTCTTTATTGTGGATAGAAGAAAGACACAAATACCCTTTATATACGCCGGCGGCGCTTATGATATTGCCTATGAGAGAATCTATATCCCACCGGATCAGGAACTAAAAAAGTTTTACGACCGTCTCAATAAAGATCTTCATGATTTCGCAGAAAACTTGATTACACAATGCAGAGCTGCTGCAGATGAGAAAGGCGTGGTGATGGAGGCGCAGGTAAGAGAGGGGTTTCCATCCCATGAGATAGAGGAGGTTGCCCACAGTGCAGACCTCCTTGTTCTCGGAAGGCGAGGGGAGAATGCACACTACAAAGGGGAGATAATAGGATCAACAACGGAAGAACTTGTTCGTAAATCTCCCAGACCGGTGCTTGTGTGTGACGAAAAGCCCTATGAAGTGCCGAAAAAGATTCTTATACCCTACGATGCAAGCAGAAGTGCCGAGAATGCAGTGCAGTTTTACATCAACGAGTTCTCCAATATCGTCCAAAATCTTGTGCTGCTATGTGCTGAGGGTATCGATCGGGATATTTCTTCCTTCGACAACGAAGTAAAATATATAAAACAGCACAACGTACACCTGGAAACAGTAAAAGATGAGCAGCCTCCGGAACAGGCAATTGAAGGGGTTGTTGAAAAATCCGGTGCCGACTTAATTATTATCGGTTCTCATGGGCGGAAGAAGCTGGTTAGTTATCTGCTCGGTTCTACTACTATTCATGTGATAAGGAAGTGCACGGGACCGGTGCTTGTGGTGTATTAGGGGGCCGACTCTGTAGAGCGAGGGAGTCTGGATCTGCAGGTCTGCAAGCCGGACTTATTGGAACGGGGCGGAGCTTATTGCATAAGCAATTCTAAATTTGAAGTGTATGTACATACACTTCAAATTTAGAATGCTCACAACCCTTTAGAGAAAGGAAAAATGGCTAAAGGTTTGGAGGTAATTCTCATTTTGGAAGACTTAAGTCTTCCAAAATGAGAATTCCTGTTATTGCATAAGCTGCATTACTTCATTATTCTGGTAAAGATACGAGGAGGAGTTATGTCCAATAGTCAAATACAGCAAAGTTCTACAAAACAGTTACAGTTAGTTACATTTCAGCTGGGCGAGGAGCTCTACGGGATTGATATAATGTCGGTCGACGGAATAGTGAGGGTAGAAGACGTCCGACCCATTCCAAACGCTCCATCCTATGTGGAAGGAATTTTCAAGCTCAGAGGAGATATAATTCCAATAATCAATCTACATAAAAGATTCCACTTAAAACGGCCAAAACTTAGTGAAGAGGATGAGCTTTTAAGCGGGTTTATCATAATAGATATAAACGGGATGAAACTCGGTGTTATCATCGATAAAGTTTCAAGGGTAATCACGGTAGAACTCAACAAAATGCAGCCTCCCCCCCAGATGATTTCCGGAATAGGCGCCGAGTATATTCAGGGAGTGTATAACAGGGAAGACGGCTATCTTATTGTTTTGGATATTCACAGGCTGTTTGATCCTAAGGAGTTGCAGCAGCTTGGAGATATCGCATCCTGAAGACGGAGCAGCAAAATAGATGATCCCTGTTTTTAAGCCTTCTATTCGCAGAAAAGAGATGGATTCCGTTCTCTCTTCGCTTGTATCCGATCAAATCGGACCTAATGTTATCTACAGAGAACTGGTAAAGGAGTTATCGGTCCTGGTGGAGACATTCGACGGTTTCGCTTTACGGGAGTACGATAGAGCCGTTGCTCTTGCCCTCAAAGCCCTCGATCTGCAGGAAAACGACGGAGTGGTCCTTTCCGCTCTCTGTCCCTTTTCATATTACCGCGTTATCCGGTCTTTGAAACTTACACCTGTGCCGGTGGATGTAGACTCCTATTCGATGTGTATCGATTACGACGCAGTAAAGACGAGGGTAAAAGAGGGTGCTAAAGCGGTAATTGCAGACGGTCCTTTTGGGTTTGTACCTCCTCTCACCAAAATAGCGGAACTCGGAGTCCCGCTTATAGAAGATATAACCACTACCCTGGGGGGGCACACTGGAGAAAGAGCCTGCGGTACCTATGGGGACCATGTGATAATTCGCCTGGAGCAGCAGGATCTAATAACTTCCGGTGGAGGCACGGTTGTTATTTCCAGAAAAAAAGGCGGTTTTAGCAGTTTAAAACAGGCGGCGGAAGAGCTTCCTGAGGAGGCCTTTCTTTCGGATATGAATGCAGCCCTTGCAAAAATTCAGATTAAAGAACTCGAACACTATTTTGAAAGAAGAAGAGAGCTATACTCCTTTTTATCGGCTGCACTGCGGAGGGGGAAACACGGTGCACCGGTGCAAACCGGCGAGTCGGAGCCGGTAGCATATTCGTTTCCGGTTTTAATCGAAGGTTCGGTTAAGGAGGTTCAGAGTTACGCCCGGAAAAAAGGGGTGGAAACAAAAAGGGCCTTTTCCAATTCTCTTCTTGCCGCCGGTATAGATCCGACAGGAGATGGAAGCAGCGCTTTCCCCAATGCCGGAAAACTTCTCAACAGCTGTATACTCTTTCCACTTTTTCCACGCATGCCAAAGGGAGAGGCAGACAAAATAGCCAGGGTACTTACAACTCTGCCATAGTACAGGAGGCCGATACTAAACAGATGGGAAAATCAATACGTAAAGTACTCATCATAGCCAATCTCCACAAGAAAGAGGCGGAAGTACTAATAGCCGAGATAGAAACATACATGAAGGAGAGGGGAATAGAGACGGAGGTGTTTGGTTTTCACGGCAAGCCGGATATTCCTCCTGTAGAAGATATTGATTTTGTCTTTTCCTTGGGGGGAGACGGGACGGTGCTTTTTACCTCCAGGATTGTAGAGAGTCGGGGAATACCGATACTTGCGGTAAACCTGGGGGCTTTCGGTTTTATAACGGAAATTACCAAGGAAGAGTGGAAATCCGTGTTTGAAAAGTATGTATCCGGGAAGATCGGTCTCTCCAGACGGGTGATGGTAAAGGTAATGGTAGAGCGTAAAGGACGGAGAATTGCCACGCTAAGGGGATTGAACGATGCGGTAATAAGCAGCAGCGGTATTTCCAAGATTGTGAGGTTAAACCTCTATCTGAATAAGACCTCCCTGGGGCAGTATCGGGCCGACGGAATAATTCTATCCACACCAACCGGCTCTACAGCGTACAGTCTGGCCGCCGGAGGACCAATACTCGATCCGGAGTTGGAGGCCTTTGTGCTTAATCCAATATGTCCTTTTACACTATCCAACAGGCCCATAGTAATTTCCGGGAATGATGTGGTTTTTGCAAATGTGGAAGAGGAGCAGAGGGTGGATATTCTATTGTCCATAGACGGCCAGGAAGTTATTGCTCTGGAGAAGGGGGATAACGTTATTTTTGAAAAATCCCACAGTAAGACCCTCCTTGTCCGTTCGGACAGGAGAAACTTTTATGAAGTGCTCCGCTCTAAGCTCAATTGGTCCGGAGGTACCGATGCTTGAGGAGATTGCGATAAAAAATTACGCCCTTATCGAGGATCTCACCGCAAGCTTTCATACCGGTTTCAATGTTCTTACCGGAGAGACCGGTACAGGTAAATCCATCATTGTAGGCGCACTCAGCCTGCTTTTGGGAGAGAAGGGGGATGCCTCTTTTATACGCAGCGGAGCAGAGGAGGCGGAGATAACCGGAGTCTTGCGGGTAGAGGGAAACAGCGAGGTCTCTGCGTGGCTCGAGGAACGCGGGATTACGCCGGAAGACGGAACAATACTTCTTCGCAGAATACTTCGGGCTTCCGGGAGGGGGGCAAGTTTTATACAGTCTACAAAGGCAACCAGACAGGATCTCAGGGATGTAACCTCCCTTCTTGTAGATTTGCACGGGCAGCACGAGCATCAGTCACTTCTTACAATAGACAACCACAGAAAACTTCTGGACAGATACGCGGGAAATGAAGACAGGGCAAAAACCCTCTATAACGAATTTTACCGTCTATCGGGCCTGCGAAGGGATCTCGAGGAGTTGAACTCTTCGGAGCGGGAGCTTTTGAGGGAGAAGGAACTGCTTGAATATGCTCTCGACGAGATAGAGTCTGCACAACTCAAAGAGGGAGAAGAGGAGGAGCTGGATAAGGAGCGGCGCGTTTTAAACCAGCACGAAAAACTCTTTGAACTCTTTTCTCATGTTCATATGTCCCTCGCCGAGGCTCGCGGAGGGGCTCTGGTGCAGCTGAGAACCGCTCTGGATGCGCTGAAAAGCATTACAGAGATAATGCCGGAGCTTTCCGAAGAGTATGAAAGACTCGAAAACGGTTTCTACGAATTAGAGGATATAGAATCCGTTGTTGCGGGAAAAAAAGAATCCATACAGTTTTCTCCGGAACGGCTAGATGAGTGTCAGGAACGGTTGCAGCAGATCCATCGTCTGGAAAAAAAGTATGGTAATACAATAGGCGATGTTTTGAGCTATGCGGAAGAGTCGAGAAAAAAACTCGAAGGCATGGAGACCCGTGAAGAGAGAAGAAAGGCTCTTGAACAGGATATTGAAAATCTTCAGGAAGAGGTCCTCTCTTTGGCAAGGGATCTTTCACAGAGAAGAAAGAGTGCCGCGAAGGAGCTCGAAAGCAGAATAGAGAAAAACCTCAGGGAGCTCGGTATGCCCAAAGCGGTGTTCAGTATCTCTACAAGCTATCGGGAGGGGAAGGAGGGAAAACACTCCTGCGGACCCTACGGCTTCGATAAAATCGAATTCTTGATATCACCGAACGAGGGAGAACCCCTCAAACCGCTGCGAGAGATAGCTTCCGGCGGGGAGATTTCCAGGATTATGCTGGCTATAAAGACGGTTTTTTCAGAAACCGACCGTATAAGCAGTCTTATCTTCGACGAAATCGACAGTGGAATAGGGGGAGAAGTAGCGGTAGCGGTGGGAGGTCATTTGGCCGAATTGGGTAAAAATAAGCAGGTATTGTCCATTACTCATCTTGCCTCTATTGCCGTAAGAGCCGATAATCATATAAGAGTTGAAAAAGAGGAGAGGGAAGGACGTACCTATACAGGTATACGTCCCCTTGACAACGAGGAGAGAATCAGAGAGATAGCGAGGATGCTCTCCGGTGATGCCGAGAGCAGCTCCTCACTATCCCATGCAAAGGAGCTTTTAGAGAGATATAACAAGCTCCCCTGA
>JBKHFZ010000177.1:0-5502 GCA_046539925.1 Spirochaetaceae bacterium
CGGGCATCGGGAAAGAGAAATTGCAGCATTTGTGAGGATACGATATAGTCAAGAACCATAAAAAGGAGCGTGTACAATGGGACCTGCCAACAAAGCGTTTATACCAATACTAGGGGTGCTTGCGGTTGCTGCAGCCGCGGGGGCATATCTCCTTTTGGGGGACAAGGAGCCGGGAGAAGAGGAGCAGAGAGAGGCCGCGGTACAGGCAGCGGAGGAGTGGATAAAAAACTCCTCGCCAACTTTTGTGTACGACGGGACGGACCTCGAGCTGCAGGAGGTGGAGAGAAAAAAGGGGGAGGATGCGGAGACGAGCGTCTACGATGCGGTTTTTCAGTTCGACTCCCGACATGCGGGCTATGGAGATCGGGAGGGAGAGATACTCGCACAGGTTATTACTCCCCACAATATCAAGATAAGGGTAGAGAAAAACTCAGACACCGGCCGTTGGGAAGTTTCCGAAGCGGTAACCGACGGTGTGTTCGACGAAAAAGCCGGTGAGTTTCTCAAAGAGCGGGAGGAGATGACAAAAGAGGTGGATCTGTTTTTTATGCGGGTAGAAGACGGCCAGGAGGAGGCTGTTTCTGTCTCCAGGGATATTCCCGTCGAAGGGGGGGTGGAGCTAAGCGCCCTCGAGGCCCTGTTAAAGGGGCCTCTGCCGGAGGAAGAGGAGAAGGACTACTTCAGCGCGATTCCCGAAGGTGTGGAGATAGAGGATTTTGAAGTGCAGGGTGGAGAGGCGTATGTCTCCTTTAGCGCGAAAATAGAGAAAAACGTCGCGGGCTCTGCGTGGGTACAGGGGATAAGGGATCAGATAGGACTTACCCTTCGCCAATTCGAACACATCGAGAGGGTGGAGATCGCCGTTGAGGGGCAAACCGAGGGGATTCTCCAGCCTTGAGCCTCCAGGAAGTTTTTCCCCTAAATTATTGCGCTGGCGGTAGAAAAATCTTATTATTAGAGGTGTAGGCGTTTCCCAAAATCGTGGATTTTGAAACGCATCGGGTAAAAAAAACGGGAGGCAATATACAAATGGCTACAGTAAAAGAAGTAATGGACGAAAAAGGGAACGGGACAAACTACACCATTCAAGCCGAGGAGACGGTACTTAAAGCATTGCAGATTATGGCGGACGCGAACATAGGCGCCGTTATTGCGACAGAGGGCGGAAAGGTCGTAGGAATTTTTACCGAGCGGGACTACGCCCGAAAAGGGGAGCTAAAAGGAAAATCGGCGGACAAAACTCTGTTAAAAGAGGTAATGACCGAAAAGATGATGACGGTCACACCGGGAACTTCAGTTGAACAATGTATGAAACTGATGAACCAGTACCACATAAGACACCTTCCCGTTTTGGAGGACAAAAAGATGATAGGCATTGTCTCTATTCGGGATCTCGTCGATATACTCCTCGGAGAAAGGGAAGAAGAAATTAAGGGGTTGGAGAGTTTTATCCTTTCCACCGATTTTAATACCTGAGGTACCCGAGACGCCGGTCATCCTTCGAAAGAGTGCAGGCGGCTGCTTGCCTCTTTCTTTTGCTTCTGTTTGTTTGTATGTTTAAAGGAAGGAGGAGCGTATGAATACATCGATACAGGACCTTTTGGGAAACGAAGCGAAGGAATTGCTTGGTTACAAGGCAAAATATCCGGCGGATAATCTTCATTTGCCGGGAGGCGATTTTGTAGACAGAGTGTGGAAGGATTCCGACCGCAACCCGGCGGTACTGCGAAACATGCAGTCAATCTTCGACCATGGTCGTCTTAGCGGCACCGGTTACCTCTCGATCTTACCGGTCGATCAGGGTATTGAACACAGTGCCGGTGCTTCATTTGCCCCAAACCCGCTCTACTTCGATCCGCAGAACATAGTAAAGCTGGCCTATGAGGCGGGATGCAACGCGGTCGCATCTACTCTGGGAGTACTCGGTTCGGTAGCCCGGAAGTACGCCCACAAAATACCCTTTATTGTCAAAATCAACCATAACGAACTGCTCAGCTATCCCAACAGCCACGATCAGATACTCTTTGCCGGTGTGGATCAGGCCTTCGAGATGGGCGCTGTGGCCGTCGGAGCTACCATCTATTTCGGCTCCGAGGAGAGCAACCGCCAGATACAGGAGATTTCCGAGGCATTTGCCTATGCTCACGAGCTCGGCCTCGTGACTGTACTGTGGTGTTATCTGCGAAATCCCGCGTTCAAGACGAAAGACGACGACTATCATACCGCCGCCGATCTTACCGGACAGGCCAATCACCTGGGGGTAACAATAGAGGCGGATATCATCAAACAGAAACAGCCCACCACCGACGGCGGATACAAGGCCATCGATTTCGGAAAGACCGACGACGCTGTGTACAGTGAGCTCTCGGGGGACAACCCCATAGACCGTACCCGCTATCAGGTTCTGTGTAACTATGCGGGAAGGGCCGGTCTTATCAATTCCGGTGGAGCATCAAAGGGAAAGGGCGATCTTGAAGCGGCGGTACGCACCGCGGTTATCAACAAACGTGCCGGCGGTATGGGTCTCATCTCCGGCAGAAAGGCCTTTCAGCGGCCCATGAAAGAGGGGATAGAACTTCTTCAGACCATACAGGATGTATTTCTGAGCGAGGACGTTACTATTGCTTGAACCCGCGAGAAAAGGGAGAAGATTACTGGAATTAAAGAGAAAATTTTATCGATAATATATTATAGGTATTGACCTTCTCTGCTGTTCCCTGCTAAGTTGCGGATGTTATGAAAAACACTGTAATCATCTGCATGGGAAGCTCCTGTTTTTCCAGGGGTAACCGGGAACACGTGGGACTCATCAAAAACTACATCGCGGAAAACAGCCTCGATGCTGCCGTCGCGCTCTCGGGGAGCCTCTGCGAGGAGAATTGCGGCGAAGGGCCCGTGGTTACTATAAACGGTACCCGTTTTTCTCACGTAGACGAGAACTTCCTCATGAAAATCCTGGAGCGGGAGTTGGTACATGAGTAGTGCCGCCGCCCTCTACCCCGTCTATACCGAAAAAGCGGATTGTCTGGACTGCTACAAGTGTGTTCGTCATTGCCCGGTAAAAGCGATTACCTTCGAAAACGGACACGCCCGGGTCGACCATGAGCACTGTGTGTTTTGCGGCAGATGCGTCGATGTGTGTCCCGCCGGTGCAAAACGGGGGCGCAACGATGTGCGGATCGTGGAAGAGGCTTTGGAAAGGGGCACACGGATCATTCTCTCGATTGCCCCTTCCTGGCGGGGAGAGTTTCCAGGGCTTTCTACGGGACAACTCATTAAAGCGGCGCAGGCGGCTGGCTTTACCGGTGTCTCCGAGACCGCCCTCGGTGCGGAGGTCGTCTCTGCGGAGATCCTCCACTTGATACACAACTCCGACAAAAAGTTTTTTGTCTCCTCGGCCTGTCCCACCGTGGTCGAATATGTTATGAAGTACCGCCGCACCTACGCCCCGCATGTTACCGCTATACTTTCCCCTATGTTGGTGCACTGCAGTATGCTGCGCGAACAGTATGGGGAGAATGTTTCCGTGGTCTTTGCCGGTCCGTGTGTGTCAAAAAAACGGGAGGCCGACGAGCATCCCGAGCTATGCACTGCGGCTCTTACCTACTCCGAGCTAATGGAGTTGCTCAAAAAATACCATATCGACCCGTACTCCCTGGACGAGGCCGGCGAAGAGAAGCACTTTCTTGCAGGCAAAAGCGGAGCGGCTGCCCGTTACCCCTACGAAGGGGGCATGATAGAGAGTATTAGAGAGTGCAGAGGGGAAGACCCTGCAGCTGACGAACTTATTGCAATGAGCATCTCCGGAATTGAAGAGATAGAAGAGGCTCTGTCGGAATCCCCGGAAGAGTTATCTGGAAAGACGGAGGGTAAATTCTTTCTCGAGCTTTTGGCCTGTCGCGGAGGCTGCATAAATGGTTCGGGAAGGATATGTAAAGGGACGGTAGGGAAACGTCTCTCTATCCTCGCCTCCGCCGGCAGTAGGGCCGAGCTTCCTCCCTTCGAAGGAAAGATGGAGGGCCGCTGGAACTATGCACTTCCAACCCGTCCACGGTACGGCGAGAGAAAGGTCAGAGACGTGTTGGAGCGAATCGGAAAATATACCATCGAGGACGAGCTCAACTGCGGCGGCTGCGGATACAATACCTGTCGCGAGTTTGCGGCGGCCTGCCTCGACGACCGCGCGGAAACGGTAATGTGTGTCTCCCACATGCGTAAGTTGGCCCAGAAAAAGGCTAATACTATAATAGAGAAAATGCCCTCGGGGGTGGTAATTGTGGATGAAAAACTGACTGTCCTCGAGAGCAATTACAGGTTTGCAGAGATTATCGGAGACGATGCGCTTCTCATGTGGAGGGCCTCTCCAAAGCTCGAAGGAGCGTTAATTACCCGTCTTGTTCCCTTCCATGCTCTCTTCGAGACCGTTCTTAAAAAGGGTAACGAGATAATCGACAGAAATATTCAATTAAAAGAGAAAGTACTCAACGTGACGATTTTTCCCATCATCAAGGGCCAGTCGATCTGCGCAATTATACAGGACGTAACCGTTCCCTGGATCAACCGGGATAATATTATAAAAAAGGCCCGGGAGGTAATTAGCAAGAATCTGGAGACCGTTCAGCAGGTTGCCTATCTCCTCGGGGAGAACGCCTCGGAAAACGAGGTAATCCTCAACTCCATCATCGAATCATTCAAAGGTGGTGGAAATGAATAATTGCTTTCTCGATATCGATTATGCCCGAATCAATAAAAAGACCCAGCTGGTGGGTGGAGATGTCTTTCTCTCTCGAAAGAACAAGGACGAAGGCAGATCCGTCTCCGTTCTCTCCGACGGACTCGGCAGCGGTATCAAAGCAAATGTCCTCGCTACCCTGACGACCACCATGGCCGCCGGCTGTATCGAAGGGATGATATCCATAGAACGCACTGCAGAGGTAATTATGAACAGCCTGCCGGTCTGCAGCAAGCGTAAAATAAGTTATGCCACATTCACCATTATAGATATCGATTATGCCGGAGACACGAGGATTATCGAATACGATAATCCACCGTTTCTGCTTATCCGCAAGGGCGAACTGGTGGAGACCCCGAAAAAGAGTATAACCTTTAACGGGACGGAAAAACGAAATACTATCTATTCATCCGCCTTTCGGCTGCAGGAAAACGACCGCGTAGTGGTATTTTCCGACGGTGTTCCCCAGTCGGGAATTGGTAATAAGGCATATCCCCTGGGCTGGGAGCTCTCTCCGGCTGCCGACTGGATTCTTGGGGTAATAGGGAAAAAGCCTGCTATCTCCGCCCGGGAACTTTCCCGGGCCGTGGTAAACCGCAGCGTACAGAACGATGTTTATACCGCCCGGGACGACATTACCTGCGCGGTTCTTCACGCGAGAAAACCCCGGAAACTGCTGGTAGTAAGCGGCCCGCCTTTACACAAGGAGAGGGACCGGGAGATGACGGCCAGGGTAGCCGGTTTTCAGGGAAGAATAATCATCGCCGGTG
>JBKHFZ010000178.1:0-5472 GCA_046539925.1 Spirochaetaceae bacterium
TTTGGAGCTTTTCTTGCCCCGGGAATTACCCTGCGTCTGGAGGGAGAGGCAAACGATTACTTTGGAAAGGGACTCTCGGGGGGTAAGCTGATTATCTATCCACCGAAGGCGTCCACATTTATACCCCACAAAAACATTATCACCGGAAATGTGAATCTCTTCGGAGCAACCGGTGGAGAGGCGTATATCCACGGTATGGCGGGGGAACGGTTTGCCGTGCGCAACAGCGGAGCCACGGCGGTTGTGGAAAGCGTGGGAGACCACGCCTGTGAGTATATGACGGGGGGAGCGGTAATTGTTCTTGGAGGTACCGGGGTAAACTTTGCCGCAGGTATGAGTGGTGGAGTGGCCTACGTGCTCGACGAGAATCAGCTCTTCGATACACGTTGCAACCTGGAAATGGTGGATGTGGAGCAGGTAATAGACAGGGAGGACGAGCATTTTCTGCGCAGCTATATAGAGCGGCACGTGGAGCATACGGGCAGCCCCCATGGACAGGAGCTCTTGGACAAATGGGAGGAGTACCTTCCCCATTTTGTAAAAGTAATTCCCCTGGACTACAAAAAGGCGTTGCAACAGATACGAACGGAAGAGGTAGGAGGTTGATATGGGAGAACTTGGAGGGTTTTTACGATACAAAAGAGAGGTCTCATCCTGCAGAGAGACGGAGGAGAGACTCAAAGACTGGAAGGAAGTGGTGCTGCCCATGTCCGAAGAAAGACTCAGGCTCCAGGCGGCCCGCTGCATGGAGTGCGGGACGCCCTTCTGTCACGCCCTTGGCTGTCCCCTGGCCAATTTAATTCCCGAGTTTAACGACTTGGTGTATCAGGATCTCTGGAATGAAGCCTACGACAGACTCGAGCTTACTTCCAACTTTCCGGAGATTACCGGCAGGGTCTGTCCGGCCCCGTGTGAAAGTTCCTGCACCCTCTCTATAAACGATTATCCGGTAAGCATAAAAGAGATAGAGCGGGCTCTGATAGAGAAAGCCTTTACAGAGGGGTGGGTAACTCCTCAACCTCCTTCGGCGGAGAGCGGTAAGAGAGTGGCGGTAGTTGGTTCGGGGCCCTCCGGCTTGTCGGCGGCGCAGCAGCTGCGGCGAATGGGGCACAGTGTCATAGTCTACGAACAGGACTCCAAGCTGGGGGGGCTTTTACGTTACGGTATTCCCGAGTTCAAGCTGGAAAAGTCAATAATAGATCGACGTCTGGACATATATTATAGAGAGGGAGTTGAGTTCGAAACGGATGTGACCATAGGAGAGGATATCTCCGCCCGGTATCTTCGAAAAAAGCACGATGCCCTCGTTTTGGCAGTGGGCTGCCGAGAGCCGAGACGGGTACCCGTCCCGGGGGATGAGCTGGAGGGTGTTCACTACGCCATGGATTATCTTGCCGCTTCTACACGGGTGCTGCATGGAGAACTTCCCCAAAGAAGCCTTATAGACGCTCGAAATAAAAGGGTGCTCGTTCTCGGCGGGGGAGATACCGGGGCGGATTGTGTGGGGACGGCGAACAGGCAAGGGGCTAAGAAGATCTACCAGTTCGAGATTATGCCTAAACCCCTCGATTGGCAGGAGGGGAGGAATCCCGAATGGCCGGATTTTCCAAGAATTCTCCGAACCTCTTCGAGTCATGAGGAGGGAGGAGAACGGCGCTGGAATATAAAAACAAAAAAACTCTACGGTAGAAGCGTAGAGGTGGAACGGGGAATATTCTGCCGGGTAGAGTGGCGCAAGGGGGAGAACGGAAAGTGGGAGATGATGGAGGTTCCGGAGAGCGAGTTTTACCTGGATATCGATATGGTAATAATTGCCGCCGGCTTTACCGGTGTGCGGAAGTCCCGTCTCATTACCGATTTTGGATTGGAGCTCGACGGGCAAGGCAATATAGCGGTGGATTCGATGCAACAGACGAGCGCCGAGGGGGTATTTGCAGCGGGGGATGCGGTAAGCGGAGCCTCTTTGGTGGTAAAGGCCATGTATCAGGGGAGAATTGCGGCGGACAGTGTAAACAGTTTTCTGATTAAAATATAATTTTGCACTTTTGCCTTCTCTGGGGTATAATTGAATTACGTTCGTGGCAAAGTTTATTCAAAGGAGGGGAAAGTGAGTATTACATCTATTCTCAAACGGAGCCTGGAGATTGCAAAAAAGAACCCTGTGCTCTTTGTACCTATGTTGGCGTTGACGGTAATTGTATCTCTGCTGTCTCTGGTTTTTCTTGGAAGTATGGTACCCTTTTTTGGAGGGATGGCCGGAGGAGAGGCGGTTTCGTCGCAGGAGGCCTTTACAGCCGCCGGAGCGGCCATGGGTGGTATGTTTGCAGTGCTCATACTCGGTTCTTTTCTGGGTTTTTTAGCCCATGGTATGACGGTTGCCATGGCAGACGACGCGGTAAAGGAGGGGCCTGTGTCCCTCAAGACGGGGCTTAACAAGACTCTTGCAAAGATAGTGCCGCTTATTATCGCCGCTGTTCTGGTGGGTATAATAGTGAGTGTAGGTTTTATCCTTCTGGTCATTCCGGGGATTATCGCGGCTTTTCTCCTTATGTTTACTTTTATGGCGGTTATGCTGGACAACGAGAATGGGTTTAAGGCCTTGGGGAAGAGCTTTAAGATGGTAACCGGACATTTTTCCGCGGTCTTTGTCCTTTTTCTCGTACTTATTGCTCTTGGTCTTTTGTCGGGTATTATAAGCACGGTGGTGGGGATGATTCCCATTCTCGGGGTTGTCCTTGCAATTATCGTTTCGGCGGTATATACGGGATACATTTCGGTTTTTCTCGTACTGGCGTACAGGGGACTCGAGGACAAGACTCCCCAGGAGACTCCCGAACCGGAGGTATAGATGTCCCCAGAGATCACTCTTTTCGAGAGTGTGGACAATAGAGCGGTATATCTAAGGAACCGGCTTTTCCCCGGAGATGTTGGACGGGTCATTAGTTTTCACGGTGAGATCTACGGCCGTGAGCACGGGCTCGGCCCCGTCTTTGAAGGGTATGTGGCAAAAACGGTGGGAGATTTTGCTCTCCGCCACACCGGTACTGCCGGTAGAACCGATGCCGCTGAAAAAGGCGGCGACGGGGCAAGCGGTAACGACGGGGCAAGCGGCGGAGCTGAAAAAATCTGGCTCCTCTCCCAGGAGGGGAGCCTCGATCTTGTAGGCTGCTGCGCGGTAATTGACGCTGGAGAGGGTAAAGCCCAGTTTAGGTGGTTCCTTATAGATCCCCTCTTCAGGGGCTTCGGCCTCGGGGGGAGACTCTTGGAGCGGGCGATCGATTTTGCCCGAAGTGTGGGCTACCGCGAACTATTTCTCTTTACCGGTGATTTTCTCCCTTCGGCGGCCCACCTTTACCGCAAGAAAGGTTTTACCTTAACCGACGAGAAGCCCTTTACCGATTGGGAGATGCACTTTAACGAGCAGAGATACTCCCTCCCTCTGGAATAAAAACGTCGGTATAAAAGGGGCGTAAAAAGTTAATCCGCCGGTCTGTTCTTCTCCGGATCTACTCCGGAATCCACCCCGCTCCAGCGGGGTTTTCTTTTTTCCAGAAAAGCCGCAATCCCCTCTTTTGCATCGGGAAGGGTGGCGTTAAGGGACATAACTTCCTTTGCGTATCCATAGGCCTGGGATTGGGGCATTTGAAATTGCCGGTAAAAGGCCTCTTTCCCGAGGGCTACAATACCCGGCCCGGTTTCACAAATTTTTACTGCCAGGGCACGTGTCTCTTTTTCCAGGGTATCCGGGCTGACAACCTTGTTAACAAGGCCGTAATGGAGGGCCTCCTGGGCGTCGATCTGCTCTCCGGTAAGCAGCATCTCCATTGCCTTTTTTGCAGGAATTGTCCTGGTAAGGGCCACCATGGGGGTAGAGCAGAAGAGACCGATCTTTACGCCGGGGGTGGAGAAACGCGCATTCTCGGAGGCCACGGACAGGTCGCAACTTGTCGCAAGCTGGCATCCGGCGGCTGCAGCTATCCCCTGAACCTCGGCTATTACCGGCTGGGGGATGGACTGAATCCGCTCCATGAGCCGGGTGGAGAGATCGAAAAGGGACTGATAGTAGGAGGAGTTTTTGCCCACCATCTCGTTAAGATCGTGTCCTGAGCTGAACACTTTGCCCGCCGCATTTAAAATTACTACGGCAACTCTTCTGTTATGGCTTATGGAGTTGAGACAGGAGAGAAGCTCTCTCATCAGTTCTTCCGAGAGGGCGTTACGTTTTTCCGGTCTATTCAAGGTAATTTTTGCTATGCGGTCTTTTATATCAAGAAGCAAACAGCTGTACTCGTCCATATAACCCTCCATATTTTCCTTCAATATGGTAGTGAAGTGCTTTTTATCTGTCAAGTTCAAAATGATAATCCGATTATCCATAAAGCGGAAAAAAGCGGGGTGGAAAAAGAGGCTTTTCCGCTTTCGAAGCAGCTGTTATACTTGCATCTGATGAAGGCCTTCAGGATAAAGATATATGCATACCTAATCTTTTTCTCTTTTTTTATTGTGATGCCGACGCTCTCTGTGTTTGCCCAGGAAGAGAGCCGAAGCGGCAGCAGCAGGGATAACCTGGGTAAAAAGACCGCGGAGCAGGCTTTTAATTATCTGGGGGTGCCCTATGTGTATGCCGGCACAGGCAACTACGGTATAGACTGCAGCGGTCTAATATACAGGGTGTACCGCGACAAAGGGGTGGAAGT
The DNA here is from genome assembly GCA_046539925.1 of Spirochaetaceae bacterium. GTDB lineage: Bacteria > Spirochaetota > Spirochaetia > DSM-16054 > Sediminispirochaetaceae > CAYFVU01. The sequence goes on from JBKHFZ010000178.1 coordinate 4,698, forward strand.
GCCCAGGACCGTGCATACTTTGACCTATGCCGGTAACAGAGTTTCTGGAGAGCTGCAGGAGGGGGACCTTCTCTTTTTTAATACCCTTGGCGGCGGCCCCTCCCACGTGGGTATCTATGTTGGAGATAACAGGTTTATCCACGCCGCCTCGGATGGACCGGAGACCGGCGTTATCGTCTCCTCTCTGGAGCAAAAATACTATGCCGACCGTTACCTCTACGCCCGTCGTATATGGGATACCGATCTTCCTTCGGTACCGGCTTCCGGGGGTGTAGTTGCAGATGCCGCGCGAAGGCAGCCGGGAGATACGTTTTCTTTCAGGATAAACTCCTATGTGGGAGTAGGGTCCGGAGGGGTTACTGCGGAACGTTTCTATGCCGATTTTGAGACAGGTATACACATCGGAGCAGGAAAAATAGGCACCGGCCTGAGCTTGGAGAGCAACACCCTCCTGGACGGAAACAGCCAGATGTCTCTCAGCCAGGAAGTTTCATTTACCTACCGGGGAGATTGGCTTCTAGGGGGGGGAATACAATGGGACTGGCTGCGGGTAAACACCGGTTCCGATTCGGAGCTTACCCCCCCGGAGAGAAAATACGCTGCCCTCTTCTACTTCGGCGAGAGTGGAGAGAAGTGGCTCCTCAGGGCGCAGTATGACATGCCCTTCCCCTGGAAAAGCGCGTGGCAGCAGATTTTTAACCTGAGGGTAGAAGGGATATACCAGCCCGTTCACTGGCTGCAGGTGGAGGCGGAACTTTTCTCCGGTGTTCTCGAA
>JBKHFZ010000179.1:0-5430 GCA_046539925.1 Spirochaetaceae bacterium
GTGGAGACATACCCCGATAACGCGGGCAAACTCTCCAAACTTAATGTAGATCTGGGAGATAGAGTGCGCAAGGACCAGGAAATTGCCGAGGTGGACCCCTCGCGCCCTGGCTCTCAGTTCGAACCCAGCCCGGTAAAAGCCCCCATAAGCGGTACCATAATCGAATTGCCGGCGCAGGTGGGCAGCACCGTGAGTTCCCAGATGTCGATAGCACAGATAAGCAAGATGGACGACCTCCAGATACGCACCGCAGTGGCGGAGCGTTTTATAGGCAGCATGAAACTCGGTCTAAGGGCTGTAATAAGCACGGAGGCCTTTCCCGAGCGGGAGTACGAGGGGCGTGTGTCAAAGTTGAGCCCGGTTGTAGATCCGCAATCGAGGATGATGGAGGTAAAAATAGATCTCCCGGGCAGCAGCGAGGGCTTAAAGGTAGGGATGTTTGTAGAGGTAAAGCTCATTACCGAGAGAAAAGAGGACGCCCTGCAGATACCCGTCGAGTGCGTGACCGAGAGGTTTGAGGATACCTACGTGTTTGTGGTAGATGATTCCTCAACGGAGACAGGGACCGTTTCGAGAAGGCGGATTACCACAGGCATGCAGATAGACCGGCAGGTGGAAGTCCTCGAAGGTCTGGAGGAAGGAGAAGAAGTTGTTACGGAAGGACAGACCCTCCTCGAGGACGGAGCGAAGGTCCGCATTATCTCAAGAGAAGAGCAGGAGTAACGGGTTGCATATATGAGCATAACAAAAACGGTCGTACGAAGACCTACAACCATATTTATTGTGTTTGTGCTGATTATTGGACTCGGCATATACTCTGCTTCGGATCTGGCAATCGACTTGTATCCGGAGATAGACCCGCCTATTCTTCTTGTAAACACCGAGTACTCCAACGCGGGGCCGGAGGAGGTGGAAAATTCGGTAACCCGTCCTCTGGAGAGCACCCTGAGCAATGTGAGCAACGTGGAGAATATCAGTTCTACCTCTTCAAAGGGGAGCAGCATGGTTATGCTGGAGTTCTCCTACGGTACGGACATGGCGGAGGCGTCTAACAGCGTAAGGGACAACCTTGAGTTTGTAAGGGACATGATCCCGGACGAGGCGGACAGTCCGATGATCTTCAAGTTCGACCCTTCGATGATACCGATTATGGGTATGTCCGTCTCCGGACCGAGGACTCCCGAGGAGTTGAGACAGATAGCCGAGGACACGGTGCAGCCAAGGCTCGAGCAGGTCGAGGGGGTGGCTCTGGCGAGCGTGAGCGGAGGGCGCACCCAGGTAGTAAGGGTGGAGATTAGTCAAAACCGGCTGGAGGCCTACGGCCTGACCTTAACCCAGGTCTCGGGGATGCTCCGGGGGCAGAACGCGCAGATCTCCGCGGGCAGCATTACCGAAGGGCCCAAGAACTACCTCGTCCTGACAAGCGGGCGCTACGATTCACTTGAGGAGATAAAAAATACCGTCATCAGCTACAAGGGCGGGCAGCCCGACGAGAGCGGAGAGGTTTCTCCGACTCAAACCGTAAGGCTCAGGGACGTGGCGGAGGTGTACGAGGGGTTTGAAGACCCCAATACCCTGGTGTACATAAACGGAGAACCGGGGGTGCAGCTGGTTGTGCAGAAGCAGAGCGGGACCAACTCCGTGCAGACCGCGGAGAACGTACGCGCGAGGATGGAGCGAATACGCAACGAAGTGCCCCAGGGGATCGAAATACGGGAGACCTTCAACACCACCGATATTATCGAGACCTCCCTTACTCAGGTAGGCTCGAGTGCCATCCTCGGAGCGATTTTTGCAGTTATCGTACTGTTTGTCTTCCTGCGGAGTCTGAAGAGTACCTTTATTATCGGACTTACCATCCCCATCAGTCTGGTGGTTACTCTCCTGTTTATGTACTTTGCCGGGCTCACCCTCAATATTATGACCCTTGCCGGGCTTGCTTTGGGGGTCGGCATGCTGGTGGATAACTCCATCGTTATCCTGGAGAACATATACCGCTACCGAGAGAAGGGGGCCAAGCTCACTGCATCCGCTATTCTTGGAACCCAGGAGATGATAAACGCGATTGTCGCCTCCACCCTCACCACCATCTGTGTGTTTGCTCCGGTGGCGCTCTTCAAGGATCAGCTCGATATTACCGGTGAGCTTCTGGCGAGCCTCTCCTTTACCGTGGTTATATCTCTTACGAGCTCCCTGGCTGTGGCGATGCTGCTTATTCCGGTGCTGTCGAGCCATTATCTCCCCCTCTCCAGCCGCAGGCAGCGGCCGCTGCGGGGGGTGCTCCGCTTTTTTGACGATGCTGTCGGCGGATTCTTTAACGGCCTCGAGAGATTCTACAAGTGGTTCCTTATCAGGGCTCTTAACCACAAAATTATTACCATTTTGATTATTCTCGCCATGTTGGGCGCGAGCGCCTATACGGTAAAAGACGCGGGATTCGAGTTTCTGCCAAGCATACAGGAAGACTCGGTGCAGGTAAACGTGGAGATGCCGATAGGCACTCGCCTGGATATTACCGAAGAAGTGCTCATGGATATGGAGCAGATTATTAAAAATGAGGTGCCCTCTCATCAAAATCTGATTATGCAGGTGGGCGAGCGGGGGATGTTCGGCTTTATGGGTTCGGCACAGTCCCACAAGGGGAATATCCGGGTAGAGCTGCCCCCTCTGTCGGAGCGAGAGAAGAGTACCGACGAGATAAAACAGAGTCTGCGAGGCTATTTTAACGATTTTCCCGGTGCGGAGTTCTCCTTCGGAGGGGGACAGGGTGTAGGCATAGGCGGCGGTTCTCCCATAGATGTAATGGTAAAAACTCCCGATCTGGAGAAGGGCAAACAGATAGCCGAGAGGATACAGCAGCTGATATCGGATGAGGTGCCCGAGGCAACCGAGCCGACGGTCGATCTCTCTGAAGGCCTGCCTCAGGTAGAGATTATAATGGACAGGGACAAGCTCTACTCCTTTGGCCTTGATATTAACTCTGTCGGGCGGGAGATACAGGCAAACATCGACGGTATTACCTCAGGAAGATACCAGAGCGGTTCCACGGAGCACGACATCCTTCTCCTGCTCGATGAAAAGGATAGAACCAAACTGCCGGATTTGGACAGGATCTTTGTAACGAACAACTCCGGAGAGAGGATACCCCTGGCGAGTTTTGCCAGTTACGAAAAGACTACCGGCCCCACCAGCATCAATCGCGAGAATCAGACACGGGTTATCCATGTAACCGCCGGAACGGTACCCGGAGCAGCCTTAAACGAAGTGGAGATGAAGGTTCGCGATGTGATAAACCGGAGTATTCCCGCCGAGGAGGACGTGGTTATCGAGTTCTCCGGTGAATACCAGGATCTGGTAACCTACGGGACGCGGTTTGTCTACATCCTTCTCGTATCGGTTTTTCTGGTTTTCGGGGTTATGGCGAGCCAGTTCGAGTCTTTTCTCGACCCGTTTATCATCCTGTTTACCGTGCCCCTCTCGCTTATAGGGGTTATTCTCCTCTATACCGTAACGGGAGAGACCTACAGTCTTCTTACGGCGGTAGGGCTGGTGATGCTCGCAGGGATAATTGTAAACAACGGGATTGTGCTGGTGGACTACACCAACCTCCTGCGCAAGAGGGGCAGGAGCATCCGCGAGGCGTGTATAGAGGGTGCGGGGAACAGGCTCCGCCCGATTCTCATGACAACCCTCACCACTATTCTTGCCCTTATACCGATGAGTTTCTTTGCCGGAGAGGGAAGCGAGCTGGTTGCTCCAATAGGCAAATCGGTGGTCGGGGGGCTCTCGGTTGGTGCTCTGCTGACGCTCTTCTTTATCCCTGTGATATACGCAATTTTTAACGGTTTGTCGGACAGGCGGATGCGGAAAAAAGAGCTGCGCAAGCAGAAGCGCCGGGAGAAGAGAAAAAAAATTCTTGACGAGCGGCGGGAGAGGGAGGCCCAAAAACGCGCCGAAAAGGCCGAACCGGAGAAAGAGCAGAGGGAGAACACATAATGAAGAGGATAGAGATTATTGCCAACAGGTCGATAGAAGAGGACATGTTCGAGGCCTTTGCAAAGGCGGAGGTGGCGAAACACTACACAAAAATTCCCGAAGTAATGGGGGCCGGCAACTCCGGTCCCCGTATGGGGGACCACATATGGCCGGAGGAGAACTTTATCCTCATAGTCTACTGCGAAGAGCCGGAGGCGGAAAAGATAAAAGAAGTTATTGGGGAGCTCAAGGAGTTCTTCAAAGGCGAGGGAATAAAGTTATTTGAGATTTCTGTATAATTTATTGAGATAGTTCTGGAAATTTTTGGTAATTCAAATTATATTACTGGTGTATGAGTAATGAAATAATTTATACACCCGAACCTTCTTCTCAAGAGTTGCTGCGCACCATTTTCGGGTATATAAATAAAATCGCCAACGAGCGGGATGTAGACAAGCTGCTCATTATGCTTGCCGATATGGGTCGCGACCTGGTAAGTGCAGACCGCTGTACCGTGTGGCTGGCGGACTACAAGAATGAGAAGCTCTGGAGCAAGGTCGCCCATGGGGTAGACCGCATTGTTATCAACCTCAAACAGGGAATCGCCGGTACCGTCGCGGCAAGCGGCGAGCCCCTTATTATCAACGACGCCTACAACGACGAGAGATTCGACAAGGAAGTTGACAAAAGAACGGGGTACCATACCCGCAACATCCTTGCCCTCCCCATTCGCAACTCCTCGGGGGAGATTATCGGGGTATACCAGGCCATCAACAAAATGACCGAGACCGCGAAGTTTACCAAGACCGACAGGGAACACCTGATGCTCGCGGCTTCCTACACGGGGCGCCAGCTCGAATCGGTCCTGCTCCAGGAGGAGATCCAGAATACCCAGAAGGAGATAATCTTTACCCTCTCGGAGACCGGGGAGATGCGCTCGAAGGAGACGGGAAACCATGTAAAGCGGGTGGCCGAGTTCTCCAAAGAACTGGCCCAGGCCTACGGTCTGGATAGGGATGCCGTCGAGCTTCTGCGCAACGCCTCTCCTATGCACGACATCGGGAAAATAGCTATCCCCGATGCAATACTCCTCAAGGACGGCCCCCTCACCGACGAGGAGCGGGATACCATGAAAACCCACACGCAGCTCGGCTACGATATGCTGTGCCACTCCGAGAGGGAACTCCTCAAGGCGGCCGCCCTCGTAGCCCTGTCGCACCACGAGCGCTGGGACGGAAAGGGTTACCCCAACGGTATAAAGGGGGAAGATATCCACATTTTCGGGCGTATTACCGCGATTGCCGATGTCTTCGACGCCCTCAGCTGCGAAAGGGTCTATAAAGAGGCCTGGCCCAGGGAGAAGGTAGAGGAAGTCCTGCGGCAGGACAGGGGTACCGCCTTCGACCCCGACCTAATCGACGTGTACTTCTCCATTGCCGACACTCTCTGGAGGGT
>JBKHFZ010000180.1:0-5421 GCA_046539925.1 Spirochaetaceae bacterium
CGGCGGCGGGGAGGGCACACAGTCGCACATCTATCGTGAGTATGCAAAAGACTTCGCCTCCGAGTTTGGGTGGGACTACCAGGAACTGAAGGGCTCCTCCCGGCTTATCGAAAAGCTGCTTGCCTCGGAGAAGGGAGATTCCGAGATCCTGATGGTCCCCCCCGGTGCGGTTACTGTCTACGATACCACGCGCAAAGGCCTGGTGGCGGGCGGCCGTTCGCCGGAGACGAGAGGTCTTTCCGACAACAGGACTTCTACGGTTCAAGCAACTTCCAAGGCTCAAGCAACTTCCACGGTATTGCCGAAAGTCAGGTACGGTCTGGGAATCGATGCCGGGGGCACCTACACCGACGCGGTTGTCTACGACCTGCAGAGCAAAGAGCTGATTCAATCCGGGAAGGGGCGGACCACCCCGGAGAACTATACCGTCGGAATAGCGGAAGCGGTGAGGGATATCGACCCCGAACTGCTTCGACAGGCGGGGATGGTTGCCCTCTCCACAACTCTGGCTACCAATGCAATTGTAGAAGGAAAGGGTAGAGATGTGGGGCTTATTATAATGCATTCAGGTACCTTTGATCCTCAAAAGATCGAGAGCAGGCCTTTCGCCCTCGTCTCCGGAAAGATCGACATAGACGGTAAGGAGCTCATTCCCGTCGATCCCGAAGAGGTGGGGCGGATTGCCCGGGATATGGTATCCATGCATCATGTTGAGGCCTTTGCCGTATCGGGTTACGCCGGCTCGGTAAATCCTTTCCAGGAACTTCAGGTCAAGGAGATCCTGGAGAGGGAGACGGGGCTCCATGTATGCTGCGGACATGAGCTTTCCGATCTCTACAACATCTACCACAGGGCCCACACCGCGGTACTCAATGCCCGGATAATACCCCTCCTCGAGGCTTTCCTTGAGGATGTAATCTCCTTTCTCAAGAGTATTGAGGTGGATGTTCCCGTCCTGGTTGTTCGGGGAGATGGAAGCCTGATGAGTATCGACCGGGCCAGAGAGGTACCGGTGGAGACCTCCCTCTCCGGGCCGGCTGCAAGTGTGTCGGGGGCGCGGTTTTTGACCGGCCTTAAAGACGCGACCATTATCGATGTGGGGGGAACCACAAGCGACATTGGTCAAATACGCGGCGGCAGGGTAGAGCTGCAGGATAAGGGGTCCCGGGTGGGATCGTGGCGTACCCATGTAAAAGCCCTGGACATGAGCACCCTCGGAGTAGGAGGGGACAGCATGATAGAGCTGGAGAAGGGGGAGCTGAAGGTCGGCCCGAAGCGGATTCTTCCTTTCTGCCGTCTTGCCGCGGACTTTGGATACAGTGCGGATTTTTCCAAGCCCACGTCGGATCTCGACCGCTACGACAGGAGCAGCGAATCCTTGATCTGGTACTACCTGCTCCCGGAGGGGAGGGACTCCCGATCCTCCGGCGACTTTTCCACACTGCCTAAAAAAGATATCAAGATCCTCGAGCTTTTGAAACAGGGCCCCTTGAGCCGGATTGAGTTGGCCGAAGAGCTTGCTTGTAGTCATTGGATGATGGTGGAACTATCCAACCTGGAGAATCGGGGTTTTATTGGCCGTTCCGGCTTGACCCCCACGGATCTGCTCCATGCCGACGGGAGGCTGAACCTGTGGGATCTCTCGGCGGCAAAAGCCTTGCGGAGGGTCTTTGCACAGCTCGCCGGAGTATCCGGGGAGGATTTCTCCAGGAGGGTTTTTGATTTGGTGAGCCGGAGGCTGTTGCAGGAGATCATTCTGAAACAGCTCCCCGATGGGGACCGGATCGATCGTCAAAACCCTCCCTCTCTTCTCTCCTATGTGGTGGGGGATGATCTGGAGACCCTCACACTGGGGGCGAAGTTTTCCCACCCTTTAATTGGTTTGGGAGCGCCGGTGCCCTTTTTTCTGGAGGGGATGGAAGAGCGGGCGGACCTGGAGGTGATCGTTCCCCCCCCACGCCGAGGTGGCCAACGCCATAGGAGCGGTAACCAGTGCCGTCTCGGTAAGCGCCGCCGCTACCATTATTCCCGTAGACGAGGGAGGTTTCGGCGTCCGCGGGGTAGAGAGGGTGAAGGACTTTGAAGAGTTTGAGGATGCCCACCGTTACGCCAGGGAGGTGCTCGAAAAAGAGGTGCAAAAGCTCGCCCGGGAGGCGGGTACCGCCTGCAGAGAACTATCCTTCGAAGAGGAGGACTCGATTACCAGGGCTGCCGACGGAAGCGAACTCTTTCTCGAGCGGCACCTGAAGGCGAGGATTACCGGAGCTCCGGATCTCTTGTCGGAATGGAATAAACAGAAAAGATAACTACAGAACCGCTGCAAATGGGTATCTCTTCTGCGCCGCCGGGGTGCAGGCCGATTCTTTCGACGATTTTTTTACCTAGGACCGACCCCGGCTGTACTTTTATATATATTTGGTATTAAATATAGGGAATGAAAGCGAAAGAACCGATACATATCCATTTTACGAGGGGGGACGAATCCTCCCAATCGCTGGAACATGTACCGGGCAGCAGCCTGCTCGATACAATCCGAAACTTCTTTCCCAATGCACTGGATGCTCCCTGCGGAGGCAGGGGAACCTGCGGAAAATGCAAGGTGCTCGTGAGCTCCGGTGACGCTGGACCCGTTACCCGGGAGGAGAGGCATCTTCTTACCCATGAAGAACTGCAGGGGGGAATCAGGCTCGCCTGCCTCTGTCGGCCTGTCGAAAGTATCTCGGTACACGCCATCGGAAGCGGAAGTCATACCGTCCTCGATGCAATAGGCTCCTTTAGCGAAACCCCGGAGCCCAGGATTAGTGAGCCGGGAAGCTACGGTGTCGCCATCGATATAGGTACCACCACTGTAGTAGGGTATTTGATCTCTTTCTCCCCCCCCGCGGAGGTTGTGGGGGTGCAGTCCCGGCTAAATGCACAGCGGTCCTGGGGCGCGGATGTGATAAGCCGCATCAGCTTTGCCGGTGAGAAAGAGGAAAATTTAAGAAAGCTGAGCAGTGCTATCCGGGAGCAGATAGAAGTATTGATCAAAAAACTCCTGGAAGAGCGGAGGGCTGGTGCGGATACTCTTAGAGAGATTGTGATTGCGGGAAATACTACCATGCTCCATCTCTTCGCGGGGGTCGACCCCTCCTCTATTGCGGTTGCCCCCTTCACTCCGGTTTTTACCGAGGAGGCAATTGCCGGGGCGGAGGAGTATGCCCTCCCATTCCCGAGGGCGGAGCTTCGGCTTTTACCCTCCATTGCCGGCTACGTGGGAGCCGATATCTGTGCCGGCATGGCTGCTGTAGGTATCGACAGGAAAGAGGGGCTTACCCTCCTGCTGGACTTGGGTACAAACGGAGAGATGGCCCTGGGTAACCGGGACAGGCTGCTTACCTGTGCTACTGCCGCCGGCCCCGCCTTTGAAGGGGCGGGTATAAGCTGCGGTACCGGAGGTATTCCAGGGGCAATAGATACGGTGGTAGCCGATGATGGGGAGCTTCGGTGGACAAGCATTGGAGGGAAAGAGCCGGTGGGAATCTGCGGCTCCGGTATTCTCGATACTGTGGCAGCGTTATTAAGCCTGGGAGTTGTGGACAGCACCGGGGCAATGAGCGATAAGTACAGTGAAAAGGGGTATCCCCTTTTTGACGGTTCCGAAGAGAGGGGCAAAGGGAATGGGGCTATCTATTTTACCCAAAAAGATGTCCGGCAGATTCAGCTCGCCAAGGGCGCTGTAGCCGCCGGTGTACAGGTACTTCTCGATGAGTGGGGCTGCAGCGCTTCGGAGATTACGGAAGTATACCTTGCCGGAGGTTTTGGCAACTATCTTCGCCCCTCCTCGGCTCTTATAAGCGGTCTCTTGCCCCGGGAGACTGGGGAGCGGATAATTCCCGCAAAAAACAGTGCGGGCCTTGGTGCCGTGCGAGCTCTTTTGTTCAAGGATGAGCCGGAGAGGATACGGTCGATCGCCCAAAAATCCGAGTATATCGAATTGAGCACGGATTCCAGGTTCCAGGAACACTTTATGGAGCAGATGCTTTTTCCCGTTTTTTTGGAGGATAGCTGAACCATGGACCAGTTCTCACTGCCGACACATATCATAGAGGAGAACCGTCTTCTTATGGATAAGGCGGGGAAGGCGGCAGAACATTATCAGAGTGCTACCGGCATCAACTGCCGGGTAATGGATGCCCAGGGACTGTTCCGCCTGGATGAGGAGACTGAGGAGGATGGGAGTTTAGTCCACCAGTCCTGTGTCCTCTGCCGCTCCTTTCAGCAAGGTCGTACTGATTCAGACTGTCGGGAACTGCATCTCCATGGGGCCTTTCAGGCGGAACGATGTGGGGGTAGTTATATATACTTCTGCCCCATAAGCCTCATCTACTGGGCAAGCCCCCTTGTCTACGAGGGGAAGACCATCGGTTCCCTCCTGGCAGGTCCGGTAACGGTAATAAGCAAAGAAGAGGTTGTGGAAGAGTTGATCCGGAAATTCCCTTCGGAAGAATTTGATAAGGCATCCCTTCGAGAAGAACTGGAGGCTGTACCTTTTGCAAGTACCGAGAGAGTAAAAAGTCTTGCGGAACTCCTCTTTATGTCTGCATCCTGGTTAAGCGGAGTGGAAAATGAGATCGATACCAAACGGGAGAGCATGGATCTGCAAAGCATGATCAGCGAAGAGATTCAGGAGCAGAAGAGATGGGCCGCCCAGGGTTTCGATGTACCCTCCTATCCGATAGAAAAGGAACGGGAACTCCTCTCGGCAATCCGGAACGCGGAGAAACAGACCTGCCGACGAATTCTCAACGAACTATTAGGGGCAATTTTCTTCTCCAGCGGCGGAAAGTTTGAAATCGTCAAATTCCGAACCCTGGAGCTGCTGGTGCTTCTGAGTCGGGCTGCCATGGAGGGGGGAGCCGATCCTGAGCAGAGCCTGGCCCTCAATTTGAGGTACATCCGGGATATAGATAACCTGAGAGATCTCGAGTCCCTCAGTTTTTGGCTTGGGAAGGTGTTGAATCGATTTATCAACCTGGTGTTCACCTTCAGGGAGGTAAAACACCTCGGAGCTATCGAACGGGCAGTTCGCTACATCCAGCTCAATTTTACCGAAAAGGTGGGTCTGGCGGAAGCGGCAAGGGAGGCCGGACTCTCGGAGGCGTATTTTAGCACTATATTCAAGGAGGAGATGAAAATAAGTTTCTCCGCCTATGTAAACCGGCTCCGCGTCAGTATGGCAAAGAATTTACTTACTGGAACGAAGCTTTCCCTCTCCATTATCTCCGGGCGTTGCGGTTTCGAAGATCAGAGTTACTTTTCCAGGATCTTTAAAAAGGTAACCGGAATTTCTCCTGGCCGCTATCGGGAAAGCGGGGGAAGGATACCGGAAAAACGGATAGAAATCACAGAAAAGTAAAAAATACTACAATTAAGCGTAAG
>JBKHFZ010000181.1:0-5258 GCA_046539925.1 Spirochaetaceae bacterium
TCCAGTCTGGTTGACGCTGTGCTCACTCCAGCATCCTGACTATTCTCTCGATAACCCCCTCGTTCCGTGTAATAGCCTCTTCGGCACTTTCCCGCAGGCAGGTCATATTCTCTTTGGCAGCATCGTCCATGGCGGAGCTGCACTTGTCTATAACCGGATTGATGCGATGGTACTCCACCCTAGGCAGATGGCTGAGCTGATAATTTACCGTTTGAGATTGTCCCTGGTTCATCACGATTGCGATGGGTACCCCCTTGGACGGCTGTATCCACTCTATAACACCCCAGTCCTTGATCTGCTCGTAGGTCCAGCGACGGGGGAAATTCCCCGTTCCCAGGGAGAGAATGAAATACTTTTTTGCCCACGGAAAGATTTTTTGAGCCTCCACAAAGGCGCACATAGCCGGATTGTTGGCAAAGACACCTCCGTCTATAAGGCTGTGGTGCAGAGTATTGTCCACACTCGAAACCTCAATAGGCTCGAAGTAGGTGGGAGCCGAGGATGATGCTCTAATAGCGTCGCTCATGTAGTAGTTAGGGGGATCCTCCTTACGAAGACGGGGGGGCACCTTCTTCATAATAAGGGGTTCGTTTTTATCTATATCGAAGCTCGTAACAAGAACGTTTGTTATTGAGTCCTTAATTGTTCTCCGGCCGAAGGATTCTTCCAGAATTTCCTGGAAGCGGCCGTCGCTGTACTTCTCTCTAAAGGCGTGGCGCATTGTCTGGAAACGCGTGAAGATTCTGCGTGGAAAGATATCCAGACCGTGGTCAAGGTACATATCGGCAATTTCTTCGGCGGAGAAGGCTGCCTCGTTTTTCGAGTATGCGGTATTGGTCAGCTGCCTTGGTGCGGCGAGGCCGAGGGAAATAATGGAACCGGTGGAAGTGCCCGCGAGGAAGTCGAAGAGAGCACCAAGGGGTTTCTTTACCCCCCTGTTTTGCAGTCTCTCTTCCACCTCTCTGAGGATGAGTGCAGGCATATATCCGCGGATCCCCCCTCCGTCTATGGAGAGGATTTTTACTGTTCCCTTAAAATAATTTAAACCCATGCGATACAGTAAGATAACAGATACAGGAAAATGTATAAAGAAGCTTTGAGCACCATTTTTCGGTTCCCAAACCGAATTAATTGATTTGACTTATTATCCAACTCGTTGTATCTTATAAACTCAGCCAAATGAGCCAATAGAAATACATTTTTATTGTAACTACTCTAATGTGAAATACTTTTATTGATAGTAGGGATAAAGCTCGTAGTAAGTATAAGGGTATTATATGCAAGGATCTTTAATGGTAAAGAAAGGATTCCCGGCAGTCCATTTTTATGATCAGGATTTTGTAGATCTCTACGAACAGACTTGGGCATGGATTCAGGATGCCTGGTACAAAAACAGAGAACAGAGCTCCAACGGTTTTGCCGCATATTTTCTTCTTCATCCGGAGGGCGAGGTAATTGGGCAGTTCGAGGCGTGTCTCTCCTCTTTTTTTCTTGCCTACAGCAACAAGATTTTTCCCGGTTATCCAAATCTGGATAACTTTTACAGTAAACAGGAGGACTCTGGAGCAATCCGCGGTACCTACAGAGTTGTCGACGGAGCACCGGTTTTTACCGACGACAACCCGGAGGGGGTCGGGCCTCCCCTGTTTGCCTACGCGGAGTACAATCTTTTCCACAAAGGTGGAAACAAAAAACGTCTTAAAGAGGTGGTCCCGGTTCTCGAGGCGTATTTTTCGTGGCTGGAGGAGACCTTCAAAAGGGAGAACGGGCTCTACGCCGTCCCCCTGGAGGCAACGAGAATGGACAATGCTCCCAGGGAAGAGGCCTACTACCCCCTGGACTTCAATATCCAGCAGGCGATTAACGCACTGTACATGTCCGCCCTGGGGGACATCCTCAACGACAAAGAGCTGAGCTTTACCTACAAGCGTCACTACTTCTCTCTAAAGACCCGTATAAACTCGCTGATGTGGGACAAGGAGAGCGAGTTCTACTACGACCTGGACAGAAAAGAGGAGCATGTAAAGGTAAAAACCATAGCCGGGTTCTGGGCGCTTTTAGCGGAGATCCCCAACGAGGCGAAGGCATCGAGCCTAATAGATCATCTCAAAAACCCGGAGACCTTTGGGGTTGAGCACCCCTTTCCCACCCTTGCGGCGGACGAGCCTCAGTTCGACGAGAACGGAGCAGGGTGCAGAGGGGCGGTTTACCCTCCTTTTAACTTTATGATCATCAAGGGGCTCGAGAAGTATGCCCGTTACGAGCTTGCACGGGAGGTGTCGATTCGCCACCTCTACTACGTCCTCGATACTCTCCATCCCGAAGGCAGGGAGGAAGGCAATATTTGGGAGGCGTATAAACCCACCAGGGAGGGTCCGGCATACTGGGAGGGAAACGAGGATTTTCCAAAACCCCGCTACCTCGAGTACGTGGGGCTCTCCACTATCACCCTGATGATCGAGAACGTGCTCGGCCTCTTTATAAGCCTTCCAAGAAAGACGGTGGACTGGATTATGCCGAACCTGGAAATAATGGGTATAGAAAATCTCTCCCTCAAGCGGAATATTATCTCTATTCTTACCAACAAGAGCAACCGCGGGTGGGAGGTAAGACTGGAGTCGGAAAAACTCTACTACTTTACCATCAATATACTCGAAGAACACAAGAAAAAAACCCTCCCGATCCCCTCGGGAAAGTGTTCGATGCTCATAGAGAAGATGTAGTCTATGGGGTGGATAGGAAAACTCATCGGCGGGACCTTGGGGTTTATGCTTGGAGGGCCCCTGGGTGCAATCGCCGGAGCCGCCTTTGGCCATACAATAGACAAGAGCGAGGAGATCGGCAGACTCGAGGATCCCTTCGACAGCGGCAGTTCCGGAGGTGCCGACCCCTTTACCCGCAACCGAGGGGGCTACGGTGCTCCCTTTGGCCGTACCATGTCTCCTCAGCAGAAGGCGCAGGTCACCTTCTTCGTGGGAGCATTTTCCATGATGGCGAAGGTTGCCCGGGCCGACGGTGAGGTAAGCCGCGATGAGGTGCGGAAGGTCGAAGAGTTTATGGACCACGACCTTAATCTGGACCCGGAGAGCCGCAAAACCGCCGAGAGGATCTTTCATACCGCCATACGGTCGGAGGAGCGTTTCGACGACCTGGCGCACCAATTTTACGGGGAGTTCCAGCGTCAGCCTCAGATCCTCGAGCTCCTTATAGATATTCTCTACCGGGTGGCCGCGGTGGACAACAAAATTACAGAGGGTGAGCAGAAGCTCATAGACCGGGCGGGAGAGATTTTCCACTTTTCCAGACGGCGGATGGATGCAATCCGAAACAGCCACGTATCCGACATAGACAAGTACTTTTCCGTCCTCGGGGTAACTTCCAACGCCTCTAACGACGAGATAAAAAAGGCTTACCGAAAACTGGTAAGCGAGTACCATCCCGACAAAATCGCCTCTAAAGGGCTGCCGGAAGAGTTTACCCGCTTTGCCGGGGAGAAGTTCCGGGAGATTCAGGAGGCCTACGAGAAGATAAGAGAAAAAAGAGGGATATAGATGTATGCACACGGCCGAAGACCTTACGACACTACTCAGGAGAATCGACGGTAAGGGATACAAAGCCTACAAGGACTGCTCGGGCAAGTGGGAGTTCGACCACTTTACCCTTTTTATCGACCATGTTCAGGGAGACCCCTTTGCCGCTCCTTCGCGGATGAGGGTGAGGGTTCCAATGAAGATCGCCGGCTTTCCCGACGACACCTATTCCAGCAAAAGCAGAGAGATTGCCCTTCGCGATTACCTCACACGACGCTTCGGCAGTATTTGCCGCCGAGCCAAAAAACAGGGGGGCAGTGGGAAAAGCGGGGTAATCGATATCGATATGCCCGGCCAGGAGGTAATAGAGCGCACGAGCTGTGTGCTTACCTCCGATTACGTGGAGGCGAGGTTTATTATGGGGCTGCCCGCCTTCGGCCGCAAGATTGCCGGAAGAATCGCCGAAAAGATGTGTACCGAAGAGCTCCCCCAGATTGTAGAGGGGTCTCTTACCTTTGCAAATCTAAAAAAAGACCCCCTCTACGAACATGTACAGACCGCGGAGGATGCGGATTTTCTGCGTAACCTTCTCAAAGAGAAGGGGCTCGTCTCCTTTGTTTCCGACGAGGCTGTGCTGCCCCGCAGAAGCGGTGTAGACGACCGACCGATGAGAAAGGACGAAGCGGTTCTGTTTACCTCTCCCGAGAGCTTCAGAATTTCCGTGGAACTGCCCAACCGGGGAGAGGTGACGGGTATGGGTATACCCCTGGGAATTACCCTCATTGTAGGTGGTGGATACCACGGAAAATCGACCCTCCTTAACGCGGTGGAACAGGGTGTGTACAACCACATTCCAGGCGACGGCAGGGAACTGGTGGTAACCGATCCCGATGCCTGCAAAATTCGGGCAGAGGACGGGCGCAGAATAGAGA
This sequence comes from Spirochaetaceae bacterium, assembly GCA_046539925.1. Taxonomy (GTDB): domain Bacteria; phylum Spirochaetota; class Spirochaetia; order DSM-16054; family Sediminispirochaetaceae; genus CAYFVU01. The sequence continues at coordinate 4,463 of JBKHFZ010000181.1, forward strand.
AGACCGCTATAACCCCCTTTATATCAAACCTCCCCTACGGACGGCCCACCGACTCCTTTAGCTCGGAGAACGCCAGCGGCAGCACGAGCCAGGCGGCCAATATTATAGAGGCTGTGGAGGCGGGGAGCACCACCCTCCTTATCGACGAGGACACCTCGGCAACCAACTTTATGATTCGCGACCACCGTATGCAGGAGCTCGTGGCAAAGGACCGCGAGCCTATAACCCCCTTTATAGACAAGGTTCGGCAGCTCTACGCCGACAGGGGCGTCTCTACGGTCCTTGTTATAGGCGGTTCGGGGGACTACTTTGATGTGGCGGATACGGTAATATCGATGAACGCCTATGTTCCCGAGGATGTAACGGCGGAGGCGAAGCAGATCGCCGGTAAATACAGAACGGAAAGAACCCGCGAGGGGGGAGAGACCTTTGGCAGCATTGTCGAACGGGCGCCGCTGCCCTCGGGGATAGACCCGAGTAAGGGAAAACGGGATGTAAAGATAACCCTCCGCGGGCCGAGGATAATAGAGTTCGGTACCGAGCGTATCGATCTGACCTCCATAGAGCAGCTTATCCATCCAGGACAGGCCCGGGCAATTGCCGAAGCGATGGTTACCGCCAGGAGAGTAATGGACGGAAAAAAGACCCTCAAAGAGCTTTTAGACGAGGTGATGTCCCGAATAGACCGGGAAGGGCTAGACGCGGTGGGCGGCAAAAAGCCGGGAGACCTCGTGCGGTTCAGGCGGTTGGAACTCGCCGCAGCCCTCAACAGGCTCCGCTCCTTTGAGGTAAGCCA
>JBKHFZ010000182.1:0-5226 GCA_046539925.1 Spirochaetaceae bacterium
CCAGATTTAGGATCTGGTGCCGGAAGGCGTAAGGGTTCAAGTCCCTTCTCTCGCAAGAAGGGTTTCTACCCACTTGCAGCACCACATTATCTGCGAGAGTAGCTCAGCGGTAGAGCTCCACCTTGCCAAGGTGGATGTCGCGGGTTCAAATCCCGTCTCTCGCTCTGCTTTACAAGCGGTTCGAACCTGTCGAACCGCTTTTTTTTGCTCCAGCGAAGAAGTGGCCGGCAAGACGGTTTTCTAAGATGGAAAAATTGTGTATATTCATACTCTAAACGGCTTTAATAAAATCCGGTCGAAACTATAAAGGCTCCCAAGAAGAGGTAATGCAATGGTAACACAAAAGGAAGTAGAGAATTTGGAGAACTCGTCGGTTAGACTCACCGTAACCGTCGATAAAAACGAAGCTAAAACCAAATACGACGAACTGTTAAAGAAATATGCAAAAACGGCCCAGATCAAGGGCTTTAGGAAGGGAAAGGTTCCTCCGCAGATCCTCGAGCAGAAATACGGCGAGGGCATTAAAGAAGAGGCAATGATCAACATAATAGAGGAGAGTTTGAAAGAGGTTATCGACGAGGTCGACCAAAAACCCCTCCCCTACTCAAGACCCGCCCTCGATGACGAAGATAATACAAACCTCAGTTTCGACGAGGATTTTACCTATTCGGTGGTCTACGATGTATATCCCGATATAGAGCTTGGCGAGTACAAGGGGCTGGAAATTGAGGAACCCCAGGTGAAGGTGCTCAAAAAAGACGTAGACAGAGAATTGGAGCAGATACGCGAACAGAACGCCATAGTAGTGGAGAAGGAAGAGGGAGCCCTGGAAAAAGACGACATTGTAACCGTCGACTACGTGGAACTCGACGAAAACGACGAAGAGAAAGAGGACACCCGCCGCTCGGAGTTTGTATTTACTCTAGGCACCGAGTACAACATCTATAAATTCGACAACGATATTATAGGAATGAAGAAGGGCGAAGAGAAGGTTATAGAGAAAGAGTTCCCCGAAGATTACGAGTACCAGGACTATGCGGGAAAAAAGGTAAAAATAAAAGTAAAAGTTACGGTAATCAAGAAGAAGGAACTCCCGGAACTCGACGATGAGCTGGCCCAGGATGTAAGCGAGGAGTACGAGACTCTCGAAGACCTCCGCACATCCATTAAAAAGAGACTGGAAGAGAACTTAAAAAACACGCTTCGGGAGAAAAAGATCGAGAAACTCTTCGACCAGATAATCGAATCCTCCACCATCCCTCTTCCCGAATCCATGATACAGGCGGAACTGGAGAACTCCTGGAACAACTTCGTGCAGCAGGCACGGATAGGAGAGGAACAGGTACTGAAAATCCTGGAAGCCCAGGGTAAAACCAGGGAGGACCTCCTCTCCGAATGGCGGGAGAATGCCGAGCGGAGTCTCAAGTTTCAGCTTCTTGTAGAAAAAATTAAAGAGCTGGAGCCCGAAGCGGTAGAGGTAAGCGAAGAGGAGATCGACGAAGAGATAAAGAAGAACGCCGAGAATAACGACCGGGAGTTTGAAGAACTGAAACAATATTTCGAAGATAACAATATGATGGAATACGTGCAAAGCGACGTAAAAAATCGAAAACTGTTCGATTTTCTCATTGAACAGTCGAAAATAAAGAAGGGTGAGAAGATCGATTACCTGGACTTTATGGGGCAGAATAATTAGTTTAAACAATAAGAGGGATGCTACTATATGAATGAACAGATGAACTCACTTGTTCCGGTGGTAATCGAACAGACCGGAGTAGGAGAAAGATCCTACGATATTTACTCCCGTCTGCTTAAGGACAGAATCGTCTTTATAGACGGAGAGATAGTGGATGTAACTGCAGACTTGGTGGTTGCACAGATGCTCTTTCTCGAGTCTCAGGATCCTGAACGGGATATAAGCGTCTACATAAACTCTCCAGGGGGGAGTGTAACCGCCGGTTTGGCAATATACGATACAATGCAGTATATAAAGCCGGACATACAGACAATATGTATGGGTCAGGCAGCCTCCATGGGTGCCCTGCTTCTGGCGGGGGGAACAAAGGGAAAACGTTTCTCCCTTCCGAGCTCGAGAATCCTCATGCACCAACCCTGGGGGGGAGCTTCGGGCCAGTCGGTAGATATCGATATACGGGCAAAAGAGATAGTGCGGCTTAAACAGCTGATTATCCGCTACTTTGCAGAAAAAACGGGAAAACCCGAAGATACTATTGCCCACGATCTTGAACGCGACTACTTCCTCTCCGCCGCCGAGGCCGTAGAGTACGGAGTCGTAGACAACGTTTTAACGAGGGATAGCAATGTCAAAGAATACAAAGAATGAGGCCTCTAAAGTCTGCTCTTTCTGCGGAAAAAATGCAGACCACGCACGAAGACTGATAGCCGGTCCCGGCGTCTATATATGTGACGAATGCGTTCACGTGTGTAAGAGAATTCTCGACGAAGAGGAGCAGGTAGCCGCTTCCGAGTTTATGGAAGAGGTGCCCACCCCGCAGGAGATTAGAAATTATCTCGAAGAGTACGTGGTGGGACAGGAAGCCGCGAAAAAAGTCCTCTCCGTTGCTGTATACAACCACTACAAGAGAATCTCCCACAAAGACCGCCTGGACGACGGAGTGGAACTGGATAAATCCAATGTACTTTTAACCGGGCCCACCGGTACCGGAAAAACTCTGTTGGCAAAAACTCTGGCGAGAAAACTGAAAGTACCCTTTGCAATTGCCGATGCCACAACGCTTACCGAAGCCGGCTATGTGGGAGAGGATGTGGAGAATATCCTTCTCAAACTTATCCAGGCCGCCGGCAACAACATCGCCTCTGCGGAGAGAGGGATTATCTATATCGATGAGATAGATAAAATAGCCAGAAAGGCGGAAAACCTCTCGATTACGAGGGATGTATCCGGAGAGGGTGTTCAGCAGGCGCTGCTCAAGATAATCGAGGGAACAGTTGCCGCCGTCCCGCCCCAGGGGGGGAGAAAACACCCCAACCAGGAGATGATCCGCCTGGACACTACCAACATCCTCTTTATTGTGGGAGGGGCCTTTGTAGGACTCGACCGACTTATCGAAGAGAGAATCAGTCAGCACCCCATGGGTTTCGGGGCGGATGTAAAGTCCACCAAGGATAAGGATCTTGTGGAACTCTATCAGAATCTCCACCCCGACGACCTGAATAAGTACGGGCTCATTCCCGAATTTATAGGAAGGCTTCCCATCCACGTAACGCTCAACGAGCTTTCAAAGGAAGACCTCAGGCGTATTATTACCGAGCCCAAAAATTCGGTTATCCGCCAGTACCAGAGTTCTCTCAAGGTGGACGGGGTCGATCTCGTCTTTGAAGAGGAGGCGGTTGATGCAATCGCGGATCTGGCAATATCCCAGGGCACCGGTGCCCGGGGGCTCAGGTCTATTGTGGAAAAGGTTATGGTGGATATAATGTACGAAATCCCCTCCATGGAGGGTGAGAAGCAGGTGGTAATTAACCGCGACGTAATAGAAAACTCTACGAGACCGGAGATTACCTACAAAAAGAAAACTGCATGATTGTACCCGCCCTTAAATCAGGCAAAAAAGAGCTCCCCCTCGTACCGTTGAGGGAGCTCGTTGTATTTCCCCACATGGTCGTACCCTTTTTTGCCGGACAGAGTAAAACCATCCGCGCCGTAGAGGAGAGCATGAAGGGCGACCGAATGGTCGCGCTGGTGTGCCAGAAAAACGACAACGAGGATCCCGGTAAAGAGGATATCTATCAGTCGGGAACCGTTGCAAAGGTACTGCAAATGCTCAAACTCCCCGACGGAACCATTAGGGTGCTCGCCGAGGGAAGGCAGAGGGCTGTCTTGAAAAAGTACGACCAGCGTAAAGAGACAAGGTACGTGCTTGTGCAGCCTATAGAAGACAAAAAAAGCGGCCTCGAAGAACTCGCCCCACTTATGACGACGGTGCGCAACTCCTTTGAAAAATATTCGAAGTTTCAGAAGAAAATCTCGGAGGAAGTAAAAAAGACGATCCTCAACGCCGAGTTTCCCGACAAACTGGTCGACCTTATCTGCGCCAACACATCCCTTTCTACGGAGAAAAAGGTAGAACTACTGGGAATTACCGACCATAAGAAGCGCCTTGAAACCCTCGCGGTTCATCTGGAGGCGGAGAACGAAGTGCTCTCGCTTCAGAACAAAATAAACTCCCAGGTCAAGAAGAAGATGGAGCAGAACCAAAAGGAGTACTACCTCAACGAGCAGGTCCGCCAGATAAACAAGGAACTGGGCAGAGATGAGGAAGATGCCGGGGGCACAAAGGAGCTGAAAGAGAAAATCGAGGCAAAGAACCCTCCCGGGGAGGTAATGGAGAAGGCGGAGAAGGAGTTAAAACGCCTCTCCAGGCTCCAGCCGATGTCTCCCGAATCCGGTGTGCTGAGAACCTACCTGGAGTGGATAGCCGAACTGCCCTGGAGCAGCAAGAGCGAGGACAACAACGACATAACCACGGCAGAACGAATACTCGACGAGGACCATTACGATATGAAGAAGCCCAAGGAGCGGGTCCTCGATTTTCTTGCGGTCCGCAGACTGCAGGAGAGGGTGAAGGGGCCGATTCTCTGTTTTATTGGTCCCCCGGGAACCGGAAAAACCAGCCTCGGCCGTTCGCTTGCCCGGGCCATGAACCGCGAGTTTATCAGGGTCTCCCTTGGCGGTGTACGGGACGAGGCGGAAATAAGGGGGCACCGTAAAACCTACGTGGGCGCTCTTCCGGGAAAGATTGTCCAGTCCATGCGCAAGGCAGGCACTATTAATCCGGTATTTCTCCTCGACGAGATCGACAAACTCAGCTCGGATTTTAGGGGAGACCCCGCCTCCGCGCTGCTGGAAGTCCTCGACCCGGAGCAGAACTCCTCTTTTATGGACCACTACCTGGAGCTGCCCTACGACCTCTCCCACGTTATGTTTATTACCACCGCCAACTCGATACACTCCATCCCCTACGCCCTTCGCGACAGGATGGAGGTAATTGAAATACCGGGTTACTCCGACCTGGAAAAGGAACGGATTGCCAAACAGTTTATTATTCCCAAGCAGATAGAAGAGAACGGACTCGAAGAGGCATCCATCACCTTTCACCGTAATGCCCTGCTCACCATTATCCGCAGCTACACTATGGAGTCGGGAGTGCGTAATCTCGAGCGACAGATAGCCGCGGTAATAAG
>JBKHFZ010000183.1:0-5185 GCA_046539925.1 Spirochaetaceae bacterium
AGAAATTGTCCTCGTTGTCCAGAGATTCCGGGTAGATGAGCCCTATTGTGCTGTTACGGCTGGTGGCCAGGCTGCGCGCGCTCATGTTGACCTCGAAATCGTAGGACCGCGCTATGGCTTGTATTCGCCTGCGGGTCTCCTCGGATATCGACGGATGGTTGTTGAGGCTGCGGGAGACGGTGGAAAGGCTCGTCCCTGCAATTTTTGCAATATCCTTCATGGTAATCCTGTTGATGGCGGTCCCTCCTCCGATTTTCGTCAGCAAGGGTAAAGCAAGCGATTGCATAAAATGTATACAAATACTTATTGTATAAGTAATAAATAAGTTATATCTTTACGCAAGCGCTTGCATTACATGTAATATTCTACACCCTCTGTGGTCTTGGGTCAAGAAAAAATTCTTTTCCCTGGGGCAAATTAGATAATATGCTGCACAGCAGAGGGTAATGATAGTATATGTATCCGATTCTCTTCTCAGTATTCGGAGTTCCCATTCCCACCTACGCGGTATGTGCGTTGATTGCAATCTTTACCTCCTCGTTGCTCATTTACTACAGGGGTTTTCCTGATTATCAACGAAAGGCAGTGAGGCCATGTATCACCAATGCTCATGTAAGGGCTGCTCTCTTTATAGCCTTATTCGCCCTCATGAACCGATTCTGTGGTCTTTTACCATCGCGCAGTTTGTCTCTACAGCTTTTGTGCTCTTGGGAATAGTGATACTGAAAGCTCCGAAGAAAGCCCGCTATGCCGGCGGGGGGGAGGTTATATGAGAGGAAAATCCGTCTTTACCACAGCAGGGATTCGGAAGCCGGCGGCTCTTGTGCTATGTGTCGGCTTTGGCATTCTATTACACGGCTTCGTTTTTGGGCAATCCCGAGGGCGAAAAAGCATATCTCGAAAACGAAGAACTGGAAGCGCGCTGGGAGGTTGGGGAATCTTATGTTCTGCCGATGTGCGCCTACTCCGACCACATTCTTGAAGGGATACGGTATATGGGAAAAGAGATACCGAAAAGTCTGCGCATAGAATGGCTCGACCCGTGGAATAGACGCTGGTATCCCTTGAATGAAATTCCCCCCGACATGGTATTGGTGCGGATAGAGGAAGAAGAGGGAAAGCGAAGGATAAGCTTTGGTCCACCCGAGGGGGCCGAATTCCACCCCGGAATGGTTCGATATATCTGGTTTCGGGTTAGCCCTGAGGAGCCGGGCCGGTTTACTCTTTGGTTCCAGGGTTTTAAAGCAGAGCGTTTTGATGGCCGGCTGGAGGAGAATAATACTGTTACCGCTCCCCTTGTTTTGGAACTTCGAGTGGATAAAGAAAATAGATAGAATGTGTAGTAGTAAGCGCTGCCGGTTGATCATTCCTTCGGCGGTGCCCTCTATGTGCCCTCTATCTGCTCTTTCTATTTGGTCTCAGTCTCCTTTATTCTGCTTCAACATGGGGAGGATTTCTCCCAGCTCGAGGGGCAGCGGAAAAATGATGGTGGAAGTTTGTTTCGCCGATACCTCCGAGGCGGTCCGGAATGATCTGAGGGTCATGCCGCCGGGCTGGTCGGAGAGAATCTTCGCCGCCTCCGAGATTCGCTTGGACGCTTCCTTCTCTCCCTCCGCCTGGATGATGATTGCCCTTCGGTCTCTCTCGGCAACTGCCTGGCGGGCGATAGCATGCTGCATTTCAGAGGGGATTTCCACGTCCTTTATTTCCACAGACGTGACCTTGATTCCCCAGGGATCCGTCGCTTCGTCGATTATCTTTTGAAGCTGCTGGTTGAGCTTGTCCCGTTCCGAAAGCAATCCATCGAATTGGGCCTGTCCTACCACGCTTCTGAGGGTGGTTTGGGCCAGTTGAATGGTAGCTTCATGATACTTTTCCACATTCACCATTGCCTTGCTCGGTTCCACCACGCGATAGTAGAGCACGGCGTTGACCTTGCAGGATACGTTGTCGAGTGTTATGACCTCCTGTTCGGGTACATCAAAAACTATTGTACGAAGGGGCACCTTGTACAGACGATCGATGATGGGGATGATGAATATCAATCCCGGGCCTCTAACCCCGACTAATCGTCCCAAGCGCAGCACCACACCTCTTTCCCATTCGCTCAAGATATTGATTGCCGCGGCAAGGAGCAGCACAATTAGGGCTACCGCCCCTATCATTGCCCATGAGTTCGTCCCGAATAGATCAAATAAGAACTGCATGATTGACCTCCTCTATGTGTCTATTTGTTTTTCTCTACGATTAATTCCATTCCATCCTGATCTCTGACCGTCACCGAGCTCTCTTTGGGTATCCGCTCTCCGTCGGCGCTTCGAGCCTTCCACCACTCCCCCCGTATTTTGATCAGCCCATTCGGGTCGAGGTCCTCGGTGGTGATTCCTTCGTAACCCATCATCCCGAAGTGCTCGTGTATCTTCGGCTTCCTGCTCACCGATATTACCTTGGTGATTACGAGGGTAAAGAAGCCGACTGTGACCGCTACCATGCCTATGACGGTAATGATAAAGTTGCGGTACCACGCTTGGGGAAGTATGGGCTCGACGGGCAGCATGAGGGCTCCCACTACCAGGGCGGCCGCCCCCAGGGTAGTAAATATGCCGAAGGTAGGAGTAAAAGCCTCCACCACGAAAAGAATGACTCCTATTACGATGAGAACGATTCCGAGGGTGTTGAGGTCGAACATCCCCAGCCCAAAGAGGGCGAGGATGAGCGATATCACCCCGATGATCTCCGGCACGAAGGTCCCCGGCATGTTGAGCCCGAAGAAAATGCCGTAGATTCCGAGCATAAGGAGTATGAAGGCTATTTGCGGGTTGCTGATGAAGCTGCTTATCTTTTGGCTCGTGCTCATCTCCCTTTCCGTGAGCTCGGCGCCTTCGGTGTTCAGGCTTAGCTCTTCATCGCCCACGGATACCTTCCGGCCGTCCAGCTGGGCGAGCAGATCGTCGACATCTCCGGCAATGATGTCTATCATGCCCTCTTCCTCGGCGTCGGCTGCGCCGAGGGTGAGGTTTTCGGTGACAAATCGTTCGGCCTGCTCCGCCGGCCTGCCCCGTTCCTCGGCGATGTTTCGCATGTGTCCGGCAAGAAAGGTGACGGTCTTCTCGCTTGCCTTCTGTTGTCCCTCCTCTCCGGGCTGCATCGTTACCGGCATTGCCGCTCCTATGGTGGTTCCCGGTGACATGGCCGCAACGTGGCCCGCGAGCATGATAAACGTACCCGCCGATGCCGCGATCGCCCCTCGGGGGTGCACGTAGGTAATTACGGGGACTGAGGCGTTGAGGATGTCCTGCATAATGTCGAGGGTTGCATCGACGAGGCCTCCCGGCGTGTGTATGAGCACGAGCAGCGCCTCGTACTGCTCTTTCTCCGCCTCTTCTATACTTTCTTTCAGAAACTGAGTGGTGCCGGCGGTAATCGTCCCCTCGACGGAAATCGAAAGGATCTCGTTATTACGGCTTTGTTGAGCTCCTGTTTCCTGAACGAAGCCTGTAGCAACAAAGAATGCAATTAGCAGTAATGAGGGAAACAATTTTGCAGGAGTATACACTATTCGCCTCCCTTAACGTTATCTCACTAATAACGTTATACTTTTAGGGTAAGCAGAATGAACGTGAGGTGTCAAATAAAATTAAGAATTTAATGCACACGCTTTTTTCTTTAAATATTTTACCTTTATGCCTCTCCTCTGTTAGGCTTAAGGGAGGAGGAAAAACGTATGAAAAAACTCTTGATACTGTCTTTTTCTTTTCTGCTTTTTTCGGCACTTCTCTTCGCGGGGGGAACTCAGGAAGTAAACCCGACACAAGACGATGACGGCTTTACACAGGTTTCTGCCGGCGATGTGGAAGTGAGCTGGCGCGCCGGTGAGGAGGAAATTGAGTTTCGCATAAGCGCTCCCACCACCGGTTGGGTATCCATCGGCTTCGACCCCTCCGCGCCATGAAAGACGCGAACATTATTTTCGGTTTCGTGAAGGAGGGGGAAGTCCACATAGAAGACCATTACGGGACAGGCACTTTCTCCCACGAAAAAGACACGGACATCGGCGGCAGCAGGGATATCCTGGACTACAGCGGAAGCGAGTCAGACGGAGAGACCACCCTGGAGTTTACCATTCCCCTAGATTCGGGAGACGAGTACGACACACCGCTTACGCTCTCGAAGGAGCACACCGTGCTCTTTGCCTTTGGTCCCGACGGAGCCGACAATTTTAGCACAAAACACAGCACACGGGGAAAAGTGGAGGTGTCCTTCTAACACACAGGATTATGTAATGGGATCAAAGTTCGTACCGATCACACGAAAAGTCTCTCTTATTATTATCATTAGCCTTGCGATCGGGCTCGGAGCGGTGGTCTTCTATTTCGCCATTGCCGTCTGGAGCTTCTCTCTTTTCGGCTGCCAGGATGAGGAGCTCGAAGTTCGTATCCGGAGGGGACACTCATTCTGAAGGAAATTTATGAAGGCCTGGATCGAGGGGAAGATAAAGAACCTGTACAGATAACCGCGATGTTTAAAGCCCCCAAAGCCGAAAAAGCTCGCGGAGGCCGGCTCTGGGTGGAAAAATATTAGTATGAAACCCTTAAAGAATAACGATACACAGCTGTTCTACCGAATAAACATGTCTATGGGAGAACTCACGTACGAGAGAAATGTGTTCATAAAACGTGTGGATGAGCCGCCGTCGACGATGCGGTGGTCTACAGTGAGCGACACCGGCAGCACAGTGCCTGCCGTTACCTCTCCATCCCTGACAATCGGTTGTTCGTGGATACGGCCTATGCCGAGAATTCCCGCCTGCGGATAGTTTATGACGGCAGTTCCCCACAGCCCACCGATAGAACCGTAACTGGTAATGGTAAACGTACCGTCCCTAAAATCTTCCAGGGATAAAGTTCGCTCCCTCGCCTTTCGGACTTTCTCTTCTATCTCACCGGCGATCTGTGAGATGTCCTTGGCATCCGCGTCCCGTATAACCGGGACAACGAGACCGTCTTTCGTGTCTACAGCTACTCCGATGTTGTAGTAGTTTTTGTAGATAAGCTTGTTGTTCTCAATGTCCAACTCGCCGTTGAGGACCGGAAAATCTGCGAGCGCACGGCTGAGGGCCTTGAGGAAGAAGGGTAGGTAAGTGAGGCGTATGCCCGATTCTGCAAGGGGGCTGTCGAATACTCGC
>JBKHFZ010000184.1:0-5157 GCA_046539925.1 Spirochaetaceae bacterium
TGTGCGCAAGGGATTTCTCAGCGAGAAGGTGGTAAAGGACGCAATCAGAGAACGGAGCAGACAGGAAAGAGAGGGGTAAAAAGACTTGCTGTTTTCTGTTCCTGGGGCGAGGGAGGGCCCCCGCGCTCCATAGGCGCCGGGCTCAAAAAAGTGCGATTGCCCCTTGTGCAAAAAAGAAGGCAGAAACCGCAGCGACACTCAATTTTATTAGTGTTGCCAGCAGGGTGCCGTGCAATACTCCAAGGGCCGCCTTGAAGGGTTTTCTGTTATCCCGGTGGAAAAGAAGCTCCCCCCCAAGGGCTCCGAGAAAAGCGCCGATAACGAGACCGAAGGGGGGGAAGAAAATCATTCCAACGAGCATGCCTATAACACTTCCCGTAATTCCCGCTTTTCCCGCGCCCGCCCGGCGGCTCGAGACTGCCGGAAGAATCTGGTCGCTTAGCATGGCCGCGGCGGAGGCAATGCCGAGCACGATAAGCAGGGTAACGGAAATACCCTCCGAGGCGGGGGCAAAAAAGAGTAACACCACCGCCGCGTAGGAGAGCAGGGGGCCGGGAATAATGGGAAGGACGCATCCGACTAAACCTGCAATGGACAGGAGAGCGCCGCCGGCGGTTACCACAATATGTATCAGCATAATAAAACTACTCTACCTCCATGGGAAAAGTGATGGTAAATTCAGGTTTGGGGCTTTTTTTGATCTCGAGAGTTCCGTCGATCTGCTCTACCAGGTTTTTTATAAGTTGCAGCCCCATGGACTCGGAAGTGGAAAATTCCACGCCCTCCGGGATGGGGTTTCCACTGTTTGAAATGCTGAGGGTATACCGGCCGCTATTTTTATCAGCCCGTAGCGCAACAGCAAAGCGGGCCTTCTCTTCCCGGGTAAAACCGTGTTTCAGGGCGTTTGTCGCCGCCTCGTTAATAATAAGCCCGAGGGGTATTATTATGGAAACTTCCAGGTACGCAGTATCGGCCTCAATATGGACATCCACGCCGTGGTAACTTAAGGAAGAGAAAATCGAAGAAAGCAACTCCTCCAGGTATTCACTCGCTTCAACTCGGGTCAATTCGCCGCTGTGGTTCAGTTTTTCATGAACCAAACCAATGGCGTCTATTCTGTTTCTTAAATCGGAAAGATCATCCTCGGTCTCCGCGTCTTTTAGGCTGATGAGGGAAGAGACCATGCTGAGGTTGTTTTTTACGCGGTGGTTCAGCTCCTGGAGAAGGTACTCCCTCTCATCGAGGGCTCTTTGTAACCTCTCCTCGTTCTTTTTTCTCTCGGTAATGTCGTAGCCTATACACTGCATAAACAGCCGGTTTCCCTTATCGTCGTATACTGCCTTGTTTCTCCAGGCCATCCAAAGTCTGGCCCCGTCCTTCCGCAGGTTCTCGTTTTCGTTGTAGCTGTACCTTTCGGGATCGGCAAAGATATCCTCGAGCATCTTCTGCTGGTCCATGCCCCCTGAATCGACCGGAGGGTTTATCGTCTCCGTCCCTAGAAGTCCGATAACCTCCTCCTCTTTGTAACCGAAAATCTTCTCCGCACCCTTGCTAAAAAAGATAAACTCCCCCTTTTCGTTAAAGCGCAAAACGGCGCTGTCTATGTTATCCACCACCGCGCGGGCTTCTATCTCGTTTTTCTTTAGCCGCTGGTGCGCCTCGAAGAGTTCGAAGGCCATGTTGATGGATTCGATAAGTACGAACTCTCCGGAGTTTTTGAGCACATAGCCGTACCTGGTAATGCCCTTCACCTTGTCTACGTACTCTTTTTCCGAATGGCTGGTAAGAAAGACAATAGGGAGATCGTTGTTCTCCAGAATTTTTTGGGCCGTCTCCGTCCCGTCCATTCCCTTTCCGAGGTCTATATCCATGAGGACAAGAGAGATAGAGGGGTCGGAGGCAAGAGTTTCCAGTGCCTCTTCCCCGCTTTTGGCGGTAGCGACGGCAAAGCCGTTTTTCTCGAGAACACGGGCTTGGGACAGTGCGAGGACACCTTCATCTTCTACGAGGAGGATTTTTTTGGGCATAGCTCACCTTGTTAAAAAAGACTTGGTACTTTCAGAAATCTTCGATTTCTGAAAGTACCTCCGGTGACCATTTTTACCGACAAGCGGTGGGAAGTCAAGCCTCCACAGATAATTGCAGGAATTCTCATTTTGGAAGACTCAAGTCTTCCAAAATGAGAATTACCTCCAAACCTTTAGCCATTTTTCCTTTCTCTAAAGGGTTGTGAGCATTCTAAATTTGAAGTGTATGTACATACACTTCAAATTTAGAATTGCTGAGATAATTGCTTTTTCGAGGAGGGGTAAAAAGCGCATATACCCCCGGCTGCGAGGCCCAAAAGACTAATCGGCCCGATCGGCAGCATCATGAGAACTCCGGAGCCTATCATTATCGTTCGCAGGAGAAAGCCGATACGACGGCGCCAGTACCCCATGAGCCCCGCGGAGAGGAAGAGGATGGCGATAAGAGTTTTTGCTATCATCACAAAACTCCGCCCGCCGCTGCCTATCAAGAGAAGCGCCGGCTCGTAGACAAAGAGGAAGGGCACGAGAAATGCGGCAAAGCCCAGTTTTAAGGAGAGCCTGGCGGTGCCAACCCAGTTGGCATCTGCCATGCCGGAGGCAATAAACACCGCGCCGCAAATCGGCGGCGTAATTGCAGAGAGTATTGCGTAGTAGAATACAAAGAGATGTACCGAAAGGGCCGAAAGCCCGAATTCCATCAGTACCGGGCCCCCCACTACAACCGCCATTATATAGGCAGCAGTGGTGGGCACCTCCATTCCCAGAAGAATGCTGGTAAGACCTATAAGGAGGAGAGAGATAAACAGATTACCTTGACTTATCGACAGTACCGAAGAGCTTACCTTTACACCCAAACCCGTCATTGCAATTACCGCAATAATAATCTGGGCGCTTGCGGTTATGCTTGCAATAAGGGCCGCCTGCCGGGCTCCCGTCCGTACAGCCTCTCCTATACGCGGAAGAGCCGCCTTAAAATCTATCCGCCATGATTCGGTAAAAAACGCGAGTACCAGGGTAGTAAGGGTAGCCCAGAAGGCCGCGTACTGGGGGGTGTAGCGCATCGTCAAAAAGAGAATGAGCACGGCAAAGGGAATAAGGAAAAAGCCGCTTGCCTTGAGGGTATCCCTCCAGCTCGGAATCTCCTCGGAGGACAGTCCGGTATAGCCCATCCATCTGCTGTAGAAGTGGATGCCCACACCCGCGGCAAAGAAGTAGAGAAAAGCGGGAACGAGGGCATGGAAGGCTACCTCGAGGTAGGGGGTCTCGGTTAACTCGGCCATTACAAAGGCGCCGGCCCCCATAATAGGCGGCATAATCTGCCCCCCGGTGCTGGCAACAGCTTCTACAGCAGCGGCCATCTCGGGTTTGTATCTGAGCCTCTTCATCATGGGAATGGAAAAAGAGCCGGTGGTGGCGACATTTGCGCTTGCACTTCCGGAAATGGAACCGAAGAGGGCGCTGGAGATAGTTGCAACTTTGGCAGGTCCCCCCGAAAAACGCCCTGCCAGCCTTATCGCCAAACGCATAAAGCCCGTGCCCCCGCCGGTGGCAAAAATAAAAGCCCCAAAGAAGACAAAGATGGCTATAACGTCGGTGCTCACCCCCACAAGAAGCCCCCACAGGCCGCCGGTGGTAAGAAAGAGCTGTCCCGAAAGGGTCATAAGATCGTATTTCGGATGCCCAAAAGTTCCGGGAATCAAATGACCGAAAAAGGCGTATAGCAGGAACACAAGTGCTATAATCGGGAGTGTCGGTTTTATCATCCGTCTGGCCCCTTCCAGAATAAGGGCTATAAGGAGAAAGGCTGCGACAATCTGCCAAGTGCCGTCGGGAATTCCGTATTGGTTGACAATCCGGGGATAATCGAAGAACACGTACCCCGTTACTGCCAGGCCGAGGAGCGCCAAACCGATGTCCAGCAGAAGAAGCCCTTTCGGGCGACTGCCCCTCTTTTTCGGAGAAAAGGACTCGCCGAGAAATATCAGCACAAAGGCGAAGGCGAGATGAAGCGCCCTCGCCCTCATTGCCGGAAGAAATGCATACACCGGCAAAAGCAGTTGAAACAGGGCAAAGAAAAGTGAGACTACAAATACAAAGATGCCTATATTCTTGTGCAAATCCGGTGTTTTCATAATTCCTCAGTCATAATTCCTCAGTCTACGTCGAAGCCTATCTCTTCGTAGTAACGGGCTGCTCCGGGATGGAGATCCGCCTTCATGGCTTTTACATTTTCCATCTGGATAAACTTCATAGCCGGGTGAGTGCCTTCCCAGTCGTCCCTATTCTCCCAAAAAGCCTTTGTAAGCTTATAGGCGGTCTCTTCGGGAAGATCCTCTGTGGTAAACATTGCCACGGGAAGGCTGATGGTCTCTACATCGCTGTCGACTCCCGGATACATGCCTGCGGGTATGGTGGCCCTTGTGTAGGAGTCCCTTACCATACTGTAATCCTCGTCGGAGAGGCTGAGAAGCCGAACGGAAATTGTAGATGCAATTTCCTGCACCATGGAAGCGGGAGGAGTACTGGAAGTACTAAAGCCCACAGCTCGTCGATTACGTACCGCGCTTACCCCCTCTCCAAGATCCAGGGTAAGAAGATCAACATCATCCTTTATTCCCTTTGCCTCGAGCACCTCGTTTGTTATGCGTGCACCGGCAGAGCCTGCCCCTCCCGGGATAAACCGTTCTCCCTGAAGGTCGTCAAGGCTCTCCACACCGCTGTCTTCTCGGACCACCCAGTGCATCACCAGACCGGGGATGGGCCATAGAGAGCGGATTCGCCCGTATCCTCCCTCTTCAAACTGCCCCGAAGCGTCCAGAGCCGATTGAATTAGAGAGGGGGGAGAGGTAAAAAGGTAATCTTTGCGCGTACGGGCCATTTTTACATTTTCTACCGAACCGGCGCTTGTCTCCACCGTCATATTGAGCCCGGAGATGTTTTTGTCCAGAGCCTCGGCAATGCCTACGGCAAAGGCGTAGTAGGTAGAAGTCTGCCGTGCGCTCTTGAGACTCAGGTTTTGTGCGGAAATTGTACCTGCCGCAAAGCACAGTACGAGAATAACCGTTAACGTTCTTTTCATTGAGTTCCTCCTTTTACATAAAGTACATCCGGTTTTATAGCATTTTTT
>JBKHFZ010000185.1:0-5141 GCA_046539925.1 Spirochaetaceae bacterium
GATCTTACTTCCGACTTCGTAGCCCTTTAAAATCTTACCAGAGCTTCTTTCAGACGATAATTTTGAAAGAAGCTCACCGGTTTTTCATACTTCTTTGTATTAAGCGGAAACGCTTCTTGTCTTTTCTATAAAGCTGGGGCATTATGCACACAATGCAATTGATTCCAAAAAGCATAAAAACAAAATTGACTCTTACCGTGGCGGTAATCGTTCTCTTTTATACTCTTCTGCTCGTATTTCTTACCTACGGTCTCTTTGGAGAGATGGCCAGACACAACTCCATAGAGCTGGCAGATACGGTGTTAATCGATACGGATAAGCATATTACCCGCTTCTTCGAAAATATGGAGGAACTCGCCCTGTCGTTTCGGCAATACCCGCCTGTGTACGAAGCGGACCCCTCCCGGCTGCGCACTCTTATACTTGCAAACGTGGGTGTCCGAAGAAGCTATATGCGCGCAATTTATCTTGGAACAGAAGAGGGAGAGATGTACGAATGGGGATACGGAGAGGGATTTGTAGACAATAAGCCTGAGTTTCCTCCCGATTACGACCCCAGAGAGAGACCGTGGTACCGAGCCGCCATAGAGTCCGACGGTTTTGCCGTCACCGATCCCTATCTCTATGCGAGTATAGAAGCTATGGGAATTACCTGCGTTGTTCCGGTAGACCATCCATCCGGAGAGAGGGTGGGAGTATTGGGCTTCGATATTATGTTGGACGATCTGCAGACCCTGGTCGCCGAGATAGATATAAGCATGAATGGAAAAGCCCTGCTTATCGATAAACAGGGAGAACCCCTGGTAAACCAATTCTATCCGGGAGAATCGTCTCAGCTCCCCGCTTTTGCAGACCAATGGTGCGCAGAGACTAAAAGGGGAAACTTTACCGCAGAAGCGGAGGACTTGTCCTATTTTATCTCTTACACCGAGAATAAGGTAACAGGCTGGTCCATCTTTATCGGACTACCCCTGCAGGAAGTGATGGCCCCCACCTACAGGTGGATACGCATAAGTATCGCCCTTTATCTCCTCTTGATGATCCTGCTGCTGGTTACTCTGGAGTTCTCGGGGCATAGAATGCTTATAGAACCTATCGAGCAGATGGTAGATACTATAGGCAGACTGAGGAAAGGGGAAAGCGGTGCGAGAACGGATCTCCACAGGGACGACGAACTGGGCATCCTGGCACGCAACTTTAACCGTCTTGCAGACAGGGTAGAAGAGTATACCAACGAGATGGAGGAAAAAGTAAAAAGACGCACCGATCAACTTCAAAAACTGCAGCAGGAAAACGTTCGCCTGCGCATTATAGAGGAGAAAGAACGAATCTACGGCTATCTCCACGACTCCCTCGGTTCTCGTTTGACGAACATTTTTATTTCCAATAATGTAGCAAGATCCGTATCTATACATAACCCGAAGGCCCTCGAAGACATGCATAACCGAATAGAGGAGAACGCCCAAGCAGGGCTGGACGATTTAAAGGAAATTCTCTCCGGAAGCAAGGAGGGTTACCGCAGTATCCTGGACTTTCGCACTTTACTCGACCTGCAGGTCCGTAAAAGACTCGAGCTGAAGGAGATTGATTTTTCCTTCGGAGGTGATACAGACACGCTGAATACCCTCGACAGAGGCACCGCGTATGAAGTGGAAAAGCTGCTCCAGGAGCTGGTGAGTAATGTACTCAAGCACTCCGAGGCCGGAGTAGTACGGCTTGAGATGAAGATGGTGGAACATAAATTGATAATACACTTTTACGACGACGGTAAAGGCTTTAATACCGAAGAGGTGGGGGACGAAAGTTTCGGGCTGGCAAACCTGCGCACCCGGATACATCGCCGTGGAGGAATATTCTATATTCGATCCGCTTCCGGAGAAGGAACCGAGGTAACAGTAGAGCTGCCCCTGGGAGGAGACAGATCTTGGTAAAACCTATACCCATTATTATCTGCGAAGATGTTCTGGAAGTTCGAGAGGGGTTTCGTTATCTCCTCGACCTTGACCCGGAGATTAAGGTAGACGGAGCATATTCGGAGGCTGAGGCTATGCTGGAAGATTTGTCCGCCGGAAAAATCGAACCGGATATAATCCTCATGGATATAGTTCTGCCGGGTATAGACGGAATAAGCGCAACCGGAGAGATCAAAAAACTCTATCCCGATATCGACGTACTCATCCTTACCATCTTCGAGGAGAAAGAGAAAATACTGGAGGCAATCGAAAAGGGGGCCTCCGGTTATATTCTTAAAAACACAAAACCGGGAGAACTGGTTGCACAAATAAAGGAGATGAGAGACGGAGGTTCCCCGGTGAGCCCCCACGTGGCACGAAAGCTTTTTTCCGAGCTGAGGAGAGGGCACAACCGGCCGGAGGGTGAACACTTCCACATTACCGAGCGTGAACGCGAAATTGTCAAAGCCATTGTGGATGGCCTTACCTACCGGGAAATTGCAGAGCGATATAACATTGCCGGATCTACAGTTAAGAAACACATTCTCAATATTTACAAAAAACTGGAAGTCCGCTCGAAGGTGGAATTTATGAAAAAGGTGATGGGTTCCGACCTGTTATGAGGCCTTGAAAATAACTTAATATCATTCCGATACACCAAATGGTGTAGACACTCTCGTCTTATTCCGCCTTATGGTTAGAGGAGGCTATAGCGTATGAACGCTGCAAAAGAGAAGAAGGGTGTACTGGATTGGTATTTCAAAACCAACCTGCTCCCGGGAATTCTTGTCGGCCTCGTTTTGGGTATTATTGTCGGATTGGTCGCCTTACAATGAGAAACGCGGAGGGGAATTGGGGGATAAGCAGAAAGATATACTCCTTATTACTGCAGTTCCCGAAGAAAAGAGGGGAGGCTCTTTTTTAGAACGTTTGAAAAAACGTACTCCCCCTCCTCGGTCTCTATCGTGAGGGAGGCGAAAAGAAGCTTCCTGCGATCTGTTGCCCCCTTTATTTTTTCCCGCTCTATAGCAACAAGCCCGGGGGTGCCCAGTGTAGGCTTGGTCAGAAGAAGCAGCCGCCGGGGGGTGAGCACGAGATACCACCGTCTGCCCTCTCGTATGCCGGAGGTCATTTGGAGAAGTTCCTCATCGGCTTCGAGGGATTTTGGAATTAGTTTGGTCTCGGCTCTGTAACCGTACTCGTTTTCGAGTCCGAGCTCCCGCAGCCGCGCTTTGATCTGTTTTAATGTTGCCATATCCTGCGTGTTACGGTATTCTCATTTTAACAGAGTGTCAATATTGGAGAGTTATAAATGGATACACTAAAATGTGTTCTTTGCAAAAAGGAATATTCCGGGGATACCACCCACTGGCGCTGCACCTGCGGAGGCCGCTTCGAAATTCCTTCTGCCGGTACCGCCTCCGGTTTTACAAAAGAGAGTATTGAGCGCGACAGCTACTCCCTGTGGCGCTACGGCGCACACATTCCGGTACCACCTGCGTACAGAATTACCCTCGGAGAAGGATGGACACCTCTCATTACACGGCACTTCTCCGGCAGGGAAGTATACATTAAACTCGAACACCTTTTTCCCAGCGGCTCCTATAAAGACCGGGGCGCGGCGGTTCTTCTGTCAAAGTTAAAGCACCTCGGCATTAGACGGGTGGTAGAAGACTCATCAGGAAACGCGGGGGCGGCAGTGGCAGCCTACTGTGCAGCTGCCGGTATTGCCGCAGATATCTACGTTCCCGCCTCTAACAGTCCGGACAAGCTCGCCCAGATCCGCTCCTACGGGGCCCGGCTTGTTCCCGTCAAGGGAAGCCGCGGCGACACCGCGAAAGCGGCACTCCGAGCAGCAGAGTCCTCTTACTACGCGAGCCATGTGTGGAACCCGTATTTTTTCGAGGGTACCAAGACTTTTGCGTATGAGGTATGGGAACAGCTCGGCTTTCGAGCTCCCGACACGGTGGTACTCCCCGCCGGCAACGGTACTCTTCTGCTCGGCTCCCTTAAGGGATTTAAAGAACTCAAAACCTCCGGACTTATTACAAAAGTACCGGTACATGTTGCCGTGCAGAGCGCCTCCTGCGCACCTTTAGCCGAAGAGGCACCCTCTGCACACTCTGCCCCTGCCCCTCCACTTGCTTCTCCCCCTGCCCAAAAACCCACTATAGCCGAGGGCATCGCCATTGCCCAACCTCTCCTGCTCAATGAGATGAGGGAGGGACTCAGGGCATCCGGGGGATATGCAATACGCGTTGAGGAAGATGAGATAGTAGAGACACTGGGGGAGGCTGTGGAAAGCGGCCTTTATATAGAACCGACAGCCGCCGCCGCGCTTGCAGGACTGCGCACGTACGCGGAATCGGCGGACAGGAAGGAGACGATTGTGGGAGTGGTAACCGGTCACGGCCTGAAGGCTTCCGGAAAAATCGCCTCTCTATTGCGAAAGTAGCAGGAGCATATTATGGATGAAAAGATGATTCTTATTGGCGGCGGTGTTGGCCCGATGGCGGGTGTTGAACTCCACCGGAAAATAGTTGAACACACCGCAACCGACGGTACGGACCAGGACCATCTGGAGGTACTTCACCTTTCTCGATCGCCGATTATAGGGGATCGCACGGATTTTTTGGCAGGAAAACGGACAATCGACCCCGTAAATGGTATGCTCAGGGTGTTCAAGATGGCCTCCGCCGCGTTCAAAGAGGAGGGACGCAGTGCCGTTGCAGGAATTCCGTGTAATACTTTTCACGCTCCCCCAATCTTTGAACCATTCCGCGAGGGCCTACGGTCGGAGGGGCTGCAGATAGAAATCCTGCACATGCTCGAAGAAACCGCCGCTGTATTAAAGAACACCCTTCCCCGCGTCCAAAAGGCGGGACTCCTCTCCACTACCGGGACGCGCAATTCCGGGGTCTATCAAGAGATTTTTCGTAAATACGGCATCGGTATACTCTCCATCCCCGAGGCTCAACAGCACGAACTTCATGAAGCCATATACCACAGAACCTGGGGCTTGAAAGCGGTATCTCCCCCGGATAAAAAAGCGGTAGAGAGGGTACAGTTGTTTTGTCGCAGACTTGCAGAGGAGGGCGCGGAGGCGATTATACTCGGCTGCACCGAACTTCCCCTGGCCGTACCGGAGGGTACGTACAACGGTATTCCCTATATCGATCCGGTAACCGC
>JBKHFZ010000186.1:0-4977 GCA_046539925.1 Spirochaetaceae bacterium
AAGGGGTAGGGAGAGTAAGTGGCCCGCATGGTACGCCTCGTTGAGGGAGTATAGAGCCTCCAGCAACCGAAGAGCCGCGTGGCAGGTGGCGAATACTCTGGTGCCCTATTTTGCCCTCTGGGGGGTGATGATTTGGACAATTCGACAGGGCTACTCCTACTGGCTCACATTGGCATTGGCGCTGGTGGCGGCCCTGCTGCTGGTGCGGGTGTTTATACTGTTTCACGATTGTGTACACGGTTCTCTGTTTCCAAAAAAGAGGACCAACACCGTCTTTGGCTACCTATTGGGGCTGCTGGTCTTTACGCCCTTCGAGGATTGGCGTTTTAGTCATCTCCGTCATCATGCAACCTACGCGGACCTCGATTCTCGCGGTTTTGGCGATATCTGGACCATGACCAAGCAGGAGTACGAGAAATCTTCAAAGAAAACCCGCCTCTCCTACCGACTGTTTCGCAACCCTGTTGTGATGATCGGTTTGGGGCCGGTGTTCAGCTTCCTCCTCCGTTTTCGACTCCCCTCCAAAATGGCAAAAAGAAAAGCGCGAGTAAACGTCCTGGTTACCAATCTCCTTATTGCCGCGATAATTCTTACCGCTTCGCTGCTTATGGGAGTTGGTACATATATAGGAATCCAGCTCCCTGTAATCTGGATAGCCGGAGCGCTGGGAATATGGCTTTTTTACGTTCAGCACCAGTTCAGGGGCGTCTATTGGGCCCGGGGGGAAGAGTGGTCTCCCCTGCGCGCGGCGATGGAGGGGAGCTCATTCTACAAGTTGCCGGGGCTGCTGCGCTGGTTCAGCTCCAATATAGGATATCATCATGTTCATCATTTAAGTCCGAGGATTCCCAATTATCTCCTCAAACAGTGCTATGACTCCATACCGGCACTTAGGGACAAACGCCCCCTCACTATCTCCGAGAGCCTCTCTTGTATGCGCCTGAAGCTGTGGGATGAGGAGAGGAAAGAGATGGTGGGTTTTCCGTAACTGCAGTAGAATTTCGCTTCGAGAATAGGTAAGATCCTCGGTATGGGAAAAAGCCGCATCTCTTCAACTCGTTCCTCCTCCATAGAGAGTCCCCACTTTGCAAGGAACACCGCCGGTATCTCGTCTGTGGAGTTTTTTTGGGGGATGGGTATGCCTATCCTTATCGAATCCACCTTTCTGCAGATTTTCCTGAGGAGCCTGGGGGCATCCTACTTTCTTATAGGTCTGCTGCCGGTCTTTCTCGGGGTCTCTCTACCGATTTTCTCCCTTGCTTCCGCCTATGTGTCGGCTCGGTTAAAGAGTAAAAGAACAAGTGTAATTATATATCACATGGCCGCCGCGGTCCCGATAATGCTGTTCGGCCTCTTTCTCCTGGTACTGCACCCCGAGGAGGGAGTGCTGCCGCTGTTTCTTACTGCGTATGTGCTCTTCTCTATCGGGATCGGTTTTACCCTGCCCTCCTGGCAGAGCTTTATTATCTCTCTCTTTACCCATCGCGACAGTCTACGCGCTCTTTCTGTGATGTTTATCGTGCAAAGCTGCGCAAAGTTGATAGGGAGTTTTGTAATTTATCGTGTTGTCGCACGGTTTGCCCTTTCAATAGAGGGAGCTGCTCTGGTGTTTACCTTTGGAGGTTCGATACTTTTTTTTGGAGCACTCCTCTTCTTTATTACCAGAGAGGAGCAGGACCCGGACTGGAAGCCCCTTCCCTTTGAGGGGATACACGGTTTTGTAAGGAGTTTGCGAGAGATTATCCGAATTCCGGACTTTAGGGTTTTTATAGGCAGCGATTTTAGCTATTTTGCGGTGGTGGCGGCGCTCTCCTTCTATGGAAACTACGCAAAGGAGTACGGCGGAGTGCCCGAGGATCTGGTGGCGGGGGTTTTTGTGGCGGTAGGGTATACCGGAGGGATTGTTATGCAGATTCTCTTCGGTTGGCTCAACTTCTTTACGCTGAGGTATAAGTTTGTCTTCTCGAAGCTCATAGGTCTTGCGGGGGTGCTGCTCTTGATCCCGGGACACTCTACTTTTCTGTTTCTCTGCGGCGCCGCTTGTCTGGGGGCCGCCCGGGCCCTGCGGACCCTCATCTATCCCCCGGCGGTAAAGGCTATTGCCCGCGCAAAGGACACCACCCCGCACTTCGCATTAATCGCCCTGGTGGAGATGCCCTTTAGCGCGGGTCTCCCCCTCCTCTCCGGCCTTTTTCTGGACCGCTTTATAGGTTTGGAGGCCGACAGCTACCGTATTCTCTTTATATTCCTCGCTCTCCTCATCTCGGTGGGGCTCTACTTTGCCCTCAAGCTGAATTTTGAAGATTAAAGCCCCTTTAGCCAGGACAGAATAGTCCGCACTCCCACTCCGCTCGCCCCGGCGGGGTTCCAGTCCCACTCTTTTTCCACAAAGGAGGGACCGGCAATGTCCAGATGGAGCCATTTGTCCCGGTTGTCCTCCTCGATAAACTCGCTCAGGAAGAGCCCGGCGCTGGAGGCTCCCCCGTACTTGCTGCTGGGGATGTTGCTTATGTCGGCGATCTCGCTTTTTAGGAGCTTCTTTAAATGGCGGTTGAAGGGAAGAGTGTGGGCCTGCTCTCCGCTCTTTTTCGAGGCCGAGTACATGCGAGACTTGAGCTCATCGCTGTGTCCCATAATGCCGAAGACGTGTTCTCCCAGGGCAACTACGCACGAACCGGTAAGGGTGGCAATGTCGATTATATAGTCGGGCTCCTGTTCCTGGGCGTAACAGAGGCAATCGGCGAGAACAAGCCGCCCCTCGGCGTCGGTATTCTTTACCTCTATGGTTTTTCCGTTTTTCGCCTTGAGTATATCGTCGGGTCTGTAGGAGTTTCCGCTTACCATGTTCTCCGCGGCCCCTAAAACCGCATCCAGCTCAATATCCAGCTTGAGCCGTGCCGCGGCGATTATTACCCCCAGGGCTGTTACAGCCCCGGCTTTGTCCGACTTCATGCTTGTCATCGATGTGGTCGGTTTGAGGGAGAGCCCTCCGGTGTCGTAGGTAAGCCCTTTACCCACGATGAGGACCCTGGCCCTGGGTTTGGCAGGTGCGGCCTCTGTTGAGGTGGCAGCGGTATTGGTGGTGCCGGCAGACCCGTCGGGCCTGTAGGAGAGGTGGATGAGCCGCGGGGGGTTGCTGCTGCCTTTTCCCACCGCGTAAAAGGCACCCATTCCGGCCTCTTTAATCCACTTTTCATCGTACACAGTACAGCCTATGCGGTAAGTGTCCGCCAAGGTGCGGGCGGTCTCTGCAAGATACTCGGGAGTGGCCTCTTCCGGGGGAGTGTTTACTATATCCCTCACCTTTTTTACCGCTTCGCAAGTGAGGGTAGCCTCCTCTATTATTGTGTGCGCCCCTTGGGGGTCGATCTTTTTGTTGGAGTATTCGCTGCGCGAGATAAAAAGTTCCTGTATACCGGTCTCCTCCTTCTTCGACTTGTAGTTCTCGAAGCGGTAGTCCGCCAGAAGCAGCCCTTCACACATAGCAAGTAGAGACTCCTCTTTTTGCTTACCGTCGAGGTAGAGACCGATTTTTGCACTCTTAAAGGTCCCTTTAACAGCCTTAACCGCAGCCGCCGCCGCGAGGCGCAGACTCTCGGGATTTAACTCGTCTATCGAGACAATCACTTTGCCGCTTTCGTTGAGAAAGATCTGTTCCAGATCCTCTCCCTTGAACCCCAGCTGGGTAAGCGCGGAGGCGTATTTTTTTATCCATCTGTGTTCGTAGTCTTTTTTTACCAGGAATATAATTTCCAGGTCCGTCTTTAGCGCGGAAATTGTCTCTTCGGTAAATGCAATTTTCATTAGATATTCTCCTCGTCTTTATGTGCGGTTATAATTACCTCAATCCCTCTTGTACGCAGGTCCTCGAGCACCTCGAGTACCTGCGGGTCCCGGCTGCCGTCGGTTATGAGGGTGTCTATTGTTTCGAGCCCGCCTACCCGGCTAAGGGCTGTTTTTCCTATCTTGCTGTGGTCGGCGAGAACCACGATCTTACCGCTGCAGCGGATCATCTTTCTTTTTACCGAGGCCTCGGCCATGGTGTGGTCGGTAAGACCGTCCTGTAGAGATATCGCCTTTACCGTGAGAAAGAGGGTGTCCGCGTGCACCGTCTCAAAAAACGTCTCCGCCGGCGGACCGGTCATCGAGCGGGAGGTAGCGTGAACAATTCCTCCGGAGAGAATAAGGGTGAGGTCTGGATATCCCGAAAGCGCCTGCGCCGCCTCCAAAGAGGGGGTTATAACGGTTATGTGCTCCTTCTCCCGCAGTTTGAGGGCCAGCTCGAAGGCGGTGGTGCCCGAATCGAGGATAACGGAGTCGCCGCTGTGCACCATCTGAGCGGCAGCCTCGGCCATGCGGATTTTTGCCTCCCGGTTGCGTGTAAGCCGTCTGGAAAACACCGCTCCGGCGGTGCCGGACTGCATAAGCCCCGCACCCCCCTTTGTCCGGAAGCATATCCCCGCCTCTTCGAGCCTTACCAGATCCCGCCGGATGGTGTTCTCCGAGACCTCTAAAGCCTCGCTCAGCTCGTTCACTTTTACCGTGTGCCTGTTCTCCAACAGCTCCTGAATCTTCTCGAGGCGCTCCGGCTGAAGTGGTCTCTCCCCTTCGTTCATGCCGACAGTATAGACTTTTGCGGGGAGATTGAGAAGGTTGGCAGAGGAGACTCAATAGATAGGTGAGTGTAAAGGCCTTGGTGCTATCAAAAACCTGCAGTTTCAGTTACCGCACTATTGCGGGGAGCCTCCTTTTATTTTATTCTTGCAGCATGTTACCTGAACACTTTTGGTTTGCTCTTCTTTTAACGGTTTTTGCGGGACTTTCTACCGGAGTGGGCAGTCTGCTTGCGTTTTTCTCGAAGTCCTTCAACCCGAGAGTTCTCGCGGGGGCCCTCGGCTTTTCCGCGGGAGTGATGATATACGTCTCCATGATCGAGATTTTTGTGAAGGCCAACGAATCCCTGGGCCTGGTGTACGG
>JBKHFZ010000187.1:0-4913 GCA_046539925.1 Spirochaetaceae bacterium
CACAGAGAGTTCCCCGAGCACCACAGTCTCTGCGGGTACTTCGAGCACCTCTGATTCCCCTGGTGCAGGTGGAATAGAGACATACTACGGTATTCTCAATGTGGGAGAGGCACTTGCTCCGCCCCTTATCCGCGAGGTGAAAGAGATAGGCGGTTTTAATGAGAAGCGTACAAGCCCCTCAAGTAGGGACACTTTACCCAAGCTTCGAACCATTGTGGTTGATTCCCCTCCCGGAACGAGCTGTCCTATGGTGGCGGCGGTAAAGGGAGCCGATTTTGCCCTTCTGGTAACGGAGAACACCCCCTTCGGCCTGCATGACCTTGAGCCGACGGTGGAAACCATCGCAGAGATGGGAATCCCCATGGGAGTGGTTATCAACCGGGCAGATATAGGCCACGCGGATGTAAAAGAGTTCTGTAAAAGCAGGAATATTCCCGTCTTATTGAGCATACCCTACAACGAGACAATCGCGGCGGGTTACGCTAAGGGAAAAAGTATAGCCCGGTCTGCTCCGGAGTATACAAAAGAGTTTCTGCAGGTCTACCGGAGGATAGAGGAGATACTCGAAGAGAGGAAGAGATTATGAAGCAGATAGTAATACTCAGCGGGAAGGGGGGAACCGGCAAGACATTTGTCTCCGCTTCCCTGGCTTCCATAGCGGATAACTCAGTCTCGGCAGACTGCGATGTGGATGCGGCAAACCTTCATATTCTCCTCAAGCCGGAGATAAAGGAGACCCACGACTTCTCCGGGGGAAGGGTGGCCTACATCTCCCCCGATGGGTGTACCGGATGCGGTGTGTGCATGGAACACTGCCGCTTCGACGCCCTCAGTTGGAAAAACATCAGGCCCGATACCGTCGTTTCTTCGAAAAACCCTCCCCTGGATAAAAAAAGCTCCGCCGCAGATAAAACAGTAGTAG
Source organism: Spirochaetaceae bacterium (assembly GCA_046539925.1). Taxonomy (GTDB): domain Bacteria; phylum Spirochaetota; class Spirochaetia; order DSM-16054; family Sediminispirochaetaceae; genus CAYFVU01. Next base: position 923 of record JBKHFZ010000187.1, read on the forward strand.
AAGTAGACCCAATAGCCTGCGAAGGCTGCGGGGTGTGCGGCCTCGTATGCCCGGCAGATGCGGTAAGCTACAGGACAAGCGATGCGGGACAGTGGTACCTCTCGACCACAGAGTTTGGCCCGATGGTCCATGCCTACCTGTACGCAGGAGAGGACAACTCGGGAAAGCTTGTGCAGCAGGTGAGGGAGAGAGCTAAAGCGGAGGCAGAAGAGAAAAAGTGTGATTTTGTTCTCATAGACGGGCCTCCCGGTACCGGATGCCCGGTAATGTCTGCAATGACGGGAGTGGATTATGTGGTTCTCGTAACAGAGCCTACTGTCGCCGGCGCCCACGACCTCAAAAGGGTAGTGGAATTGGCGGGTCACTTCTCTATCCCTGTGGGAATGATCGTAAATAAAAGCACCATTAACCTCGATGGCGTGGAAGAGTTGAGGAAATTTGCCGAAGAGAAAAAAATTCACTATCTTGGAGAGATACCATACGACAAAAAGGTGGTAGACTCGGTGGCGGATCTGCTTCCCTATGCACACACCTACGACGACGAGATAGCGAAGGAGCTGCATAATATGTGGGAGAAGATACAGTACGCTGCTAGACTTACTTACACAACAACTAAAGGAGAACCCCATGGCGGGAATGCAGAATGATGAGCAGAAAGCGCAGGATGAGCGCCTAAAAAAACGAATGGCCGAGATAAAACACAAAATTGTCGTCCTTAGCGGCAAGGGCGGTGTGGGAAAAACCACCGCGGCAGTAAACATCGCTTTGGCTCTGGCGGACAAGGGGCTCAAGGTTGGGCTGTTGGATACGGATGTCCATGGCCCCAACGTACCAAAGATGCTCGGTATAGAAGATGCCCAGCTGCTCGGCAGGGACGACGGGATCGAACCCTTTCAGGCAACGGAGAACCTGTTGGTGGTAAGTCTCTCCATGGCAGGTCATGGACCGGACTCCCCGGTTATCTGGCGGGGGCCCCTCAAAATAGGGGTAATAAAGCAGTTTCTCGCCGATGTGTACTGGGGCGAGCTGGACTACCTTATTATAGACTCCCCTCCCGGTACAGGAGACGAGCCCCTTACGGTGTGCCAGCTCCTGCCGGAGCTCGACGGCAGCGTGGTGGTTACCACACCGCAGCAGGTCGCTATACTCGACTCACGAAAGAGCATCAACTTCTCCAAACAGCTCAATATTCCCGTCCTCGGGGTGGTGGAGAACATGAGCGGGCTCATTTGCCCTCATTGCGGCAAAGAGGTACCCCTGTTTGGAAAGGACGGAGGGAAGAGAGCTGCAGAGGAGATGGATGTTCCCTTCCTGGGAGCTGTTCCCATCGACCAAGCACTTATGGAGGCGGAAGACGAAGGCCGCCACTATATAACGGGCACTACCGACGGGCCCGCGGTTCAGGCGCTCCGGGATATCGTAGATAGAGTGCTGGAGAGAGTGCAAGAACGGGTGAAACAGTAGAACTTCTTTCAAAATTATCATTTTGAAGAACCCCGCTATTTGTGTGCCCCTTCGGGGGCATACGGCTGTGCGGTTTCCGACAGAGCAGCGGAAGGTTTGATTTATACAGCCGCTTCCTTCATCGACTCGATCTCTTCCTGCTTTACGATTTTCGACACATCGAGAAGGATCTTCACCTCGTTGTCTACCTTCCCGAGCCCCGCAATATATTTCTCCCGGGCCGTTCCGCTCTTGAACTCGGGGGCGGGGTCTATATTCTTCTCGGGGATTTCGACTACCTCCGATACCGTATCGACTATAAAGCCTATAGGCTGTTCGTTTATATTGACGATAACAATACAGGTCCTGTCGTCGTATTCCCTGGGCTCCATCTTAAACCTGAGCCGAAGATCCATAACAGGAATTACCTGCCCGCGGAGGTTGATAACACCTCTAATATACTCCGGCATGTCGGGTACTTCGGTTATCTTCTGCAGTTCGATAATATCGGTAACCGTCATAATATTTATGCCGTATACCTCTTTACCGAGCTTAAAGAGCAGATATTTGTGTGCCTGAAGGTCTTCGTCTTCCTCCTCGAGCATCTCCTCTTCCTGTGTTTTTTCATCGCTCATAGATCTCTAAAGCCTCCTCTGGTGCTCTGTAGTTCCACACATATTATAATAGAGATTGGCATTTAAAGCGAGGATCTTCACCGATTAATAGCGCAGATTCTTTTGAGATACAACGCTGCAGGACGGTTTAGTGTGGTAAAATTTGAATAAAGGTGTATGTAATTGTATACTATTATGAAAACAGACCTGTCCAGTCAATGAAATAAAACAAGCTAAGATCATGTTTTGAAAGCATTTATACGTTAAATATTGAGAGAGGTGATGTTGGCATGAAAAGTGCTTATTAGTATATGGCGTATCACTGGAAAAGGAAGATTTACAATGCAGATTCAAGAGATGTATATTCGTACAAAAGTAGAAAGAAATCAAGATGTATATTCGGAATTGCTGAGAAAAAGCATACACATGGCAATTGCTCTGGTACCCAGCGCGGCATTTTTAAATCTCACCCTTACCATGGGAGCCTTGGCTGTGGGTATACTTTTCTATACTTGGACGGAGACGATGCGGCTATCGGGCTACAGTGTGCCTATGGTAACCTCCATAACCCGTTTGGCGGGGCGGGGCAAAGATGCCGAAGGTATAGTCATGGGGCCTGTTACCCTCGCTATCGGGGCAATGCTCGCACTTATGCTCTATCCGGACCCTGTGTCGACAATAGCAATCTATGCTCTAGCTTTTGGAGACGGATTTGCGAGTCTTGTCGGGCGAATTTGGGGGAAGCTGCCCCTCTCGTTTAATTCGGATAAAACCGTAGAGGGAAGCTTTGCCTGTTTTGCCGCGGTATTTCTTGTAACCTTTGTCTATTTTGACAACCCCTTGGCAGCTGTGCCGGTTGCAGTTACGGCGATGCTCATCGAGTCTTTGTCTCTTGGAGATATGGATAACGTGGTCATGCCCTTTGGGGTGGGTCTTGTCGCAGGCATTCTGATAATCTAAAACACCAATACACGAGCTTCTTCAAAATAGTGATTTTCAAAGGCATACGTCGAGGGGCTCACCTTATAGAACAGCTATACCCACAGATGAATTTCGTGAGACCGTTCGGCAAAAAGATAGGTGCCCCCGGCCATTAAAAAAAGACCCGCCGCGGCGCCTATACCATAGGGGAAATAAAAAGAGAGCTCCACTCCCGCTATAACAAGAAAAATTGCCGCCCCTACATAGACGTAGTTCCTCTCTGAGTGTTTGTACGAAGCAAGAAGGAAGTTAAGAACAGTAAAACCTGCAAAGGCGTAATAGGCCAGGGTAAATCCCGTCTCCCCCCCGGTGTCAAAAAGGAGGGGCAGCTCTATCGAGGTAAAATCAACCGGCATAATTGTAGTCATAACAAAAGTTACAAGCAGAACAAGTGATAGGTAGAAGTTCCTTTTTTGGTTTGTAAAACCCGTGGCAAAGAGTCCAGAAGCGAAAAAACAGAGGATGGTAAACAGCCTGCCGAAGTACACGAGCCTTGTAAACGGAAGGAGACTGTATGACGAGATTGTCACCATGGAAGCTGGGGCCATAAAAAAGCGGGAAGTCTGAATAACAAAGCCGAATAGGCCGAACATAAAAAAGAAGACCTCCGAGGAGTGGGTCTTTCTGAAAAAGAGAAAGAGGACGAGGATGGATACCGCGCCAAAACCGGCTTGCACCAGAAGAATCGTGAGTATCGAAAGGGGGTCCGAGACGGCAACAAACCGGGAGGTACTCTCGAGCAGCTTTTCCGCATTACCCCAGAGGAATGTGTAGATAAATATCCCGCTGTAGGTTGCGAAGAGGAGGAGAGAAAATATTATCGGTATAAAAATCAGGAACCTCTTTGAAGGGTGGGTCATACACCTAATGTACAGGGCAGGCCTTGTAAAAATCAATATTTACTGGCTTAAATCCTGTGGAATTTAAAAGCAGGAGGTCCTCTTAGGCGCTAT
>JBKHFZ010000188.1:0-4878 GCA_046539925.1 Spirochaetaceae bacterium
CTATGTAGCGCAGGATGATGCCGTGTTCGTTTTTCAGTTTGAGGTTAATGTATACGTTAGATTATATAGGGGTCCTATGATTTTCGCTACCTATCGGTCCAAAAGAAATAAAAAAGACCTTATTATCGACTCGCTTCCAATTATTCATTCCCCCTCGAAGTCTACTTCCTCTTCTGATGAGTCAACGGGTAAAGTCAGACAGGCAGGCGCCGGAGTGGGTGGTGGCTATTATGAGCATCTCTTTTGAAAATATCATGTAAATTACATTTACAACTTGAAAAATACATGATATATTCAAGTAATGGTTGAATATATCAGAAGAGCGGTTCAGTTACCCAATTTCGGAACAGATACATTTTTCCTTTGGGGGCCGAGACAGGCAGGGAAAAGCACCCTCCTGCGAAATACGTATCCCGATGCCCTGTGGGTAGACTTGCTCAAATCGGAAGAGTACAGGCGATTTCTCGAACGGCCTGAACTTCTACGGGAGGAGGTGGAATATCATTTGCCTCGAGCAGTAGTTATCGACGAGATTCAGAAAATACCCCCCTTACTAAATGAAGTACATTGGCTTTATGAGAACAAAAACGTGCAATTTGTGCTTTGCGGATCAAGCGCACGAAAGCTTAGGCACAGCGGAGTGAACCTTTTAGGGGGGAGAGGGCTTCATCTAGAGCTTTACGGCTTTAGTGCATTCGAACTGGGCAAAGATTTTGAGCTCGAGCGTATGCTCAATCACGGATATTTCCCCACAATATACTTCGGATCGTCTCCAAAACGACTTCTCGACGCCTATGTTTCTCACTATATCCAGGAAGAAATTGCTGCAGAGGGTTTGGTACGCCGCCTGCCGGTCTATTCTCAATTTCTCTCAATAGCGGCGCTTTCCGATGGAGAGATGGTCAACTATTCCACCGTTGCAAGGGAAACCGGTGTATCGAGTGAAACGATACGTGGATATTTCGAAATCCTCGAAGATACGCTTTTGGGCTCCTTTGTACCGGCGTATCGGAGAAGGCCTAAAAGGCGAATACTCGTTTCACCAAAGTTCTACTTTACAGATGTTGGAATAGTAAACTTTCTGGCCCGACGTGGAGAAATCCAGCCTGGGTCCGAACTTTTCGGAAAGGCATTCGAGAACTGGGTTTTCCACGAAATCAAAACGTATAATATGTATAAAGAGCGCTTCGCGGAAATCTATTTCTGGAGGCTCAGCACGGGCATGGAAGTCGATTTTCTGATAAATCACATAGACTGTGCGATAGAATGCAAGGGATCACAAAATATTAAAACGGAACACCTCAAGGGCCTCAGGGAATTAAAAAAAGAGCACCCCGAAGTAAAACGAAGATTAATTGTATCCCTCGATGATAAAAACAGAATAACCCAGGACGGTATAGAGATTATAGGGTATCGTGAATTTATCCAGCGTCTATGGGGGGGCGATTTTTTCTAAGCCTCTCTGCTGCACCGGTCCTGGGGAGAATTGACTCCTCCGGTTATACCCAGCCCTTCCTCCACCACAGAGACGATGTAGGGGCGAAGCTGTGAGGGGGTAATAATATCGTCTATGGAGCCGACGGAAGCAGCCCGTTTTACAGAGTGTATGCGGTCGAAGGTGAGGCCTAACTCCGTCTGTCTTTCGTTCTTTACTGCGGCAAATATGTCGTCGTACTCTTTCTTGGATAGGGAGCCGAGCTTCAATTTTTTCTGGGCCTCCACAATCCGCGGGTCTGCGTAGGTCTCTTTTAGCACAATTTTGGGGAAGATTACCGCTGCCGCCGGTGCACCGCCAATAACCGACGCGTAGGAACCCTCTAATGCCGCAACTCGGAGCATGGGGTTGAGTTTTTTCGAGAATACTACGTAGGCGCCGCCGTGGTAACGGGCAATTACCACAAAAGCTATTGGCCCCTTATAGTTTACCACCGCCCTGCCAATCTCGGCGCCGTATTCCAGCTGCAGGCGGCGAAGCGATTCGGGAGACCCGTCGAATCCGGAGAGGTTGGCCAGTATGACGAGAGGAAGACGGCCCGAGAAGGCGTTGATGCCCCGGGCAATTTTTTTGGAGGAGAGGGGAAAGAGGGTGCCTCCGCTCCAGCTGTCGGGCCCGTCGAAGGGAACTTCGCCTATGCGGGGCAGATTCCGGCTCTCTATGCCCATAAGGCCAAGAGGATATCCGCCTATCCGGGTCTCCCAGACTATAGCGGTATCGGAGTCCTGCATCGGCCGCCACCGCTCGAGATAGGAGGCGTCGCGGTCTATTAGAGCCTTCATAACCTGGCGGATATCGAAGGGTTTTTTCCTTTCGGGATTCTTCTCCTCGCTGAAGATATCGCCGACACAGGAGAACCCCTGGTTGAGGAAGTCGTTGTAGGCTTCCTTCGAAATATCCCGGTCTACGCTGTCTGCACTTTCCTGCCTGAGGGGGAAGCGTTGACCCGCAGGCACGTAGGTGTAGCGGTAGTGCCTAAAGAGGTACCGGTATGCGGCAGCAAGGTTGGGTGCCTTGATCTGAGCCTGGCCGTTGGGTCCCATTATTTTCTCGACTCCGCCGATATCCAGATTGTCTTCTCCCGATACGCTTCCGGAGAAGTCCAGGGCCTTCTTTCCGGTGAGCAGCATCGACGCGTCTTCGGTCATGATCAAGAGGCCCCGGGTATGCATAAGCATGGTTGCCTCTGCGTTCCAGTACGATTGGGCCCCTACATTAATACCTGCAACTATGATGTTTATCTCGCCACCTTTCTGGGTAAACTCTACTATCCGTCGGAGGGTGGACGCGGTCCAGTCCAGGTTTTCGGTACCGCTCTCCATATCTATCTTTGCCCCGGATGAGGCGGGAAGCCACTCCAGGGGAAGGCCTCGTTTTTCGGCCAGGTCGAGAGCCGCGTTTACCCTCCTTGCCTCCGGTTCGGCCAGACTGCCCAGGTCTCCGCTTGGGTCCGAGAGAAGGAGGACCCTCGTAAGAGGGGAGGGTGTCTCCCTGTCGTAGTTGGTAATAAGCCCGAAGACGACGTTGGCCTTGTTGAGGCCGGGTTCACGATTCGCTGCGGAGACGATGGACTGCTCCCCGCTCGAGGGGTCTACTTCTATATCGAACTCCTCAAACACACCTGCGGGAATTGCGCTGTCCTTCGATATACCCGTGTTGGTGAGCATTTTGATAAACTCGTAGGGATACACCATGCCCCTCTGCCGCGATCTTACCGCTTTTGTCACGTACTGGCTAAAAGACTCCAAGGGCTCCTTTGCAGGAGGCCGGTTGCGCAGAGCAAGATGATTTTCGGTAACTATGGAAAAGTCGAGCTGCAGTTCCCGCACTTGCTCTTCACTCCATCTTTTGCGCCTCGTATAGACGGTGAGTTTTTCAAGGCCCAAATCTCCTGCTGCGTGCATCAGGCGAAACCCGTAGTCCCGGAGTTCCCTAAACCTTATGCGCAGGAGGTTCCTGTTGTGTATAATTATACGGTTCCACTGGAGGCGATAGCGGTATTTTGCCTGGGCGGAACGCATTGCAAATACAGCCTCCATATAGAGGTTCTCGAACATAAGCAGCCGCCTGAAAGAGTGTGTACTGTCGGTTTCCGGTTCGATTTCCGACACATCCGCAAAGGCAAAGAGCCTTATGTCTTTGGGGTTGTCTTTGGAAGTCGCCTCGAGGAGCATGACCGATTCGCTATGGTAGAGGATTTGGGTCTTGAAGTTTTTGAGCCGGTAGACCCGCAATTCCCGGTACTGCAGAGGACTAAAACCCCTGGCCGTAGAAATCTCTTGCCATGTGTCGGTAAAGGTGAAGCTGCGAAAAGCTGTTCTTCCTTCGGCGTTGTACAGCCCTGCGGATAATGTGGTCAAATCGTGTCCCGGGTTCTGGAGAATACGGCGGAAAATACTGTCGCCCATTTCCTCAGTTTGCGGTTTTTCGCAGTAGACAAAAATGACCATTTCGTCGACCCTTTCCAAGCCGGCCTCGTTAACCCATAGATCAAAAGGCAATGCTTCGTCTATCCGGTTTTCCGGCAGAACGGCAAATAGGGATGTACGAGTGCCGTTCTGCTCTTCTGTCTGTACCGAGCATAGAGTAACGGAATCAAGACGGTGCAGCTGATCATCTACTATTGTGCGATCCCGGTTGCAGCGAAGCGCAATAAGGCGCAGGGCAAGTTCGGACCTGCGGGTATTTCCGGATAGAGCAAGAGTAACGAGTTCCTTGAGGATATAGGGTCCGGCGTCTAGTATTTTTGAGAACTCCGCGACGTCTTGAAGGTTGTTGTAGACTCTGCTCACCAGGGACTGTACGGCACGATAGTGCTCCTGACGTTGTGCTTCCAGCTTTTTCCTGTCTACAATTTCATAACGGGCGTGAATTGCAGCGTCCGCCAGGGAAGGGTAGCTTTTTTGATTCAATTCCACAATTCTGTCGATTTTATTGGAAATTGAGGGGTGTACGGATTCGGGGATCTTCAAATTCTCCAGAGCAAAGAATATCTCCTTTAAGGCTCTCTGCTTCTCTTTCAGGTTTCCATGGGAGCGGAAAATATTAAACAAAGCATAATCGATCTGCTCCTCCGTGCTAAGGCCGGGAATAATCGGATATGCGTCGATGGCGTTTTTCAAATCCTCGAGAAACTCATCGGGCAGTCCCTTCTCCTTGTCGCTGCTGCGGCGAAAGTAGTGGCTAAGCAGCTCCTGATAGGTCATGGGCCGGGCGAGGCTCTCCGATTCCACCTCCTTTTTTGTAAAGAGTTTTTCCACGGAGATATACAGGTGAAGGAGTGTAACAAAAGTGTCAATAAGTTCCTGCTCCTGTGCAAAGTCTATTGTCCTGGAAACGAGTTCGGAAGGATCTTTATCGCTGTCGTAGCCGAGGAAAAGGGC
>JBKHFZ010000189.1:0-4874 GCA_046539925.1 Spirochaetaceae bacterium
CTCAGGTGAGCAGTTCTATCCTGGTAAAAATGTAATCGAGGTCGTCCTTTTTAATGATAGAGCGGTAATACTCGGTTTCGTCGAGGCGTGTGGTGTTCTTATCCTCCTCCCTCACATAGTGCCTGACGTTGTTGCGGTCGAACCAGTGGACAAGGGAGATGTTGCCGTTCTCGATTTCCACTCCCGTAAAGCCTCTCTTGCCGAGAACACAGCCGGAGTTGAAAACGCAGGGTATTACGGTGGTGGTGCTGTAGATTTTACTAAGGGATATTTCGCTGCCCCTTCTCTCTACATGACGGTCGATCTCCTTTTTGAGGCCCCGTACCTTCTTTTCGATGGGACCGCGTTCGTCTTTTTCTGTTCCCTTGAGGTTTCGCAGGTGGGTCTCTATCTGGTAGTTCAGTTCGTCTACCTTGGAGAGAGATTCGAAGAGAGGGCGGTGGGTGTGGCCGATAATGGAAATCATCCTGTTGTCGCTGGCAAATTCGTACAATCTCTGCTCGATGGTGAATTTTTTCCTGTTGTCGTGGGCGACGCTGTAGTGCTTTATTCTGAGGGGTTTTGCAACGTAACGCAGGAAAAGTCCCATCAAATCGTTAAACCTCTGGTAATAGTAGGAGAGTTGATGGCCATGGAAGAGAAACAGCGTTTTCCCCTTGTAGTCGAGCTTGACCGCTTCGTGGAGAGTGTAGCGGACCGGTTCTCTCGGCAGAGTAAAGAGCTTGGAGTCGTGGTTGCCGAATATTTTGAAAAACCTTCCCTTCTCCGCAAATTTGTCGAAGATAAGGTAGAGATCCTGCCACTTTTCGCTGATTTCGTTAAGCGAGTAGCGGTGCAGTTCCTCTATGTCGCCGTTGAGGATGAGGGTGTAACCCTCGGGCAGGTAGTAATCGGTAAGTGCCTTCATAAACAGGTCGGAGTTGGGCATAAAATCGTCCCGTGAGTTTCTCTTGCCAATATGGAGGTCGCTGAAGATTACAATCCTGTCTTCGTCGGTAATCTCTATGCTCTCGGTCTTGGAACACAGTCTTTGGAGAAGGTTATAGTAGGGCTCTTTTTTCTTCATAACGCCTGTAGTATCCTACAGCAAATTATACTTTTTATGAGTTTTATGTAAATACTTGATGAGCTCATCCGTGTTACACTTGCCGTCATGGCCCGGATAATTGTAGTGGGAAAAGAAAATCGCACTGTCGAGACGAGCCCGGCGGTATCTATCCTTAACTCACTCCTTCGGAAGGGGGTAAGGATATCCCATCTCTGCGGGGGCAAGGCTCTCTGCGGTACGTGCAGGGTACAGATTCTCGACGGGAGGAAATATCTGAGTCCTATGGGCGAGGCGGAACGGGTAAGGCTCACCGAGCGGGGGCCCCTGCCCGAGGATGTGCGGCTTGCCTGTCAGACCTACACATGGGGTACGGTGACCCTGCGGGTACTTGCTCCCGGGAAGGTCCCTCCCGGGAAGAGAGTTGCAGGGCAATGATCATCTGAAGATTATTCTTCTTCGCCTTCTCCGTCGTGTGTCTCCGCCTGCTTTTGTGAGTAGTATTCAGCCTTCAGCTTAAAGCGTGAGACAAGTTCCTCGAGGTGCTGTACACTCTCGGAGTTCTGGTCTCCCGCATCGGATACGCTCTGGGCTGCCATGGCAACTTCCTGTATACCCTGGGCCATCTCCTCCATGCCCGCCGTGGAATCCGCCGATACGTTGCGGAGGGTCTCCATCGATTCCGTTATTGCCTCGACGCGTGTGCTCATGTCACCGGAGGAGGACTGTACGTCGTTGGTTATCTCAACGAGGGAGTTGAGGGCTTCTACTATCTGGTCGCCTCCGAGGGAGAGTTCCTGGGTGGAGTTCTGCATCTCGCTCATGCTTTTGGAGACCTCCCGGACCATTTCGAGAATCTGTTCGAAAACTTTACCCGTTTTTTCGGTGGTATTTTCGGCGGTGTTGATATTCTCGATTATCTCGTTGAGGGAGTTGGCAATCTCTTTTGCCGAGTTGGAGCTCGATTCGGCGAGGTTTCTAATTTCGTCTGCTACAACGGCAAATCCCTTTCCCGCCTCTCCCGCGTGGGCCGCCTCGATGGCCGCGTTCATTGCAAGAAGGTTTGTCTGGCTCGCGATGCTGTCTATAACTTCGATCATATCCTTCATGACGTCCGCGGACTGGGCCACCTTCTTCATCAAGACGCGGGTGTTTTCCATATCCTCCCCGCCCTGCTCGCTGGTCTGCTCGAGTTCGTCGGCCATCTGTTTCTTCTGCTCGCTGACGGTGGCAATGCTCTGGATGTTACTGGACATCTGCTCTATGGAGGCGGAGGATTCGTTTATTGCCGATGCCTGGCTCTCTATCTGCTCGTTTAGATGGGTAAGGTTGCTGCTCACGTTGTCCGCGGCGTCCTTGGACTTTTGGACTTCCCCGTCGAGGGTGTTCATCTTGTGCTTCATCTGCTCGGAGTTCGCCCGCATCTCCTCGATGGCGGCGGCGGTTTGGGTGGAACTGGAGGCGAGATCCTCGCTTATCTGTTTTGTATCTTCGGTTACTCCCTGAATGCCTCCCAGCATCCTGTTGAGACTCTCTATAAAGGAGTTAAAGAAGCCGGAGAGGCGCCCAATTTCGTCGCGGCTGTCTACATCGGATACAACCGTAAGGTCTCCTTCGCTCACCTTGGTAAAGGCGCCTATATAGTTGTTAAGGGGTCGGGTCACGGCTTTAATACTTATCCATACAAGAATGCCGAGGACTATAAGCATCCCGACGGAGACGAGACTCAGATTGAGGTTGGCGGTGCGCTGGGTCGCCTGGGCGCTCTCGAGGGAGCTGATAATCTGAAAGGCTCCGTGAACTTCTCCCACCTTCCAGCCCTCTTTTGTTCCCCCGATGGGGTCGGGTTCTCCCTCTGGGGAACCGTGGCAGAGCATGCACTCTTCGGTGAGTTTTATGGGGCGGAAATAGCGTATCTGATCCTCTTCGTAGACGATTTTCTCATCTGCCCCTGTCTCCTTTAACTCGGCGAGTATCTCCGATTCAAAGGGGGTGGGTTCGTTTTCGGGGTTGCGGGGAGATTCCTTGGGGACCCTGAACTCATAATTGGCCTGTTCCGCATTCTCCTGGACTACGTTTATTGCCGTGATAATAGGTACTGCTTCGAGGAGGTTGTCCCGGTCTCCTTCCTCCGCAAGGGTGTCGAAATCCTTGATAACTCCCCTGCTGAGTTTTTCCGCCATGTTTTCCCGGACCGCTTCGGCGGTAAACACTACGGCGTGGCTCTTCTCTATTATCGCCTTTGTAGCCTGTGTGCCTATTGCTCTGGAGAATAGAAGAGAGAAAATCAAGGCCAGGATGACAATACCCACCAAGGTTATAAGCAGGATTTTTACCTTTAAACTGATATCACGGAAACGAACCATAGGGGCTCCTCCTTTACAGGTCCCTGACTATACTAAAACTAATACTAATAGCCTCGGCGCTCCTTTGCAAGCTAAAGATCGATCTCTTTTAGTATTTCCAGGAGAAGGCGCCAGATGTGCTCCACCGAAGAGATGCTCAGGTGCTCTTCCGGGGTGTGCACCTCGTAGAGATTTGGGCCGAAGCTGATCATGTGCATTCCCGGGAATTTGTCTCCTATTACCCCGCTCTCGAGACCGGCGTGGATAGCGGTAACGGTGGGTTCCTCCCCCAGGAGTCTCCTGTAAGCGTCTGTACAGATATCTATTAGAGGATTCTCCGGGCTTGGTGTCCAGGCGGGATAGAGGGATGAGTATTCCACCTCCCCTCCACAGGTGCGGAAGGCTGCGGTTACCCGGCTGCAGATATAGTCTCGTGTACTCGCCGCCGAAGAGCGTTGGCTGGTAACAATCCGCACACGGTTTTCTTTCAGTTCCACCGAGGCGAGATTGGTCGAGGTGTCGACCAGGCCCTCTATTGTACGGCTCATCGAATCGACCCCGTGGGGCATTATATGGAGGAGATTTATCAGTTGTGTTGTGGTTTCTTCCGATAGCACCCTGTCGGGGAGTTCAGGCAGTTCCTTGAGTTCCACCCTGCATTCAGGGTCTACCTGTGCCAGTTCGTTATACAGCTGTTCCGCCGTCTCTTTACTCGAGGAGAGGACCTGGTCTTTCCCGTCCGCCGGAACGGTAAAACGCGCAAAAAACTCCCGGGGAATTGCATTGTGCTTTCCCCCTCCCTCTATACCGGAAATGCGCAGGGGAGTGTGCTCGAGAAGGTTCCAGAGCAGCCGCGCGCCGATCTTAATAGCGTTCCCCCTCTCCGCGTGTATATTGGCGCCGGAGTGCCCCCCCTTTAGTCCGGTTACCGAGAGGCTGAAGGCGGCGGCGTGTTGGGCCGTTTTCTCCCACTCTGCGGGGATGTTTCCTCTAGTGGTAACTCCCCCCGCGCAGCCGATGTAAAAGACGCCCTCCTCCTCCGAGTCGATGTTGAGGAGAATTCTGCCCGAGAGCAGGGATGTGTCGAGGTTGAGCGCTCCGGTGAGGCCGCTCTCCTCGTCGGCGGTAAAGAGGAGTTCGAGGGGACCGTGGGGGGCGTCGGTGTCGAGCAGGGCCAGACCGAGGGCAAGGGCGACTCCGTTGTCCGCACCGAGGGTTGTGCCCTCGGCGTAGAGGATGTCCCCTTCGGTTTTGAGTTTTAGGGGATCCCGAGAGAAGTCGTGGGGGGTGCCGCTGTTCTTTTCGCAGACCATGTCCATGTGGCCCTGGATAACCACGGTGGGGCGGTTCTCGTGTCCCGCGGCAGGGGGAACGTATACGGCGATGTTTCCCGCGGTGTCGGTTTTATAGTTGAGATTATGTTTTTGTGCCTCTTTGATGAGGTAGTTTCGTATTGCCTCCTCCTGGGTAGAGCAGCGGGGTAT
>JBKHFZ010000190.1:0-4735 GCA_046539925.1 Spirochaetaceae bacterium
AGGCATTACGGCAGGGCCCGATAAGGGAGGGGACTATGGAGCGAGAGGAGCTGTTTAGACTGGTAGAGGCAATACTCAACGAGACGACCGATTCGGATATGGAGGTAATTCATAAAGCGATAGAGAGGCGGGAGGCGAGAAGCGCACCAGGCAGGCCGGGGAGCATCTCCCCCGAGCGGGTGGCCCGCAGCGCCGGACGGGATATATCGGAGCAGCTCAACTACTCTCGCGAGTCTGTACGCGCAATGGTTCAGAAATTCGCCGCCGACATAATCAAACAGAACGCTCCGGAACTTACGGACGAACAGGTTCACGAGCTTCTCGACGAATGGGTTCCGGACTCTAACAGCCGAAAGGAGGAGAAGGGGAAGCAGCTTCCCGGCGATGTGCTTATTACCATGGTAAGGCAGTTTATCTCCTTCGCAGAGGGGAAAATGCCCCCCTCGGAGCAGGAGAAGCTGAGAGAAGAGATACCCGAGTGGCACAAATCGTACTGGGAGTGGTTTCCCTCCGCAGTGCGGGAGGCAATTGCCCTTTACCTCAAGGGTGTGATAAACGAAGAGGACTGCTGGAATCAGGTGTATCAGGAGGCCGAAGAGCAGGAAGGGGAATAGCGGTTTTCTCTGCAGGGAGTGTTAGAGCACCACGGAGGCATTATACGGGCTGTATGTTGATTACCGAAGGTACCGTGCGGATCGATTTCATAACTTTCTTGAAATCCTCGGCCTTTTCCATCTCCATGGAGAACTTGCCGGTAAGATTTCCCCGCTCATCCTCCTCGAGTTTTCCTTCTATTAGATGACCGTGGTACTTCCGCACCGCCCCCTCTATCTCCGAGAAAAGGTCGCTCGTCATCCTGCTGTTTACTCGAAAGTGGCGGACCTCCTTCGGACTCGAGGTTTCCCATTCCACTTCGAGACAGCGGTTTTCGAAATCCTCTATGTGCTTGAGGTTGGGGCAGTCGCGGCGGTGGACAATAATGCCCCTTCCCCGGCTCACGTAGCCTATTATGTCGTCCCCGGTAGAGGGAGTACAGCATTTTGCTATGCTGATCATCATATTCTTTTCGTTGCCTATTCTAAACGCTACTTTTGCCCGATCCACCACCTGTTTTATTACGGTATCTTTATCGACCTGATCTTCCGCACCTGCATCGCTCTGTTTGGCGCTCTCCTCTTTTTTGGTTTTCTCCGAAGAAGTGTCTAGGGGTCGTTTCTTGGCAATTACGTTTTTGTCGATAAAGAGGTTCTCTTCGTTCTTGTTAAGCCAGTGGCGTATCTTTTGGCGAGCCCTCGAAGTTCGTGCAAAGCGCAGCCAGTTTACATGGGGTTTTGCCGAGTTGGAGGTCATTATCTCGATTACCTGGGTGTTTTTAAGGGGCTGGTTGAGGGGGATAATAGATCCGTCGGCTTTTGCTCCAATTGTGTGGTTTCCCACCTCGGTGTGAATGTGGTAGGCAAAATCGATGGCTGTTGAGTTACGAGGCAGTTCCACAATATGACCCTTGGGGGTAAATACGTAGATTGAAGCCTTGAGGAGCTCCTGTTTTATGTCCTCAAGAAAAGTCTCGGAGTCCGCGTTTCGATTCCACTGTTTGAGTTTATTGATTATCGGAAGCTCCTTGGGGCGAACCTGGGCGCTGGAAAAGCCCCGTTTGTAGGCCCAGTGGGCGGCTATTCCGTATTCGGCGGTCTCGTGCATTTTATATGTGCGAATTTGGATCTCCGTAAGCTGCCCCGAGTTTCCCATTACCGTGGTGTGGAGGCTCTGATAGTGGTTGGCCTTGGGCATGGCAATATAGTCCTTAAACCTTCTCTCTATCGGAGGCCAGAGTTTATGGACCAGGCCGAGAATTGTGTAGCACTCGTTTGTATTTGAGCAGAGAATACGAATCCCCAAGAGGTCGAATATTTCGTTTAACTCTTTACCCTGCCGCTTCATTTTCTGGTAGATCGAGTAGAGATGTTTTGCCCGGGTAGAGACGCTTATATCCATGCCCTCTTCTTTTGCCGATTTGGCTATTGCGTTTTTTACCTTGGTGAGGTAGGAGGCTCTCTCCTCTTTTCTGCTTGCCAGAAAATTCTCTATTTGCTTGTACGTTTCGGGATGGAGATGCTTAAGAGAGAGGTCCTCGAGTTCCGCCTTCATCCAGGATATACCGAGCCTGTCCGCAAGGGGAGCGTAGATATCGAGACACTCCAGGGCTATGGTCTTGCGCTTGCGGGGCTCCAGATGTTCGAGGGTGCTCATGTTGTGCAGCTTGTCGGCAAGCTTGATTATTATGACTCTTATGTCTTTGGTCATCGCAAAGAGCATCTTGCGGATAGACTCGGACTCCTGTTCGCTTTTGCTCTTTGCCTTTACAACTGTTATCTTGGTAACCCCGTCCACGAGAATCGCTATCTGCCTGCCGAAGCGTCGTCGAAGCTCCGCGGGGGTTATCTCGGTATCCTCAACTATATCATGGAGAAGCGCGGCAATAACCGCTTCGGAGTCCAGCTGCATATCCACAAGTATTTCGGCTACCTGCAGAGGGTGGATAAAAAAGGGTTCTCCGCTTGCCCTCTTCTGGTCGCTATGGATTTCTTTTGCCCAGTAGGCAGCCTCCAGGATAAGAGCCTTCTCTTTTTCTCCGTAGGTGTTAAGTTTCTTTTTGAACTTCTCTATTCTATTTAGCATAACAGTTCTATACGGGGGGTTTTCGTCCTCCGGCCGCTCTTCCCCGGCCGCTCAGGTCGGGATATAAGGTTACCTCTCTGTAGCCGTAATTCTCGAGGATCTCCGCTATCCCCTCTATCCTTCTTACGTCTCCCTCAATTAAAAGATAGCCATTTCCGGTAAGATGATCAAACCCCTGCTCTGCAATTGCGCGTACATGGCTTAGTCCGTCCTCTCCCCCGTTTAGTGCGATAATCGGCTCCGGCCAGCCCTCAACCTGCATATCCTCGGACTCCTCTTCTGTAAGGTAGGGAGGGTTGGAAACGATAATATCGAACTTCCCCTCTATCGCTTCAAAAAGATCGCTCTCTATAAAACGGGGGGAGGTAGATAGAAGGTGTCGGCTGTTTAACCGTGCAACTTCGAGGGCGTCGAAGGAGATATCCGAGGCGCTTACAAAGAGTTCGGGATGAAGATATGAGAGGGTAATTGCAATGCAGCCCGAGCCGGTACAGAGGTCGAGAAGCCGACGTTTCTCGGGGAAGTTTTTTATCTCATTGAGAGCCGCCTCTACGAGGGTTTCCGTCTCCGGCCTCGGAACTAACACCCGTCGGTCAACGTAAAAGGGTAGGCCGTAGAACTCCTTCTTGCTGAGTATGTAGCTTACCGGTATGCCCGACAGACGATGCTCGAGATAGCTGTTGTAGGTAGTAAAGATGGAATCCGGTATCTCCTCGGGATAGGAGGCAAGAAGCTCCTCTTTGCTTATTCCCAGAGCGTGTGCGAGAAGCACTGTTGCGTCGAGGAAGGGTGTTTCGAGGCTTTTAAGCCTTTCGGTTCCCTCGGAGAGGGCGCTGCGGACGGTAGTCATTCTATTTCTTTGAGGTACTCCTGACGGGCTGAATATTTGAGCTGCTCAATAATCTCGTCGAGGTCTCCCTGGAGTATCTGTTCGAGTTTGTGGCTGGTAAGATTTATACGGTGGTCGGTTACACGATTTTGTGGAAAATTATAGGTACGTATTCGTTCCGACCTGTCTCCGGAACCGATCTGGCTTTTCCGGGATTCGTCCCGCTCCTGCCTCTGCCTCTCGTGCTCAACTTCGTAGAGGCGGGACCGCAGTACCCTTAGGGCCTTTGCCTTGTTTTTGTGCTGCGATTTTTCATCCTGGCAGGTAACCACCGTATTTGTGGGGAGATGGGTAATTCGTACGGCGGAATCGGTGGTATTTACGCTCTGTCCTCCGGGGCCGGAGGAGCGGAATACATCGATCTTGAGATCTTCGTTTTTTATCTCTACATCCGTCTCTTCCGCTTCGGGGAGCACTGCAACTGTAACCGCGGAGGTGTGTATGCGCCCTCCGGATTCCGTTGTAGGGACCCGCTGTACCCGGTGCACTCCGCTTTCGTAGCGGAGGTGCTCGTATACGTTTTTACCGGAGATCGAGAAAACAATCTCCTTGAACCCTCCTATACCGGTTTCGTTGGACTCCATTACTTCGAGCTTCCACTTTTTAGACTCCGCGTACCTGGCGTACATGCGGTAGAGGTCTGCAGCAAAGAGGCCGGCCTCTTCACCTCCTGTACCGGCCCGGATTTCGACAATAATATTTTTGCCGTCCAGCGGATCCCGAGGTATGAGGAGCTGCCTGAGTTTCTCTTCGCTTTTTGTCTTCTTCTCTTCGAGATCCTCGACCTCCGCTTTGGCCATAGAGCGCATCTCTGCGTCCTGCTCCTCTTCGAGCATTGCCTCGGCATCTTCGACCTCTTGAGAAATCTGTTTGTAGTGTTCGTATTCCACTATTGTCTCGTGCAGCTGCGAGTACTCCTGCATAAGCTCCCTGTACCGGGACATATCCTTCATTACTTCGGGGTCGGCAATTTGCCGTTCTACTTCCCTGTACCGGGCATCTATGCTTTCAAGTCTGTCGAACATTCTTTTAAAATTTCTCCTTAAACTGTGGACACGTGTATACAACGAGCTCAAACTCTTCCTTCTTCTTCACATCCTCGAGAGCTGCGGTTATCTTTTTTTGAAGAGAGCAGCGACCGTTGTAATAACAAAGGGGACATGCCCC
>JBKHFZ010000191.1:0-4564 GCA_046539925.1 Spirochaetaceae bacterium
AGCCCCTCGGGGTATAGTAGCTCATCGGTTTTTCAGCTTCACAGCTTACACGCTTCTCGACTTACCGGCTTACTGGTAAGCAGCTAAGATTTACACAAAACGAACTTTAGATCGACGGAATTCGTCTAAACCGATTCTACCGATGTTACTCCCGGGACCGTCTCCTTGAGATATCTCTCTACGCCCTTTTTGAGGGTGAGCTCGGCCATGGGGCACCCGTTGCATGCTCCGGTAAGCTGGACTTTTACTACGCCGTCTTCGGCGAGACTAACAAACTCGATGTCCCCGCCGTCTGCCTGTAACGACGGGCGAACATCCTGTATAGCTTTTTTCACTTGGTCTTCCATAATTGTTTCCTCCGTATACAGTGAAATTACTGAATATGAGCAAACAGGTCAAGTCTGATTTTATTTATTCGATCAGCTGCAATGACACAGCCGGTGTTTTCATGTATAATGTGAATCCGCTATGAGTAAAAAAACTATTGTATTTGCCAATCAAAAGGGGGGTGTCGGGAAGACGACATCCGCAGTGAATATAGGGGCTTTTCTTGCTGAGCTCGGCAAGAAGGTTCTTCTTGTCGACTTCGATCCCCAGGGGAATTTGTCGAGCAGTGTAGGCGCAGACCGGGACAAGCCCGGGATATACGAGCTTATCAACGACCGCTCGAGGTCCGCCGAGACTATCCAGGGTACATCTGTGGAGGGTTTGTATGTGGTTCCTTCGAACATAAATCTTACCGGAGCAAATGTGGAGCTTATTGGGGCGGACCGCCGGGAATACTTTCTTAAAGAGGCTATTGCCGAGCTTGAGGATTCCTGGGACTATGTGCTTATCGACTCTCCTCCTTCCCTTGGTGTTCTTACTCTCAACGGGCTTGTGGCTGCGGATAGTGTGTTTATTCCTCTTCAGTGTGAATATTTTGCCATGGAGGGGATGAGCCAGCTTCTGCAGACGATTCGGAGGGTACAGAGATCCCTCAACCCGGAGCTGAGTATTGGGGGGATTTTTTTTACCATGTACGACTCTAGAACCAAGCTTGCCAACGAGGTAGTAAAAGAGGTAACCGGATATTTTAAGAGCACCGTCTTCAAGACCATTGTCCCGCGCAACGTTCGTCTCTCCGAGGCGCCGAGCCACGGGGTGCCGATAGGACAGTACGATGCAGCCTGTATAGGTGCAAAGAGCTATAAAAGCCTTGCAGAGGAGGTGGCAGCCCGTGTCTAAAAAAGCTCTGGGTAAAGGGATAGATGCCCTTATCCATCAGGTCGAAGAGCCGGAGCCTCACGATAAGGGGGAAGTTCAAAAAGCGGCCCTCAGAAACATCGAGCCGAATCCGTATCAGCCGAGGAACCGTTTTAATGAGGATGCCCTGGCCGAACTCTCCGAATCTATCAAACAGCAGGGAGTTATTCAGCCGCTGGTGGTGGAAAAAAACAACCAGGGCGGATACACCATTATCGCCGGGGAGCGTCGTTACAGGGCCGCCCGGATGGCCGGGCTCTCGGAGGTTCCTGTTGTTGTCCGTCGCTTTAGCGACGAGGAGAAGCTCGAAATTGCTCTTATCGAGAATATCCAGCGGGAGGACCTCAACCCAATAGAGGAGGCGAAGGCCTACAAGCAGCTTATGGACAGCTATGAGCTCAACCAGGAGGCTCTGTCGAGAAAGATCGGAAAAAAACGCTCCACCGTTGCAAACGCGGTGAGGATACTCAAGCTTCCGGAGGATATGCAGGACTCTATTGTCGAGGGTACTCTGAGCCCCGGCCACGCGAGGGCCATTCTCTCGGTGCTTAATCCGGCGGATCAGCGGATTCTCTACTCGAGAATCATCTCCGACGGTCTCTCTGTCCGGGAGGCCGAACGTCAGGCTGAGGGTTTTAACCGGGGGGTCAGGTTTTCGGAAAAATCGAAGGGAAACAAGGGGACTAACCGTAATGCCTCGCCGGATGTACAGAGGATCGAACAGCAGTTTCTCGACGCCCTCGGCACCAAAGTATCCCTCAAGGGGAGTTTGGAGAAGGGGAAGATAGAGATTTCCTACTACTCTAGAGAGGATCTTGACCGGGTGTTTCAACTTATTGCCGGGGACTAAAGGGAGGGCTGTCCGCCGGGACCGCACATAGCCTTGGTACCCGTGCTCATGAGCTGCTTACAGAGAATCGAGGTGCTTTAACAGTTCGTCCTCCTCGAGGGTTCCGAGGACTGCGTCTTTCTCTCGGGTGTCGGCAAAGGTAATGCTTCTAAACTCTTCGGCAAAGTCTTTTTCTCTTCCCGCTTTTACCGCTTCTCTCAACTCTTTTCTTTCGGTCTGCGCATCGCTATGGAGCTTTTTCCACGGGATAGGCCCTTTTGGCAGGGCTCCTATGCGTGTGAGGAGGAGTAGCGCGTGCTTTATTATATCTATATGATACCTTTCCGATACTTCCCTGTATCTCCGATGTATCTCATCCCATGAGCTGAGGTTTCCTTTTTCTATGTCTTCGATAAGGGTGTTTTTCTCTTCTTCCGGAAAAAGGGTCCCTCCGAGGTTTACCCAGGACATCTTTAGAGTGCTGCTGTCTATCTCCTCGAGCAGTTTTTCCGCCAGGTTCGGTTCATTCTCTATAGTACTTACCGCGTAGAGGTGCAGGGCTTTACGGTAGGCTTTATATGCTTGGGGTACCTTGAGAATGCGAGTGGGAATTTTTGAGTTTTCGATTCCCCTGCGTCGTATGCGGAGGGTGCCGCATTTCTCCGGGTAGTCCTCCAGGAGGCGCCCGCCCTTGTCCTTTCTGCTCATCTGCGGTGTTTTGAGGGTTTTAGGGAGTTTCTCTTCTCCAAGTTCGGCTGTCCACGCTTCCAGGGTCCACTCGGCGAGCAGTTCCATTGCGTCGGCAATTTCGTTGGCGGTATCCGGGGCCAGGGCTTCGTATACCAGGGGAGGGGATGATTTCCCGGTTCGGCGGTCTCGCCGGCGAAACTTGCGGCTGTTACGCTCGAGGGCGTAGCGGTTGTAGATAAGCCAGAAGGCCGGGAGGATAACGAGGCCCCCGTCGGTGGAGGAGCGCGATACGAGGGAGAAGGGAAGCGGGATGTTCATCTCGTTTGGGTAGTCCTGCTTTGTAAGGAGGGTGAAGGAGGAGAAGAAGCTCGGATGGGTAATGCTGGCGGTAAGGCCGGGCCAAAAGCCGCGGCGGCAGAGTATTTCTCCCTCCGCCTTGCGGGAGGAGTGATTGGACCCGAGGGTTGCTCCTGCGGCTATATTGGATTCTCCTTCCACCAGTGCGGCTATAAGAAAAGAGGAGTTGTGGTGCTGTTCGTGGAAGGGGAGTATGAGGGAGTGAGCCACTTCGCAGCAGGAGATGGTCGAGTTTTCTCCAAGGTAGGTGTGGGAGATCCTTGCTCCGAGGCTGAGGGTAGTGTAGTCGGCGCATACAAAATGAGATGCCTTTGCCCCGGTGTGTATGGAGCAGCCGTATCCCGCGAGGCCGTGGGAGAGTTCCACTCCCCGCCCGATTGTGGTCGCAGCGGCGCAGCTGCTGTTGAGGGTTACGTCGATAAGGGCGAGGGGGCCCTCAACAACCGCGCAATCGCCGATAATAATATCCCTGCCGTGGACAAGACCGTCGATTAAGGTCTTTGCCCCGATTCTGCCGAGTGGCCATGGAGTGGCGGGGTCATCTCTTCGGGTTTCGATGCGATGTTGGGTAAACTCTGTGAGCTTCTCCATCAGCCCTGCTCTTCCCCTCTCTTTTGCCCAGAGGTGGGCGTCTGCGGTCTGCATTCCCGAGAAGGGGTGTATTGCTCTGCGGCCGTTTTCGTTTACCACTTCGATGGCGCTTTTCTCCTGGTCCAGTGTGTCCCCCGCGAGGGCGGCCTCTCCGAAGGAGGGGTTATCCGATACCGAGAGTTCCGAGACGTCCTTTATGAGGGTGTTGTTCCCGATGATGTAGCCGCCGAGCCAGGAGACACGGTATATAGCGACGTTGTCGCCTACCCGGCAGTTTACCAGGGTGCTTTCGTTTATTCCGACGGGGAGGGCGACGGCTCCTGCCTGGAGGGCTATGTCGTCGAGCTTGCCTATGCGCAGGTGGCCGTAGAAGCGGCAGCGTGAGATTTTTGCAGGGTCAAACCCCTCTTTTACACTGATATTACTCCAGTCCTGGGCGGTGGAGCCCCTGTGTTCGAGGATTTCAATTTCCTCTTTAGTAAGGGGGCGGTAATCTTTGTTGTCATCGGTCTCATCTTCATGAGCACTGCGGCGGGTGGTATTATCCAAAAGCGCCATGGTTTCGGCTAACCTCCTGTAACGAGCGGTAAATTCCGAATAGGAGATAGTGTGTATCATATATCCATAATGGCACAGAGAAAGCGCTTTTTGAAGCACTTTGTATTTATTGCGAGAATTCTTTATAGTTAGTTGGACAGCAAACCGGGAGTGTGGAGATGTCGAAGAGGAAGAGTTATTTTGAGTGCAGCGAATGCGGTCACGAGGAGGGAAAATGGCTCGGAAGATGCCCTTCCTGCGGCCGCTGGAATACGTTTTTGGAGATTGCCCTTCCTCCGGGAGGTTCGGGAGGGG
>JBKHFZ010000192.1:0-4554 GCA_046539925.1 Spirochaetaceae bacterium
GGCCCCACCGCTTCGAAATCTTCCGCACTCTTTACTGTAACCTTGTCGTACATAGCTGCAAGCCATGCGTCTTCCGTTCTCGGGTAAAAGGCAAACCACACCTCATCCCCCGCCTCAAAAGCATTCAAGGACCACCGGTACGCACAGGTGCCCTCCTCCTTGGCAAAAAGCTTTCCCCCGTTGCTCTGGGGCATTGCTGCGAGCGTCTTTGTCGGTGGAGGTGAACCAAAACCGTACATCACAAGCACCTCCACCACCTCTTCTTCCCCATCGTTCCATCGGGGCAGCCCCTTCCAGCCGAAACCCGCATCAACCTCCCCGATAGACCTCTGCAGGCCATGGGTATTAAACACCTGCGCCTGTTCATCATGTATATTCTCCCGCCCGTGGAGAGAACTAAACAGGAGTTCGCAGGAGGCAAGGCTCAGAAGGAGTGATAAAAATACCATCACATATAGGATGAAAGAAGTCTTTCTGCTTGTATTGTTTCTATGGTTATTCATTTTTTCCTTTCATAACTTACCTTGATTTCAATACAGGGCTCTGTCTCTATCTTATAAGTTGAGTTCGAAGTAGACCAGAAAAAAATGCCCCCTGTACCGTGATAATAAGCTCTTGAAACAACGTCCGTTACATCGATTTCCGCCAAAACACTAGTAGTGCTTTTTTGTGAGAAAACCTTTTTCACCGTCCTGTCTATAAAGACATTATCATCCCAAAACTCCGTAAGAGATATTTCTCCTTCAGGAGGCAGTTCTCTTACAGGATAGATTACCACCGATCCAGTGTCTCCAACATAATCAAAGAACAATTTAGCTGATAGTATTGATTCATGCCGATATTCTTCATTCCAGAAATTTTTTTTAACTTCCTCTCTCGCCTCCGCTACAGCCCCCTCTTTTGCTCTCCTCTTTACCTCCTCCTGTATTTTTTCAGGGAGTCTGGAAATTGCCTCCTCGGGATCTTCCTCTGCGAGTCTCTCAAACTCATCTATACCGCTCTCTTCGGCTTCACCCTCAGCGGAAATGCGTGCATCCGTACCGGCGGCCTCTTCGGGGTCCCGCTCTGCGATCATCTCATCCGCTTTCTCGGAACCAAATACCGCGGCAACGAGCCTCTCGCTGTAATCCCTTGCAATACGATCAAGGTCTCCCATTCCTACCGCACTTTTCCGTTCCGACAACACGACTTTTGATTGTTCGACATCTACAACAAGCAGAGAGAGATGATACAAGCTACCCTCTTTCTCGAGCATGCCGGCGGCCGCGTAAGCGGCCTCCTCCGCAGCCCCTTTTTCGCGTACCAACTCTACAAGCTCCTCTTGCCCCATTGTCTTTGGGTCCATCCCTTCGCCGAATTCGGGCTCTCCGCTTTCGCCTGGTTCTCTTATAAGAAAACCAGTATCTTCGAGCCGCCGCATAACTACTTTATTCGCTACCAAAACGGCAAATTCCGCCGCATCGATACTTAAAAAGGGAAAAACTACAAGGGTCGGGGGCGTTGAGGACTCGGCTGCGGGGGTAAGTGACGCAGCATTAAAAAACAAACATACTGTAACGCACGTGAGTATACGTCGCTTATATATTGAGAGATAATTAGTGGATACAAGACAAGGCATCTTATCCATATGGTCTCCGAATACTAACAGTGTAGCACATACTACCCTATTAATTATCGCTGAGAAAATGAAAAATTCCACATTTTTGATTATTTTGTATCGGAACACCATAAACTCCGGATAATGACCAGATAATGACGAAAAAAGTTCTTTTTCTACGGTAAAATTCCGATACTATAAAAACTGTCGAGGCATATAAAAACGAGGGCGGCACCCGCTGCAATTTAGCTTTAACGGTAAGGGACTAAATTGTGTTTGAAATGCCGCCCTCGTTTTTAATGATAGTGTGTCCGCTTGTAATAGTCAAAAGAATAGCACATATATTTTTATTATTCTTCGCGATTTAGAAGATCGGACAGCCCTTCATAACTCTTCTTAAGCCCCTCTATAACCGCAGAAGCGTCTTTTAGTCCGTCAAAAGTCTCCTCGAGAGCATTCAAGCCCATATGTATGGCCTGAGTCTCCTCGCTGCTTGCCGCAGCAATCTCTTTAAGGGCATCCCCCACCGCATCGGACTCCTGCCTGTTTCCCTCAAAATTTGTTCTTATTCGCTCGATGTCGTCGGTAAAGGAGTCCAGAATACCGGTAAATTTTTGTACATACTGGGATATATCTTCTACGGCTTTACCGAACTCTCCCATCCTGTCCTCTATTGTCTCTGCAAAAGAATTTGTCTGATGGGCCAAATCTTTTACCTCGCCCGCTATTATCCTAAAACCTCTTCCCGCTTCTCCGGCCCTTGCAGCTTCTATAGAGGCATTTATAGAAAGCACGTTTGTCCGGTCGGAGACATCCTGTATTGCAGAGGAAATCTCCTTTATCTCCCTGGATTTTTCCATCAGCTCCTGGAAGAGAGAGTTTAGTTTATGTGAATCCTTTCTTGCGTCGGAAATTTCGTCTATTCTGCTGCTGAGCTCTTCTCCTACAGAATTGTTTTTATCGACTATAGAGCTCATCTGCTTGTTTATGCTCTCGGTATTCGAGGAAGTATTTTGAGAGGTAGCTTGTATCTCTTCGAAAGTTGCAACCACATCACCTAAAGAGTCCTGCACGTACTGCAGTTTCCCGTCGGCTATGTCCATTGTATTGAGGGTTATAGTGTTGAGTACTACCGATTTATTGTACCCCACGACAAATTTTGAGAGGGCGTCGGAAAAATTCTCAAACCGTCTGTCTGCTCCGTCATTACCAATACCCATACTTACCTACCCGATCTCATCGATAATATCTGCACCACACTTGAGTTTTTCAAACCAGGAGAGAAAACGTTCCACCTTCTCGTCTTGAAAGATACCCCCGTGCTGGGGGGCTATCATAGTAATAGTTTTCCCACCGGCACTCTCTCGTACCTTGTGCACAAAACGTTTGCAGAGTTTGTTGGAGGTCATATACCTCTTATGAAATCCCTCCATCAAAGAGAGGTGTTGGTCAAAATCTTCCACAAAAAGAATTCTATTCTCCCTGGAAAATACCGCCGCACCTATATCTCCACTAAAGACTATTTGAGCTTTCTCATCCCATAAAGCAAAGTTTCCTGGAGAGTGGAGAAAATGGGCAGGTATTATTTGCAACTCCCCCCCCTCCCTTAAAGGAAGGGTGCTCCCCTCATCCGGAATTCCCTTGAGCCTGCTGTGGTCTATTATGCCAAAGTGGGGTACAAAACGGAGCCACAGCTCAGATATATAGATATCCGCCCTTGTTACTCCAAGCCACAGTGCAATTCCGGAGGAGACATCCGGATCCTGGTGGGAGAAAAAAATCGATTCGATATTGTCGAGGTTTATGTAGTTGCTTATTACCGCTACAACCCTCGAAAAGAGATGAACCCCACCCGGATCCAGGAGCACACCCTTGCCGTTGTGCACGATAAGATACTGATTTGTCTGAACTGCTCCCTTATCGTCATCCTCCCCCCATCCGAGCCAAATCACCTTATGATCATCCTGATCGTAGAGAACTCTCCCCGTCTGCAGTTCTGAATTGCTCATATATTATCTTCCCCTCAGTAATACGTGAATAATAATATTATTATTACATTAAGAGTAATGTTATACAAGTCCATTTTTATGATATAAATTGTATATATGCAGTACTCAATTGAAGTTTCTACTAGTAGAAGGGAAGAACTCGTCGATATTACCGACAAAGTTGCAGAAGCGGTAAACAAGAGCGGTGTGGTATACGGGTTTGCTCATGTCTTTGTCCAGGGCGCAACCGCTGGAATAATGATCCAGGAAAACTGGGACGATTCCATACAGAATGATGTTATTGCTCTGCTCAAGAAGTACATTCCCCAAGGCATCTGGGAACACGATAGGCAGGATGGTAACGGCGATGCTCATCTTAAATCCGGGCTTGTGGGCCCATCAGAAACCGTTCCAGTCATAAACGGGCGGTTGGGTCTCGGACGTTGGCAAAACATCTTTTTATGCGAGTTCGACGGGCCGAGAAGTACTCGGCACATAGTTTTTACATTGAGTGGAACTTGAAAAAAGGAGGAAAAATTGACTGGAAAAGAAGTGTGGAGACTCGCTAACAAGGCCAGAATGAAATCCCCCGATCTGTTTACCGCCTACGAAAAAGTAACGGATGAGGTGTATCGGGATAGGGCTTTGAGCAGGAAAAACAAAAGACTCATGTCCCTTGCTATAGCTGTAAAAGAGGGTTGCGAAAGCTGTATAGTAGCTCAAACCGATTGGGCCCTCGAATCGGGGGCTAGTGTAGAGGAGATTCTCGAAACCGGCGAAGTGGCCATAAGCATGGGTGGCACCCGCGGAATGTCGGATAATCTAAAACTGCTTAGGTACTTAGAGGAACTCGGCTTGGTATAATAGTCTTCGGTGGTATCCACTCTTTATTTTTAAGAAAGAGTATACCTTCGGACTCGGTGCGTTCCTCGCTTTGCTGCGGTACGCACCTTGGGTACCCAGGCTATT
>JBKHFZ010000193.1:0-4544 GCA_046539925.1 Spirochaetaceae bacterium
CTCGCTCTTGGCGTGTGGCAATGCAGAGACCACAGGATTTAAGCCAGTAAATATTAGGTTCTTCCCACGAGGCGGGTAAGCTCTTCTATTGCGAGTCGAATCCACACAGGCCTGCCGTGGGGGCATCTTGCCTCGGGCAGGGCGAGACTTTTTCGAATCAACTCCTCCGCGCTGGTGGGATCGAGACGCTCCCCCTCCTTTACCGCGCGCTTGCAGGCAATATCGGCATAGAGGGCGGTTTCTATCGAGGAGACTCTCTCCTTTGGCAATTGCAGAAACTCTATAATCTCATCTTCCATGCCTGTGCACTTCTCGGGAAGGGCGGTGAGGTTCCACACTCCCTCTCTCTCCTGCTCCACGTATATATTAAGCTCCTCAAACTCTTTCATGCGCTTGAGCAGGAGCTCCTCCTCCTCGGCTTCCACTCGAAACTGTCTGGACAAGAGGAGCGGTTGTTTCCTCTTTGAAGAGTGGAGAAGACCGTTGTAGATAATACGCTCGTGGGCGGCGTGCTGGTCGATAAGAAGGAGCTCCCCCATCCGCTCTACAATAAGAAAGAAGCCGAAGGCCTGTCCGTGGTACACAAAGCCCTCGGCGGTGCCGGCATGCTCCTCCAGACCGGGACCGCCGGCCTGCCTTCCAATCTCCTTGAGCCTTGATATATCGAGCTCGTTGTGCCCGCTTTCCCTGTACCCTCCCGGGAACCGATTTGTGCTTCTGTTCACGCCGCCGTGGTATTCCGCGCTTTCCGAGGCTCCGCCGCCGAATCTGCCGTCAAATCGGCTGCCGCCTAATCCGCCGCCGAATCCTTCTCCGTAGAAGCCGTATTCCGCCGCCTCGGCGCCTCCCTTTGAGCCCGCGTTTCTCTCGAATCGTTTAAGGGACATGGCAACTCTTTCTGCAACTTCGTGATGGATTGCGGAGAGGTTTTTTATTTTTGCCTCCCGCTTGGCGGGGTGGATATTAAAATCGACGAGCTCGGGATTGATGGTGAGAAAGAGAAAGGCCGCGGGATAACTGCCGCCGGGCAGTACCGACCGGTAGGCGTACTCTACAGCCTGGATAAGGGAGAACTCCTGTATTCTCCTTCCGTTTACGTAGATGTGAATATAGCGGCGGTCTTTGCGGGAGATAGAGGGCGATGAGAGTACGGCGGTAAAGGAGAAGTCCCCCGCTTCCTCCTCTGTTTTGTAGAGGAAATCCGCAGTAAAAACACCGGAATGGGCGTCGGCAACCCGTTTTACCTGCTCAGCGGGGGGCAGATGCAGGTCGAGAGACCCCTCCTTAAAAAAACGGAAGGTAATATCCGGATAGGGGAGGGCCTTTTCGATAAGAGTCTTTTTACAGGCGGAGGTTTCCGCTCCGGTGCTCTTTAAGAACTTCCGCCTCCCAGGCATGGAGTAGAAGAGGTCCCTCACCTCTACGCGGGTGCCCTTTTTCCCCTTGGCCGAGGAGACCTTCTCCCTTTCCCCTTCCAAGACCTCGAGGGAGTGGGCCTCTCCGGTTTCCTCTGCGCTGGTAATTGTGAGTTTTGAGCACGCGGCAATGCTCGAGAGCGCCTCTCCCCTGAAGCCGAGGCTGGTGAGATTGTATATATCCTCGGCGGTCTCTATTTTACTCGTCGCGTGGGGATGAAAACAGAGGCCGAGGTCTTCCCGGCTCATTCCGCTGCCGTTGTCGTGTACACTTATACGCTTGAGGCCGCCCTCTTCCACCGATACATCGATTGTAGAGGCCCCGGCGTCTATCGCGTTGTCTATGAGTTCGCGCACCACCGAGTAGGGGCGCTCTATTACCTCCCCCGCGGCGATTTTGCGGGCTACGGAATCCCGGAGGATGTGAACCCTCCGGGATACAGGTCTATTGTTCATAGAGAAAGGGTACTAAAAGCCGAGCCGTGTTTCAATGGTAATATTCGGGACCATCTCGGGCTTTCCGTACTCATCGTAGTAGAGGCTGCCGTCCTCTTTTCTGCGCATTGAGGTGCTAAAGACGGCGGCAAGATCGATTGTCGGGCCCAGTGGGTAGACTATCTCTCCGCCGAAAGAGGCGTAGGAGTCGAAAAAGGTCAACTCGTCGCTTACAAGCATGGGTACAAAGTTGGTTCTGGTGTAGCCGACACCGCCGTATATTCCAAGCACGGGTATTACGTCGGGAAGTACGCGTAGAGACATCGAGAGCTCGTCGCCGAAGGACTCCGGTTCGTCCATATCTACCTCCTGCCACGGCCACATGTAGCCCGCGGAAAAGGCGAAGGCGTTAAAGAGAGTTGCCTGGGCGTCTCCGAAGACCCCCATTGTTGTTTTGTCGCTGCCGGGAAGCGATTCGTCATTGTCGAAGGCGTCTATATACGCAAAGACTTCCTCCGCGTATCTCCCACGGGCCCGCTCGTAGTTGGGGCCGAAGAAGGAGTGGCGAAAGAGGCCGTTGTAGTACCGGTACTCGAGGGTGTAGTCCACCATTGCTATATTGCCGAGAAAACCCGCCGAGAGCCCGTAGTTGCGGAAGCTGTCCGTGGAAAAATCTGTCGAGCTGTCGTAGAGAGTATCGTGGTAGAAATTTCCGTTTTTCTCGGGTATAAACACCGCCGCGTCGGCGTAGGGGACGATGGATAGAAGGTCGCTCTCCACAATAGGAAGTTCTACATCCACACCAGATACGATAAAGCTCATCTCGGCATCGCCAAAATCCGTGCCCTCTTCACGCTCGGCTGTAGAGACGGGATCTATGTCGGTAACTGTAGAGGCTCCGAAGGAGAGCTTTCCTATGGGGGTTACAAAAACCCTTCCGCCGAAGATGTAGGGCTCGGTAAAATCGTTTACCACAGCTTCGAAACCGCCGGACTCGCCGCGGATACCCATGTTAAAACCGACCCTGCGTATCGAGGGGAAATCTTTATCGTTTGCGTAGTTCTTCATAATGGAACCGTGGCCGAGGCTCATGTTGTCGAGGTTTCCCAGTTTAAAGTAAAAGGGATCTCTCTGTTCGGCCCATTGAATGTAATGAATCTTAAGGGCGATATCCCTGGCAAGGTCGGCCAAGGAGTTCCAGGGATCGTTATCCCAGTCCTGGTCTGCTCCGAAGGACCACTCATTGTTGCCCTTGGGCTCGTGCCAGTCGTCTGGATCGAAGAGATCGTTTTGGTAGATAATGGGGAGGTAGAGGGACATCTTGAGTCTGCCGAGCTCGAGTCTCGGTTTTATTATCGCCTTGGAGTAGGTATCGCCGTCCATGGTTACCGTGCCTATTTCGAAGCCCAAATAGTCGCCTAAAAAGCCTGCTATAGCACCGTCACCTTCTCCGCCGTCGGAGAAACCGGAGTCGTAGGAAGCTGCTCTGCGGTTTACCAGATTGAGGCCGGGACTGAGGCCTGTTCCCTCCGGGGCGTCCGCCGGTTCTCCACCGACTGTTCTCTCCTGAACCTGACTATCGGCGGGCTCTTCCGTCTCGCCGTCTTCCGCCGCACCTTCGGCCTCCTCGGCAGCAAGTTCCTCCTCCTCAGCATCGGGGTCTTCTTCGGCGTCTTCCTCAGCGTCGGCGTCCTCTTCGCTTACCTCGTCCTCTTCCGCCGGCTCCTCGTCCTCGTCCTCCGGTGCCGGGGGCTCCTCGGGAGTATGTCCGGGGACATCTGCAGGATCGAGTTCCTGGAACTGCACATCCCTGAGCATTTCGTTCAGCTGTTCGCGGCTCATCTGCACCGCCTCGAAGGTATCGGCAAGCGCGTCGGCAATCATGCCGGAGGTGAGGTTGATGCTTTCATCTGTGGCGAGCTTGCGGTACTCCACGGCGCCCTGGTTTACAAAGGCCTTCTCCTCCTCTTCAGGACGGGAGATCAGGCCGAAGTCGGTACCGCGGACACCGCAGACCGCCGAGGGAGTGGACACCTGATAGCGCGTTCCCTTGCCGACGCCGGCCGCTACCGAACGCATTTTTCCTCTTACCAGACCGAATTTATTAGAGGTATCCTCGGAGTCCTGGAGTTCCTCGACATTAAAGACGGTGTTTCTCGATAGTTTAATAATGGTACCGTTCGGTTCCAATTGGATCTCCGCCACCGTTTCTCCTGTATGTATTGACTCTCCAGCTTGCAGGGACATTCCGTAGGAGACTGCGACGGGATTGTCCTCTTTGGTGCGAACCTCGATCTCCGCCTCGTTTTCGTAAAACTCAAGAATTGCAGAGGGGTTCTGATTCTGAGCGAAAAGCGGGGCGGATAACAGAAAAACGAGTAGACCCGTAAAAAAAGCGGTATATCTTAATTGCTTCATAATGTTCCTCCTCCTTAAAGGCCGATCGAGGTCGAGAGTTTTGCAGTTGTCTCCCAATCCTCGTCAGCTGGTACGTAGCGCAGGGTATAGCCGAGGTTGACAATAGCCGGCCCTGCCCTGTAGTAGATATCTGCTCCGACCAGGGCATCCTCAGGATCTATAAGAGCTGAAAATTCCCTGATGTGTTTTTTCTCGTAGCTGAGATCCAAATGGACTCCCGGCAACACCCCCTCTCCAATGGAAAAAGTGGATTTGAGTTGCGGGTATGTGGAATCT
>JBKHFZ010000194.1:0-4540 GCA_046539925.1 Spirochaetaceae bacterium
CTCCTACGGGAGCGTTCTCTGTGTAGGCCCGGAACTGGAGTTCACTCTCCTGCAGCTTTTTCTGCTGTTCCCGAAGTTCCTGCACATCCTGGTGAATACCGTGCATAAAAAGTGGTTTTCCCTCTTTGTCACGGCTGGTAATACTCCCTTCTGTGTAGATCCATTTCTCTCCGCCGTCTTTAGTGTGCATTCGGAAGGTAATACTGTACTTGTCGCTTTTTCCGTCGAAGTAGGAGTGAACGGATTCGGCAACCCTCCTCCTGTCTTCCGGAACAATCATCCGGAAGAACTCGTCAAACTTGATTTTCTGCATTAGCGCCTCGTAGCCGAGCATAGAGACCCACCTGCCGTCCACCTCTATAGTCTCGTTCCGGATATCCCAATTCCAGTATCCGAGGTTTCCCCCCGTCAGGGCAAGCTCGGCCTTCTTTTCTCCCTCCTCCACCTGTTTTTTCATAAAAAAAATCTCTATTACCGTAAGGTAGTGCATAAGGGAAATAACCCATCCGAAGAGCACACTCGTAAAAAGGAAAGGGAAGTATCGGCTTGCCTCCAGCAGGGCGGGTACCCCCAGGAATTTTGGAGCTATAAAAAAGGATGCAAAGCTGAGTACCGCAAGTGCAAAGTAGTAAAGGGGCCTTACGGAAAAGACGGCGGCAACAGCGAGGAGAAAACCCACATAGGTAATGTAGCTTCTAATATCGCCCTCGGCGCAGAAAACCTGTACCGTAGCCCATGTCATAAAAAAGAGAACCCCCCCATGGATAAACCACACAGAAAGGGTAAAGAGGGGTCTTTCTCCCCTCCTTCTCAAGAGGCTTGCAGCGATAAAAAAGAGCAGAGAGGCTCCCGTAAGGAGGAGAAAGAGGGTCTTCATAAGTGGAGTCCGGGGAAGGGTGAAGAAAACCGCTATGGAAGATACAAAAAGAAGAAGAAAACTGAAAATCTGAAACCGGAAGAGGTTTGTCTTTGTGCTAAAGGAGAGCAGATCCTTTTTGTACTGCCCGTGCACGGCTCTGTATTTTCTCAACAGATCGACGGGTTCTTTCATATTTTTAAGCATTTCCTTGAGTTGCACCATCTCTCCACAGTTCTTCGGTCTGTTTCTTACCTACACTATAGAAAAGAGATGGGGCAAAGTCAAAGTCTAGGCCATTATTGTTTCAAGTTTCTCCTTTCTCTGGGGTCCTATAAGAAAATCCAGTATTTTCCCCCCTTCTACAATAACAGTGGAGGGCGTGGCCATTACCGAGAGGGCTCCGGGGGTTACCGGGTCCATCTGCACATCCACAAGAAAACAGTTTTTCCTCTCCTTCGAGAGCTCCTCTACCACCGGAGTCATCGCCTTACAGGCACCGCAGTTTTTACTGTAAAAATAGAACAGCGCCTTCTCCCCCGATTGCACCGCCTTTTGGTAATTTCCAGAGAGCTCGGGCACATCCTTGCCCTTCTTCAGTTTTACCTTAAACATCATTAGATACCTAAAGCCGATAAAGGCTAAAAGAATCAAGGCTATAGTCGAAAACAGAGACATATACTCCTCCCTATATTTTTTCTGAAGTGAAGCGCTTTCAAAACGAGAATATGAAAGAACTCCTAACTATTATACTTTCTTTATATAACATTTTCTATATTCTTTGCAATAGGCAGAGGCGAAATTACTCGAACATTCCCCATTTACCTTGAGAATCCCTTTCCTTGTAGGGTACACTCGAGGTATGAAACTGATTCACTACACAGGCCTCCCGAGTCTTGCCGACTTTGGAATCGAAATTCCCGTATTGGATACCCGGGCCACTCGAACCATCGAAAAGCTCAGGGCTCTTCCCGGCGCTGGAGAGCTTATTGATTCGCTTCTTATTACCGACAGGCCGGAGAGTCTCTCCGAGGAGGATCTCCTTAGAAGCCACGATGGCGAGTATGTCGACAGATTCTTGCACAGCGACAGAACAGGCGTACTCTACGATGCCTACGAACTGTTGGACGAGAAAGGAGGCTTTCAACGATTCGACCCCTCCTCCGCGTCGTATCCCCTGGAGCAGCTGTGCGACGTGATACTTACAAAGGCCTCGGGCAGTCTCCACTGTATGAGGGAGGCCCTGGAGGAACACTTTTGCTTCTACTTCGGCGGGGGACATCACCATGCCCATTACGATTTCGGCCACGGTTTCTGTCCGATAAACGACGCCGTTATCGGGATACGCAGACTCCAGGCGGAGGGCCTTATTAAAACCGCCTGGATAATAGACGGAGATGCCCACAAGGGCGACGGCACCGCAGCAATAACCCGGGGGGATCCCTCTATACGCACCCTCAGCATCCATATGGCAAAAGGATGGCCCCTTGCCCGTTTTCCCCTCACAAAAGAGGGAAGGCTGCACCCCTCTTTTATACCAAGCGACATCGATATACCCATCAGCTCCGGAAAAGAGGGGGAATACTCGGAACGCCTGCGGGAAGGGCTCCTGCAGCTTGATGAGTATCCCACACCGGATATTGCGGTGGTACTTTTCGGAGCCGACCCATACGGTAGAGACTATCTCGAATCGGCCAAACTGCTGCGCCTCACCCTCAATCAGCTCAAGAGGCGGGACGACACGATTTTCTCTTTTCTCTGCGAACGAAACATTCCTGCGGCTTACCTTATGGCAGGCGGCTACGGTCCACACGCCTGGGAGGTAAACTTCCGCTTTCTAAAGGAACGAATAGAGTCGTTGCAGGATCAGAACTCCAGGCAAAAGGAGGCGGGTGGATGAATCCGGTCCGGAT
This sequence comes from Spirochaetaceae bacterium, assembly GCA_046539925.1. Classification (GTDB taxonomy): domain Bacteria; phylum Spirochaetota; class Spirochaetia; order DSM-16054; family Sediminispirochaetaceae; genus CAYFVU01. The sequence goes on from JBKHFZ010000194.1 coordinate 2,770, forward strand.
AGCCATATCCAGCCTTGAACCGACGAACACACCCATGCAGTCCTACCTCTGGGCTCGGGTAAAGAGCCGGCTCGGCTCTTATCCAATAGCTGTTCGCCTGGAAAAGGGTAAGACAATGCTTGTACTTATCCGCGAAACAGGCGGAGGCGAGTCTTATGCCTACGTGCCCTGGCCGGAATACGGTTATCGGCCCCCGGAGGAGAGAGGTCCGCTCCTCGAAGAGTCGGCAAAGGGGCTTACCCCCCTTCTCCCTACAAACTGCGCGTTTATCCGCTTTGACCTTGTGTGGGAAACTCCCTATAAAGCCGGTGAGGATTCCGTCGATTTTGACACCGGCGACGGCCGGCCGCCCCAAAGGCTCAGGGAGCTGCGGATGAACTTCGGCACTAGGGAGAAAAACCTTCGCAAGGCCCCCACGGACATACAGCCGGCGGATACTCTTCTTATAGACACGGAAAAAAGAGAACAAGAGCTTTTGGAGGAGATGAAGCCGAAGACCCGATACAATATACGCCTGTCCCGAAGGCGGGGTGTCGTGGTAAAGGATGAGCCTCTAGACAAGCTCGAACAGTGGTACGATATGTATAGGGATACGGCTATGCGAAAGGGTTTTACTCTCCACGATTACCGCAACTTTGAAGAGCTGCTGAAGGAGGGGAGTCTGCAGGGTAGCAGGTACAGGGCAAAGACCCATCTACTCATGGCCGAGCCCTCCGGCGGCGGTCCCCCTCTTGCAGGAATAATCCTGCTGCGCATCGGCACCTACGCGATGTACCTCTACGGCGCCTCGAGGAGGGAGTGTCAACACCTCATGCCCAGTTACGCTTTGCAATGGGAGGCGATTACCCGTGCCAAGGCCCACGGCTGCACCACCTACGACCTGTTCGGCCTGCCCCCTACCGCTCAGCCCTCCCACCCCATGCACGGGCTTTACCGTTTCAAACGGGGTTTCGGCGGGAAAATGGTGCACCGGCAGGGGTGCTGGGACTATCCTCTGGATACAGAAAAATACCGCCGGATCTGCGGCAGCGAGCCGATGGGCCCCTCTTATCATGTGTAGGCATACGGCAGAAGAAGCTCGTTTTATACATCGATGAATGCTCTGTACCTTATTTACAATTACCTCATTCATACATTATAGGCCCTTCTGGTCTTGAAAAAATCCTCGAGTATCTCACGCCGTTCTTCGTTCAGCTTCTGGTAAAACGAGATCGTCAGCATCTCGAAGGTATCCGCCTCTTTAGTGTCTTTGGAATAAACTCTCCGCCCTGTGGCGAGGATCTCCTTCCTGAAAGAGAGGGAAACATTCCTTATATTCACGAGATCGACGGGAAGAGAAAAATACTCCTCCAATTCAACAGCGGCATCGGTCATGCTCAGAGGGCCCTTCTTTTGTGCCGTCTCTACCGGAAAAAGCAGAGCTATATCTATATCACCTGGAGAGCATACATCTTCAATTGAACCCGCCTCCTGCAAAGCTGCGGAACCGAAGAGATAGAGAGCCTGTAACTCTGGGAACTCAACGGTAAGGGTATTTGTGATAAATTCTATGTCTTCAGTTTCCATCGTGCAACGCCCCTTTTCAACTGTATTATCCTCTTCGCAATTGGGGCTGTCAATCAACATAATCGAAAATCTCACGGAACACATGGAATAACTCTTCAACTCCTTCGGGCTTAGTTCCCAAGCCCTGGCGGATAGGAGGCTTGCCTCCTCCTCTGCCCTCTATAGGTGCAAGGAGCTCTCCCTTTCGTGCATTAAAATCGATCTT
>JBKHFZ010000195.1:0-4537 GCA_046539925.1 Spirochaetaceae bacterium
ATTTATTTAAACTATACTCTTTTTTTAGTAAGGAGGATGTAACATTGGTTACGGATAAGACCTTTATTTATAAACAACTCCTGCTTTTCCCGGAAGACAGGGTTATTACCGGGAAAGCGAGGATAAAAAACTTCTATAGTCTTTATAGACACTGCAACTGAGCAGAATCGATGCATGGCTGCCCCTGTAAATTCCAACCTTATCGATGCCCCTGTTTTCAGCATACTCTTTTACGGCACTTACAGGGGTAAGCTGGTCCTCTTTTGCAGCCTGCACCAGTATACGATCGGCCTTAATCCCCGGCGCATATTCCGCAGGACTGATAAGGCTGTAGGCTCGGTTGATAAGCTCATCATCAAACCCGGCTTCCCGAAAGGCGGGGACACACTTCTCCATGCATATATTCCCTGTTAATACGACATTCCAGTCTACTATGGGTATCATAACGGCGGCGTGATCATAGTCCTCCCATTGAGAAGAGATAAGAAGAGTGGCTGCTCCCATCGATCCCCCCCACGTTCCTACCGGACCCGCTTCTTCCATCTCCAGAACCCTCACCATAGTACGCACTTCTCTTATCATTGCAAGTTGGTACCGAATATTTGCCTCTATATCGTCGCTGAAGAGGGTATACTCCGGGTCCTCCCCCTCCCCTGCTCTCTCCAAATGAAACGGAGGTACATACACCACCAGATCCCACCCCTCCTCTAGAATTGTAAGAAAAAGGTGCTTTATAAAGCGAAAGGCAAAATCCGATACCCCCAGACCTGGTAGAAAAAGAACGGTTCCTCTGGAAGGAGTATCTTCCAATTCGTACCTGTAGAAAACCGCGTCCCTCGCGGGAGCTTTTCTCTCCAGAACCTCTTCGGGAATCAACTCCTCGAAGGGTTCTCCAAAAACGTAGCGCCTCTCCTTTAGACTGCTACCAAGCCTTCCCTCGAGGAGCCATGTATCGGGAGGTCTTCCCTCTGTCGACGCCGCCGCCGTTGCCGCTGCCTCTTCTGTTACTGCAGTGGCCTCTTCTATGTCGATACGATCGAGAAAAGCTTCCAACTCCTCGGGACTTCCGGGAGCGAAATCCTCGGTAATCCGGGCGGCCATAGACTCCAAGCCGGAACGATCCATTCGCTTCCCGAGTAAAGTGCACGAGGAGAGAGAGAGGATGAGGAGAATTATCAGGGTAAGTGCAAGGTAGCGGGGTTTTTGATGCGTACGATATTCGCAGCCCTCCGTCTCCATGCTCGTGGGATCACAAATTTCCATCTTTACTCCTCTTCAGAATATACTTGCCTATACATAAAATTCAATGGTCTTACATTTTATCGCTTTTTTTTTAGAAAAGCTGTAACATAAGTTACAGCTTCAGATGATAAATAATTGTATACTAAAGAGACCATATAGTGGAGGCGTGTATGAATGAAATTGGAGTGCTAAAAGAGATGGTAGGCGGCGAGAGGCGGGTGGCACTGGTACCTGATCATGTGCCTGATTTAGTTAAAGCCGGCCTTGGAGTTGTAATAGAGGAAGGCGCTGGAGAAGGCGCCGGTTACTCCGACCAAGAGTATCGAGACAAAGAGGCCGAGGTACGTCCAAGGGAGGAAGTTCTATCCCGGGTAAACGTTTTATTAACGGTCCGTACCGCCGCCGCAGTACCGACGGAAGAGTGGCGGACTTACTCCGGTTTGAACGACGGGGCGGTAATAATCGGTTTTGCCAATCCCTATGAGAAACACCCTGCCTTCGAAGAGCTGGCAGAAAAAAAAGCAAGCCTGTTGGCTATGGAGCTTATGCCGCGGATTACCCGTGCCCAGAGCATGGACGCCCTCTCTTCGATGGCAAATCTGGGAGGGTACAAGGCGGTTCTCCTTGCAGCAAACCATCTTCCCCGTATATTTCCAATGATGATGACCGCCGCGGGAACCATTATGCCCACACAGGTATTTATACTCGGAGTCGGAGTTGCGGGCCTCCAGGCTATCGCCACTGCCAAACGCCTCGGCGCAGTAGTAAGTGCCTACGACGTTAGGTCGGAAGTAAAAGAACAGGTTCAGAGTCTCGGGGCAAAATTTTTGGAGGTCGAACTCGAGGAATCCGAGCTGCAGACCGAGGGTGGCTACGCAAAGGAGATGGATGAGGAGTTTTACCGTAGGCAGCGTGAGATGATGCATAAAGTTGTCGCCGAAAGCGATGTGATAATAACCACCGCAGCTGTCCCCGGCAAAAAGGCCCCAACCCTTGTTACCACGGATATGGTTAAACAGATGAAACCTGGTTCGGTAATAGTCGATATTGCCGCCGAACGAGGAGGCAACTGTGAACTTACGAAAACGGGAGAGACAGTGCGGGAGCACGGTGTGACAATTATTGGGCCCACCGACATTCCCTCGAGGTTGGCCTTCAACTCCAGCCGTCTCTATTCCAAAAACATCACCAGTTTTCTCCTGCACCTGCTGCAGGAGGGCAAACCGGTACTCGACAGGGAAGACGAGATTACCGGTAAAACTCTGGTCTTAGAGAATGGTAAACCGACAAGCGATGAGATTCGCAGCCGCCTGGGGCTCTGACTGTGCAAAACACAGCCGGCATTCCTCGCGGCCGTAGTGGTCGAAACAGCCAAGAATATAAAGAGAAGGAGAATTTGTTATGGAAGATGCTGCATCATTTGTACAGATAGTAACCATTTTTGTATTGGCCGTATTTGTTGGATTCGAGGTAATTACCAAAGTCCCGCCGATCCTCCACACCCCGCTCATGTCCGGATCCAACGCGATTTCCGGTATAACGGTAATAGGCGCCATCCTTGCGGTGGGCAGTGGAGAGCACGAGCTCACTATTATATTGGGGTTTGTAGCGCTGGTAGCCGCAACAGTCAATGTAGTCGGCGGCTTCCTGGTAACCCATAGAATGCTGAGAAAGTTTAGACGGAAGGAGCAGTAACATGAGTACAGCTACTATAGTAAATCTAAGCTACCTTGTGGCGGCGATTTTGTTTATTTCCGGACTCAAGGGACTGGGTCATCCGAAAACAGCGGTACGCGGCAACCTTATGGGAGCTGTCGGGATGCTTCTGGCTATCCTTACCACCCTCATTTCCGCCGAAATTCTCTCTTTGCCGTTGATCCTTGCAGGTTTATTGACAGGCTCGATTATCGGCACAATTCTGGCCTTGAGCATCAAAATGACCGCAATGCCCCAGCTTGTAGGTTTGTTTAACGGCTTCGGCGGCCTCGCCTCGGCCATGGTAGCGGGTGCGGTAGTCTTCCAGGTAAGCCGAAACCTTCCGGAGCTTGCAGGAGGAAGTCCGAATCTGCAATTTCTTATTGCTACCGCGGCCTCCGGTCTTATTGGCTCGGTGACCTTTATCGGAAGCCTGATAGCTTTCGGCAAACTGCAGGGAATTGTGACGGAAAAACCTGTTCGCTATAGGGGTGAGCAAGTGGTAAAATCTCTGGTTTTCCTCGGCGGCATAGCTCTGGCGGTGTTGCTTATATTGAACCCGGAAAAGGTTGAACTCTACGGATATCTTGCGGCAGCAGGCTTTCTGCTTGGAATTCTGCTGGTCATGCCCATTGGCGGAGCGGATATGCCCATCGTCATTGCCCTGCTCAACTCGTACTCGGGAATAGCCGCAGCCGCGACGGGTTTCGTTCTTTCGAACAACATACTGATCATTGCAGGCTCTTTAGTAGGTGCTTCGGGTATTATACTGACGAACATTATGTGCAAGGCAATGAACCGGTCCCTGGCCAATGTTCTGTTTGGAGGTGTAGGGGCAGTGCCCAAGGGCCCCGCAGAGGGAGACATCTACACCGGAAAAATAAAGCAGACCGCCGCCGAGGAAGTAGCGATGATCCTCAAAAGCGCACAGCGGATAGTATTCGTCCCCGGCTATGGGATGGCTGTGGCTCGAGCCCAGACACCGGTTCGACAGATGTCCGAACTCCTCGAAGCAGAAGATAAGGAGGTGGAGTTCGGCATCCACCCGGTGGCAGGACGAATGCCCGGCCACATGAACGTGCTTCTCGCCGAGGAGAATATATCCTACGAGAAACTCAGGGAGATGGATCAGATCAACCCGAGCTTTCCACAAACCGACGTGACAATTGTTATTGGTGCAAACGATGTGGTCAACCCTCGTGCCAGAGAGGCATCCGACAGCCCCATCGCCGGCATGCCTATCCTGAACGTTGATCAGTCAAAGACGGTGGTGGTAATAAAGCGCAGCTTGAGCCCCGGATTCGCAGGCATTCCGAACCCGCTTTTTGCCGCGGACAACACCCTTATGTACTTTGGAGACGGAAAGAAAGCGATGGAAGACCTGGTGGCCGCCTATAAAGAGGCGTAAAAACATACGAAGGGCGGAGGCGAATGAGCTGCTTTTTACCTGAACCGTCGTATGGTGTTTTTTCAATTGAAAAGGTAACCACTATACACCGGCACATCAATTTTCTTTTAAGTTTTCGAGAAACCGTATGTCCTCTTCATCGGTAAAACTCTTATCCGATCGTTGCTCCTTGAGGGTTATCAGATCCTCGAT
>JBKHFZ010000196.1:0-4536 GCA_046539925.1 Spirochaetaceae bacterium
AAAAAAAAGGGAAAAAAATATTACCTTGCATTTAATACCCTCATAAAAGAGAGTGAACTTGAGGAGGCTGCGAAGAGCCTTGATAAAGCGGCATCCCTGGAACCGGACGGCATTATAGTGCAGGATCTTGGTGTTGCCGCTCTGATAAGAGAGGCATACCCGAAAATAGAGGTTCACGGGTCTACCCAGATGGGTATACACAATGCGGAGGGAGTAAAGGCCGCTGCGGCAATGGGTATATCCAGGGTTATAATGGAACGCCAGGTTACTCTCGAAGAGCTGAAAACTATAGTACGCGAGTCCCCCATAGACATCGAGGTCTTTATTCACGGGGCGCTCTGCTGCTCGCTCTCGGGGAGATGTCTCTTCTCATCCTGGATAGGGGGGTGGAGCGGAAACAGGGGCAAATGCAAGCAGCCGTGCCGGAGGCGCTACCACTCAAAAGAGGATAAGACAAAAAGCGAGGCCTCAGGATTCTTTTTCTCCACCCGGGATCTCTACAGCCTCGATCTGCTAAAAGAGCTTATCGAAACAGGAGTCTCGTCTCTTAAAATCGAGGGGCGGCTCAAAAAGGGGAGCTACATAAAACCGGTGGTGCGGGCATACCGAATGGAGCTCGATGCACTGGCGGAAGGCCGCGGGAGTGAACTTTCGAAGGCTAAAAATGTCCTCTCCGACGCCTTGGGAAGAAAGTGGACCCACGGTTTTGCAAGTAAAGAAGATATGAACCAGGTAGTTCAGCACGCATCTTTGGGTGTCTCCGGACTGCTTATAGGAGAAGTGCAGGGAAGGAGTTCTGTAAAGGATATTCCCTTTGTAAAGATAAACCTCAAGCGTCCCCTTTTTGTGGGAGACAGGATACGAATACAATCGAGGGGAGGCGAGGAGAGCCCCTCTATTACCGTAACAAAGCTGCTAAAGGAGGGGCTTTATGTAAAAAAAGCCAAGTCCGGTACCGTCATGGTGGCGGACAGAGGGGAGGCACCATCCGGAGGAATAGTCTATAAAGTGGGAAAAAGTCAGAAAGAGGAGGGGCCGGCGGCGGAAAATCTGCCCCTTTTTACTCCGAAGATCTCCGTGGATCTGGAGATCGAGGTCTCCCCGGATCAAATACAAGCGCGTTTCAAGCGGAAAGAGTACAGCAGATGGTGGAAGCAGAATCTGCTCACCGAACCGGCAAAAAACCGTGCTCTTTCGAAAGAGGAAGTTGCCGAGGCATTCTCCTCCACGAGATCGGAGAGAGTAAAAGCGGGAAAAATTACGGCGGCATGTGCTGAAAATCTGTTTGTGCCGGCTAAGGAATTAAAGCGGGTGCGAAGAGAGTTCTGGCAGTGGGCGATAGAGCGTATTGAAAACAGCGAAGATTTTTCAAGTAAGACAGTCTCCCCCGGGCAGCTCTATATTCGTAATCACGCCGCCGCTGTGAGAAAAGAGGGCGCAGGAGCCCCTGGAGGCACAAAGACTGTAGTTACCTGCATTCCGGAGGATCTTATTGCGAAAGGGTTTACTCCGCCCGGTAAGAGTGGGGCAGACGGATTTACGGAAAAAAACTGCACGCGTACGGCGCTTCCTATACAGGACTTGTGTTCGCAGCCGGAGGATCCGCATTTATGGAAAAACTTCTCGGAGATGGAAGCTCTTCTTCCCCATTTTACCCCTCAGAAGGAAATCCCGAAGCTCGAAGAGTTGATTCACCTCTGCTACAAAAGGGGTATACGCAGATTTAGGCTTAGCGACCTCGCCCATCTTTCTCTATTCAAAAAGAGCGGGTATAAAGACGTTGAGTTGAGCACTGGATACCCCTTTCCCGTTACCAACAGCATTGCTTCTGCAGAGTTACAGAATTTTGATGTACACAGAGTACAGGCATGGGTGGAGCTGGAAAAACAGGCGCTTGAGGATTTTGCGGATAAAAACCCGATCCGCACGGAGATCTACCGCTATGGAAGGCCTTTTCTGCTTGTTACAAGGGCACATATTGCAGCCGAAGGACTTATAAACGACCCGAGGGGGCGGAAGTTTATTGTTCTTAAGCGAGGCCTCCGCTTTTCGGGAGCGGAAGCCCCGGAATCAGGGGAAGCCGCAGGGGTCGCAGGCTGCGGCGACAGGAAGGAGGCTAAAGATGAGAGAACCAACACCGATGCAGACCTCACATATCTATACCCCTACGAGGTACTGTCTCTTCCGGGAATTTCCGGCTGCGACGGGTTTTACGACAACTCCACAGTGCAAAAAATGGAGAGAGAAGGGGGAATAGAAAAAAGAGTGGAGAGTACTTTTAATTTTAACCTCGAACTGGTGTAAACCTGCTTACAGGCAGGATGAGGAGGAAATTCATGGCTGATGATGATAAAAATGCTTCAAAAATGGCGGACTCCCTCGGTAAAAAAGTGTTCTTCCTCTATCCCCACAGCGTTATTCAGGAGGAACTCGTCTCCCAAATTGTGCAAAACGAGTTCGAGATATATCTGGTTCACGACCATAAAAGGCTTCGAAAGCTCCTTGAGAAGTACAACGACTCCATAGTTTTTGTAAATATTGACGAACGTCTGAAAGAAGATGAGTGGGTATCCTACGTGCGAAACCTCGTCGAATCGGAGGAGACAAAAGACGTAAGTGTCGGCATACTCACCTACAACGAAAACAAGGAGCTTGCCCAGACCTATCTTATGGATATAGGTGTGCAGGCGGGATATATCCAATTAAAGCTCGGACTCAAGGAGAGTTCCAGAATAATACTTAAAACCCTTGTTGCAAACGAGGCGAAGGGAAAGCGCAAGTTTGTAAGGGCAAAGTGTTCAAAAAACAACAAGACAGAGTTCAATGTACATATATTCGGCAAAAACCAGAATGGAATTGTAATCGATATCAGCTCTGCGGGAATGGCATGTACTTTTTACAGCTCCCTGGATATACCGACGAGGACGGATCTCGACCAAATACAGCTCAAGCTTAGAAGCAGAATCGTAATGGTGTCCGGGATTGTTGCCGGAAAAAGAAAGGACGAGGCGGGAGATACGGTATACGTAGTTTTGTTTACCTCCTTTGTCTCTTCGGAAGCGAAAAACCGCATCGGAGATTTTATCTACAGAACTCTGCAAAACGAATTGGACAGAGAATTACAGGCAATTACGGTTACAGAATAGCATGCGTATCTTAACAGCCTTGATACGCTTGTGTATCTCCGATACTATCTGCATATACACTCGAGAGGAGAGACCATGACTGAACCGGAGAAGATATTTCTCACCTACAACACTGTTCATAAAACGGTAAAGGCCCTATCAAAAAAGATAATAGAGAAAGGAAGTGTGCCGGAACTGATGGTGGCCATTGGGACCGGTGGATTTATCCCTGCACGGATGCTAAAGACCTTTATAGACAGACCTATTTATACAGTGGGAATTTCGTACTACGATCTAGAGAACAAGCCTAAAAATTCGCCTCAGAAGATACAGTGGATAGACGAAGTGGAGCAAAAGCTCAAGGGAAAAAAAGTTCTATTGGTGGATGAGGTAGACGATTCGCGAGTTACCCTGGAGTACTGTCTAAGAGAACTTATAGCCCATAATCCAAAGGAAATTTCGGTGGCGGTACTGCACAATAAACTCAAGGAAAAGAGAGGTGTTTTTCCCGAAGAGGTAAAGAACTACTTTGTAGGGGAGGAACTTCCCGATAAATGGATATGTTATCCCTGGGACGCCGATGATATCGAATATCAGGACAGGATGGCGCAAAAAGGGGGGTGAGCTTTTTTCTAAATAACTGGACGGTTCGGCCTTTTTTACCTTATATTTAAAAAAGGAGGTGGTACTATGAGTGATATAGATTCTGTTGAATCAAGACCGCCTGAACCGGACCGTCGTCAGGAAGAAGCTGCACGGGCGGAAGAGCAGAGAAGACGGGAGGAAACCCGAAGAGCGGAAGAGGAACAGCGCAACGAGGAAGCCCGTAGAACCGAAGAGGAACAGCGCAACGAGGAAGCCCGAAGAGCGGAAGAAGAACAACGCAACCGAGAGGAGGAGAGGAGCAGAAGAGAAGAGAGAGAGTCTCGGGAACCCGTACGCTACGATAACTTGGGCAGGCGTATAGACTTTCTTGCTTAGGTACCTGCTATAGGGATACAAAACTTTATGGGATACTGTTTTAACTGCGGCGCGGAGATACACAAACCTGTCTATCGTACTACGATTTGCCCCTCCTGCGGCAAAGACGCAAAGGTGTGTAAGAACTGCCGTTTTTACTCCCCCGGAGCCCACTGGGACTGCCACGAGACTATACCGGAACAGGTAAGGGAAAAAGATCGGGCAAACTTCTGCGACTACTTCAGCCTATCCGAGAATTCTCCTAAAAAGGTGAAAAATGGTAAAAAAGACTCTCCTCGAAAAGCTTTTGACGATCTTTTCTCATAGTTGAAAGGAAGAATGGAAGAGAGAGAAGAAGCGCTTATCCTTGTTGTAGACGACGAACCCAAAATGGTGGAGATGGTGTATACCCGACGGATCAGGAGCATCTCGACCGACTCTACGAGGAGAC
>JBKHFZ010000197.1:0-4501 GCA_046539925.1 Spirochaetaceae bacterium
CTCTTTAATGCTCTCTTTCGCACCGGGATTGCAGGCATTGTACACGACACATCTTCTATTGAACAGGTGAACAAAGAAGAACCGCTTCTGCGGTTTCAGATCTACAAAAAAGACGGCAGCATTGATGAACTCGAGTACTTTACCAAGAATGAGAGTGAAGCATACGTCTCCGTCAACGGCGATGTTAAGCTGAGTACCTACAGTGCCCGTATTGAAAAGCTCAAAAGAACGATTCGCGATGCAATAGAAACGGAGGAGTAATATCGTGAAAAAAGAGTATTCTTTGCTCATAAAAGAGGCGTATGAGACCGGGTTTTCCTATGAAAAGGCGTACAAGGGCTGCGCTCAGTGCACCTTTGCAGCTCTGCAGGAGATACTTGATCTGACTAATCCCAACACAGATGCCGTGTGCAAGGCGGCGACAGGTCTTTCCGGAGGTATGGGGTCACAAGGCGACGGATGCTGTGGAGCCTACAGCGGATCAATCCTCATGATAGGGTATATTCTCGGAAGAGAACGCAGCGACCTGGAAGATGCAGAAGGTATTCGCCACACGACGAATAAGATCGTACGAGACCTTCACAGCCGCTTTATTCAGGAGTACGGTACGGTTATCTGCCATGGTATACAGAGAAAGATCTTCGGCCGCCCCTATTATTTGCTCGACGAAGATGAGCAGAAAAAATTTGATGAAGCTGGAGCGCATGCGGAAAAGTGTCCCCACATAGTAGGAAAGGGAGTAGAGTGGACCGTACAGACGCTGCATGAATGGAAATTGGTGTAAGCAGGCGATAGCCCGCAAAAACTGAGCTTTATTAAGAGCACCTCCGTTTCCAGCTAAACTACCGACTCCGCATAGCGGTCGATAACCGAGCGTATGCGATCCAATTCCTCGGTGCTCAATTCTACTCCTCCGGCTGCGGCGTTCTCCCTGGCTTGTTCGGTATTTCTCATCCCGCAGAGGGCGTGGCTTATTCCCGGTTGAGCGAGTGTCCATGCGGTAACGAGTTGAACTAAGCTGATGCTGTGGGTCTCTGCAATGGGAGCAATCTCAGAAAGCATCTCTGCAACTCTGCGCCGGTTTTCTACAGCGAAGCGTGGACGGTTTGCGCGAAGGTCTCCCGGTGCAAACTCTCTGTCCGGTCCCACTTTTCCGGTGAGCAGGCCGTTGGCAAGGGGAGAATATGCGAAGATGGAGATATCATTTTCTCTGCAGTAGGGTATCTGTTTATCTTCGAGGCTGCGATCGAGCATCGAATACTTCTCCTGATCCGAATCTATGTGCCCAACCTTGCGGAACTCGGAAATTTCATCGATAGTAGAATTACACAAACCGATGGCTCGTATCTTCCCCTCTTCCTTCAGTTTAACCAATGTCTCCATGGTCTCAGCTGCCGGCGTTGTGCTGTCCTGCCAGTGGGGCTGATACACATCGATATAATCGGTTCTCAGCCGCCGCAGGCTCTGCTCGACCTCCTGTCGAATGGAGGAGGCACCTTGATAGACTCTCACAGGTATTATCCCGTCGGGGTCGACGCCGAGGGCGTTTGCATTGAACTTAAAATCTCCTGCATCTGGTCTGCACACCATTCCGCATTTCGTGGCAAGGACAACTCGGTCTCTACGGTCGCTGACTGCCTTCCCAACAATCTCTTCAGAGACGCCGAAGCCGTAAATAGGTGCAGTGTCGATAAAATTAACCCCTTCGTCGAGGGCTGCGTGTATCGTGTCTATGGACTCTTTCTCGTTGGTACCACCCCACATCCAGCCGCCCATTGCCCAGGCTCCAACGGCGATTACAGAAGCTTCAATTCCTGATGTTCCTATCTTTCTATACTTCATGTCGTTTCCCTCCTCTCTATTTTTTTATTGAGTATGAATTCCAAAGAGCACCTCTATACCCAAGTTTTGAAAAACCGGTACTTCCTCGAAAGTCGAGTCGGTAATAAGAACATCCACATCTTCCGGCCGTGCAAAAACCGAAAAGGCGGATATTCCGTATTTGGAAGAATCGGCAAGGACTATGCCCCTCCTGGCTACTTGAAGCGCCATAGACTTGATTCTGCTCTCGATAATATTTTGTGCCGAGAAAAGGCCTTCGCCGGAGAAGGCTGTGGCCCCCAAGAAGGCAGTTTCGACCTGAAAGTTCTTGAGATTATCCTCCGCCATTGGTCCGATAAAAGAGCCTGCCTCCATCCTGTAGTTTCCTCCAACGGATATAACGGACAAGCCTTGACAGTCGGCTAGTACCGTCAAAACATCCAGAGAATTTGTTACAACTCTCAGGTTCATGCCGCACAGTTCTTTTGCCAGCAGTGTGCAGGTGGAACCGGAGTCGAGGAAAATTGTGTCTCCCTCACGAATAAAGGTAGCCGCCCGCTTTACAATGGTCTTTTTCTGTTCCAGGTGTTCTCTCCGGCGGATGGTGAGAGGCTGGCGTATGCTTTTGTCCTCCGCCAGGTCTGCTCCCCCCCTGCTTCGAAGCAGCTGGCCCATCTCTTCCAGTGTGGAGAGGTCTTTTCTAATGGTTACTTCTGAGACAGCGAGCCGTCTGGTGAGCTCGGTCACGCTCACCGAGCGCAGCCGTGACAGTATTTTGAGAATCTCTTCATGCCTGCGATTTATTGTCATTTACGTTTCCTTTCGAAAATTATTCTATAGCGAAATTATGCCGGTGTCAAGAAAAAGTGGAGTGTACCGATAAAGGGGTGAGAGGTGAATATGAAGACTGTAAGGTGGGGTATTATCGGCTGCGGCGACGTTACAGAGAAGAAGAGCGGACCTGCTTTTCAGAAGGTAGAGGGATCTTCTCTCCTTGCTGTTATGCGCAGAGACCGGGAGAAAGCCGAAGATTATGCTCGGAGGCACAGCGTACCTCGCTGGTACACCGATGCAGATAAGTTGATCGCCGATCCAGAGGTCGATGCGGTATATATCGCCACTCCACCCTCCTCCCACAGAGATTACACAATTCGTGCCTTAGAGGCGGGAAAACCAGTCTACGTGGAAAAACCCATGGCCGCTTCGTTGGCTCGGGCCGAAGAGATGTACGAGGCGAGCAGAAGGACAAAGATTCCCCTCTATGTTGCCTATTATCGAAGGAGGCTGCCCCGCTTTCTCAAGGTAAAAGAACTGGTGGATGCAGGAAGAATTGGAGAGGTGAGGACGGTCTTTACCACCCTTTTTACCCCTCCCTCGCCGCAGAGCGGCGACACATTGCCCTGGCGTGTGCGTCCGGAGATAGCCGGCGGAGGATATTTTTTCGATCTCGCCTCGCACACCCTCGATTTTTACGACTATCTTCTCGGGCCTATTGATGATGTATGCGGAATTGCCGCACACCAGGGGGCTTACTACCCGGCGGAGGACACGGTTGGTGCTGCGTGGCGGTTCGAATGCGGAGCGGTGGGAAGCGGAATCTGGTGTTTCGACGCTGGGCAGAATCTCGATGTGAATACGGTTACAGGTACGGAGGGAAGCATCCGCTTTTCTACCCTCGGTACCGAGAAGGTGGAGTTGCACTCGAGGGGCAAAACTGAATATTTCGATCTCCCGCAGCCGGAACACGTGCAGCAGCCCCTTATTGAGTCCGTGGTCAAGGACCTGCAGATTTTTCTGACCCACGGCTCGCAGGCCTTGAGCGAGTCGAGCATCTGTCCGAGCACCGGGGAGAGCGCTTTGAGGACGGCCCGCATTATGGACAAGATTGTCGAGTCCTACTATGCGTCAGCGTCAAAATATTAGTGGACTCTGCCTAGTATCGCCTCTTCTATGGTACCGGCGGCAGCGAGAATCTCCTGCTCCTTCGAATGGATGTTGATTCCGTATGCCGCACCTATTCCCGGGTCCTCATCTCTTCCGGATCTGTCAAGACTGTGGAATAAATCTCATTGACCGGATATGCTGTCATTATGATCGAGAGAAGAGATAAGAAGGCGTTGATAGCCTGCGGAGTATTCAAGCCTGAAATAGAGGCTCTGTTGGCTTCAGGCACCCTGGAAGGGGTAGATAGGGGGAATATCATCTTTCTTGAGGGGGGGCTGCACGCCACACCCGGCCGCCTGCGGGAAGTTTTGCAGGAGACAATAGAGAGGTTGGAAGATGAGGGTGTCTGCTCCGGGATAGCCATTCTTTACGGAGTCTGCGGCCGGGGTGTGGCGGGTGTGAAGTCCCGCACCCTCCCCCTCTTTATTCCCCGGGTGCACGACTGCATCGCTCTCTTTCTCGGCTCAGACACACGGTATCGCAGGGAGTTCGAAAAAACCCCCGGAACCTTTTATATAACCCCGGGGTGGTACGAAGAGGGGCTTACCCCCTTCGGGAAAAGGGGGAATAGGGTATCCCTCGACCCCTCGTTGAAGGACTCCTTCGAGGGGTACCGAAAGCGGTACGGCGAAAAGAACGCAGAGGCCATCTTTCGCTTCTACAACAGTTGGCAGAAGAATTATCAACGCTCGGTTTTTATCGATACCGGTATTGACGATGGCGGCGGCGGGGAGGG
>JBKHFZ010000198.1:0-4500 GCA_046539925.1 Spirochaetaceae bacterium
CCGCTCTGGCAGAAAAGAGGCTGGATATGGCCTTTCAGAGGCCGGAAATACAGGGCTACCGCAACGGAGTGTTTCTCCACAGAAACACCCGCTCATAGGCTTGTTCAAAAAATTCGTTTTTTGGAAGCCCTTCCGTTAATAAGGGGTTTTTTGTTTGATATTTTCCCTCTTTTCGTAGTATTTTACCTGTGGAGGCTTATGGATGAATATCGACGGCAACAAGGATAAGAAAGAGCAGAACAATCAAGATAAACAGAACTCAAAATTCCCACAGGGTAACTGGAACTTCTCCAAATTTACCTGGATTATAGTAATTCTTCTTATACTTCTTCCTTTTTTCAATATTATGCTTATGCAGCAGGGAGGAGACGTAATAAGCTACACCCGTTTTAAAGAACTCGTACGAAGCGAAAGGGTGAGCAGAGTGGTAATGGAGAAAGATACCATAAACGGAACCCTCAATCAGACCACCACCGTAGACGGCACCCAAATAGACAGTTTTACCACCTATCTGCCCGCCACGGGAGACGATGAGCTGCTCAAGATTATGGAGCAGCAGGGCGTGAATGTAGTTACCAAATCGGCAAACCAGCGCGGTTTCTGGGAAATTCTCGGCAGCCTTCTGCCCCTCCTCATCCTCGTCTGGCTCGGTTTTTTTATGTGGAAGAGCATGCGCGCTCGAGGGCAGAATATGTTCTCCGTGGGAGAGAACAAAGCCAGACTCTATGACAAGACGACGGTAAAGACCACCTTTGAGGATGTCGCCGGTCTCGATAACGAGAGAGAAGAGATAATGGATATCGTCGACTACCTCAAAAACCCGGAGCAATACGAAAAACTCGGAGCTCGGCCGAGCCGCGGTGTTTTGATGGTAGGCCCTCCCGGGTCGGGTAAAACCCTCATAGCCCGAGCAATAGCGGGAGAGGCGGAAGTACCCTTCTACAGTACCAGCGGTTCCGATTTTATGGAGATGTTCGTAGGTGTAGGGGCGAGCCGTGTTCGCAACATGTTTAACGATGCAAAAAAGAACTCCCCGAGCATCATCTTTATCGACGAGCTCGACTCCATAGGGCGCCACCGGGGTGCAGGCCTCGGGGGGGGACACGACGAGAGGGAGCAGACCCTCAACCAGCTTCTCTCGGAGATGGACGGTTTTGAGCAGCACGAGAGCACTATTATCATCGCGGCTACCAACAGACCGGATATCCTCGACCCCGCCCTCAAGAGACCGGGAAGGTTCGACCGTGAAATTACCATAAACCTCCCCACCCTCGAAGACCGGGAAAAAATTCTGCAGGTACACGCGAAAAAGCATCCCATAGGCAAAACGGTAAAACTCGGCGAGGTCGCTCGAGGAACACCCGGCTTTAGCGGTGCGGACCTGGAGAACCTTCTTAACGTGGGGGCACAGCTTGCCGCACGGAAGAAGCAGACCACCCTCGAACAGGAGAACATAGACAATGCCCGGGACATTATACTCCTCGGTCTTACGCGATCCGGCATGAAGCTTTCCGAAGAGGAGAAACGCCTTATCGCCTACCACGAGGCGGGGCATACCCTCGTGGCGTACGAGCTGCCCAATACCGATCCCATCCACAAGGTTACCATTATCCCCAGGGGAAGGGCGATGGGTGTAACCCACCAGCTCCCCGCGCAGGACCACTACATATACCATAAAAAGCAGCTGGAAGACAGAATCTCGGTTATGCTTGGAGGTAGAGCAGCCGAAGAGACCGTCTATAAATCCTCAACCACCGGTGCGGAAAACGATCTTCAGACTGCGTCCCAAATGGCACGAAAGATGGTTACAAGCTGGGGTATGAGCGACGTTCTCGGCAAAATTCATCTGCAAGACGAATCTGGAAATGTATTTCTGGGGGAAGAGCTTGCCAGGGGCAAACAGTACAGCGAGCAGACCGCCAGAGAGGTGGATATGGAGATGCGGGAGATACTCGAGCACGCGTACTCCCGGTCCCGTGATATCCTGACCTCCGAACGGGCAGCCCTGGAGGCCCTGGTCGAGGCACTTATGGAAAGGGAGGAGATAAACGGCAAAGAGGTCGACGCCATTGTAAGAGAGGCCATGGGAAGGGAGCCCGCCGACTCCGACACCGAAACTCCTTCCGACTCCGGGGAGCCCGCTGAGTCAGACAGCGATACATCCACCGACAACGAGGCACCCGCTGAGTCAGGAGAGTCGGGCGGCGGGGCTGAAGCCGATAAGGATAATTCCTAACTCTCGACCTTCCCGTCCCACAGAGCGGTGGGGCGGGGGGAACCTTCCGCAAGAGCCTCCAGAGCGGCTCTGCTCTTCTCTTCAGCCTCTCCCACGCTTCTTTGCAAATCCTCAACCCCTCGGGAGAGCTCTTTAAGACCGAGGTTCCCCGCGCAGCCGGCGGAAGTTCTGTGAGCAATGCTCTCCTCGGCCCGCCTGTTTTCCAATTCATCAAGATGGGTTCCCACGTACCTGTAGGCCTCTCGGAAGCTCTCCCCTCCCTTAACCCGCTCGATAGCGGCATCGGTGGCAAAGACCTCCCGGGAAAAGGCCTTACGCATAGCTTCTTTGTTAAACACCATGGAATCGACGGTTCTCTGCATAACCAGGAGAGAACGGTGAATAAGACGCATCCCCCGAAGAAAGGGCTCCTTCGTCTCCTGAAAATCCCGATTATAACCGCTCGGCAGCGAACGTATAACCATCTTTACATTCTGCGCATAGGCAGAGAGAGTTGCAGACTTTCCCCTTATCAGCTCGAGGGCGTCGGGGTTCTTTTTTTGGGGCATAATGCTCGAACCGGAGCAGAGCTCATCGGGAAGGCTCACGTAGCCGAACTCCGGGAGGGAGAAGAGAATAAGGTCCTGGGCCATTTTACTCAATGTGAGCAGAAGCTGATCCCCGGCATCGAGGAGTACACTCTCAAACTTGCCCCTGGCATTGTTTGCATAGAGAACGTTTCTCTGAAGGGTACGAAAGCCGAGGAGGCGGCTTACATACTCTCTCTCGAGCTGTATGGGTACTCCGTAACTGGCGGCCGAACCGAGGGGACACTGGTCTATATGCCGCGCCGTCCTGAACAGATGGGAGAGGTCGTCGAAAAGCTCTTCGGCAAAAGAGGAGGCCCACAGCCCTGCCGAGGAGGGCATCGCAATCTGCATATGGGTTCTTCCTACCATGGGAACCTTCTCGTTCTCCGCGGCACACCGGATAAGAGAGGTAACCAGCCCTGTCCCCGCTTCGATAATACGGAAGGAGGCATCCCTTCCGTAGAGACGCAGCGCCGCCAAAACCTGATCGTTTCTGCTGCGGCCGGTGTGTATCTTTTTTCCCGCCTCTCCCGCCTGCTTTACCAGCACGTTCTCTATAGCAGTATGTCCGTCCTCGTCGGAGGGTGCAATTGCAAAGTTACCCTTTCCCGCTTCCTCCATAATCTCCCGCAGCGCAGTCTCTAAAGCCTCTCTCTCCTGCCCGGAGAGAAAACCGATCTTCTCCAGACCCTTTGCATGGGCTATACTCGCGAGAGAGTCGGAGATAACGAGCTCCCTGTCCAGCTTCCAGTCCTCTCCAACGGTAAATTCTTCTATAAGCTCATCGAGGGTATAATTTTTCTGCCACAGCTTCGACATATCCTGTTCTCCTAATAGCTCTGCTTATTTTAATTGAAATAAACTTTTTTGTCTCCGTAACAGCCTTCCCCGCCCCCATAATTTGAAAAATCTGATACAATCGGACTATGGAAATATACCGAAAAATGCAGAAACTCTATGCGGATAAGGCGGAAAAACTAAAGGTGGACTACCTGCTTCTGGGACTTGGATACACCGCCGCGGTTCTCTCCGACGGCAGTATGGGTATCGCCTTTACCTACATCACCGGCAAGGAATCGTGTTCGCTTTTTCACGACACCCGAGACTTCGAGGGAGCACCCGCTTCCATGCTATTGGAACTGCTCTTCTCGGAGAACCTCGTAGAACGTTCGGCCGCCCTCGCTGCGGTAAACGCCCTTAACCACACCAGGGCGCTGGAGTTTAGGGAGGATAACGACTCTCTTTTGGAGGATTTTCAGGTAAAAAAGGGAGATACCGTGGCAATGGCAGGTTTTTTCGGTCCAGTGGCTGCAAAGGTCGAGGCTGCAGGCGCGTCTCTTCGAGTCCACGATATAGGAAAGGGTATAGGCGAGCAGGAGGAGTTCTATAGATTCCTGGAATCCGGAGAGGCAAAGGGCCTCGTGTTTACCTCCACCAGTGTAATAAACGGTACTACCGAGGAGGTCCTCTCTCACCTCCACAGAAATACTCCCTGTGCCATGCTCGGCCCCACCACGCCGATGATACCCGAAGTGTTTGACCACCTTCCGGTTCATTACCTGGGCGGGATTGTTCCCCTGGAGAAAGACCTTCTACTAAAGGCGGTACGTGGAGGCCGAGGCACAAGAGCAATTCTAAAGGCTTCCAAGAAGATATACTACTCCCGCGGCTTTTAATCCTGGGAGGCTTCTAATC
>JBKHFZ010000199.1:0-4361 GCA_046539925.1 Spirochaetaceae bacterium
CCCGCCCTGGGGATTAGCATTGCCATCGCCATAGCAATACACAACATCCCCGAGGGAATAGCGGTCTCCATGCCTATCTACTACGCTACCGGGAGCAGGAAGAAGGCCTTTTTCTATTCGTCCATCTCCGGTTTTGCCGAGCCCATCGGCGCGCTTGCCGGCTATTTCCTGCTGCAGAAGATTTTTGGGGAATCGATGTTCGGATTCACCTTTGCCGCCGTTGCGGGGATTATGATCTACATCTCCCTGGACGAGCTTCTCCCTACGGCGGAGAAGTACGGAGAACACCACATCGCCATCTACGGTCTTATCGGCGGGATGCTGGTAATGGCCTCAAGTCTGGTGCTCTTTGTGTAATGGGTGGTTCAAAGCTTGGGGAAAAGCACCAAAAAGCCGGTCAAATTCGACTTGCACACCACTGGCACACCACTTCTACCCAGGCTTTGAACCACTCTCCAAAACTTACCTGAAAAGGGCTGATATCCTCCCGTGCAAGCCCAGGGGGGGCACCACACGTTCCTTGATGAATCCTGATTGACTATGATTGTATATGGTGATATCCTCAATATCTCACCACAAGTAGAAGATTCACGGGGGTTTTATGGACGGAATTGGATATATGCGGAGACAGGACAGTACTCTTGGAGGGACGAGACTGCGGCTTTTTGCATTGATACTGATATGTGCGCTGGTTTTTCCGGTGTTCGTTTTTGCGGGGGGAAGTAAGGAGGCCGACGCGGAAGGAGAAGAGAGCTCGGAGGGCGAAATTACCGTGACAGACGCCCTTGGCCGGGAGGTGAGCCTTCCCGAGAACCCGGAGCATATAATCTGTTCGGGTTCGGGGGCATTGCGCCTTGTGAGCTACCTCGAGCGGCAGGATAGGGTAGTTGCGGTGGACGATATGGAGACCAGACGGCCCGAGTTCGACGCACGCCCCTACGCACTTGCCAATCCGCAGTTCAGGAACCTGCCGACCTTTGGGGAGTTTCGGGGCCACGACAACCCGGAACGCATAGTCTCTCTCGAGCCGCTGCCGCAGGTGATTTTCAAAACCTACCCGGAAATGGGAATGAGCCCGGAGGAGCTGGAGCGGAAAACGGGAGTTCCGGTGGTGGCGCTCAACTACGGAGACCTCTTTGGCTACAGGGACGACTTTTTCCGCTCCCTCAGAACCCTGGGGAAGGTGTTGGAGGCGGAAGAGAGGGCAGAGGAGCTTGTCTCCTTTTTTGAAGAGTCTATTGCCGATCTCTCGGAGAGGACGGAGGGTGTTCCCGAGGAGGAGAAGCGTTCATGCTATGTCGGGGGGATCGCTTTTAAAGGGCCCCACGGGCTTACGTCCACCGAACCGGCGTACCCTCCCTTTATGTTTGTAGAGGCGCGCAATGTGGCCTACGATCCCCAAAAGAGTCTCGATGAGCTGCAGCATGCCCACACCTCCCGGGAGAGCATAGTAAAGTGGGACCCGGAGGTGCTTTTTGTCGATGTCTCCACCCTCCAGTCCGATCCCCAATCGAGCGCTCTGTATCAGCTGAAAAACGATCCGGCCTATGACGATTTGACGGCGGTAGAGGAAGGAGAGGTCTACGGAGTGCTTCCCTACAACTGGTATACCCGCAACTTCGGCTCCATTATTGCAAATGCCTATTTTATAGGCACGGTGCTCTACCCCGACCGGTTTGACGATATTGAACCGGCGGAGAAGGCCGACGAGATCTACGAGTTTCTCGTGGGTGCACCGGTATTCGAGGAGCTCAACAGCGCTTTCGACAATCTGTCTTTCGGGAGGATCTCCTTCTAAGGGTGAGTGCGGCTATGTCCACGCATAAAGGCGCCGTTCCGGCGCAATACTCCGGATATATTGGAAGAAAAATTGGTATCAATTT
Organism: Spirochaetaceae bacterium; assembly: GCA_046539925.1. Taxonomy (GTDB): domain Bacteria; phylum Spirochaetota; class Spirochaetia; order DSM-16054; family Sediminispirochaetaceae; genus CAYFVU01. The sequence continues at coordinate 1,884 of JBKHFZ010000199.1, forward strand.
TGCAGGGCTTTTGATTTTAGGTCTCCTCTTTGTAGTCTCCATCTCCGTCGGTCCTGTATCGATTCCCTTTGGGGATGTGGTGCGTACCTTGAGCTACGGAGATACCACTCGCAGGCTGAGTACCATTATCTTTCAGATACGCCTTCCCCAGACCCTCGCGGCGGTGGCCTCCGGAGCGGGGCTGGCGGTCTCCGGTGCGGTTATGCAGTCGATCCTTCGCAACCCCCTCGGCTCCCCTTTTACCCTGGGCATCTCCAACGCCGCCGCCTTTGGAGCGGCTTTTTCCGTTATGATTCTCGGAAGCGGGTCCATGCAGAGCGGAGGCTCGGAGGCGATTACCCTCTCTAACCCCTATACCACCACGCTCTCGGCCTTCTTTTTCTGCGTGCTTACCGCGGCGGTTATCCTGGGGGTGGCAAAGGTAAAGCGGACCTCTCCGGAGGTGATGGTGCTTACCGGGATTGCCCTGGGGGCTCTCTACTCGGCGGGAACGATGTTTCTGCAGTACTTTGCCGACGATGTGCAGCTTGCGGCGATGGTCTTCTGGACCTTCGGGGATCTGGCCAGGGCGAGCTGGGGAGAGCTCTCCATTATAGGGGTGGTTACCCTGCTCTCGCTTTTCTACTTTATGCTGCAGCGCTGGAACTACAACGCCCTCAATACGGGGGATGAGACCGCCAAGTCCCTCGGGGTAGCGGTAGGGAGGATCCGCCTTGTGGGAATGGTTACCGCTTCCCTGGTTACCGCGGTAATTATCTCTTTTGTGGGGGTTATCGGTTTTGTGGGGCTGATTTGTCCGCACATGGTGAGAAGGTTGGTGGGAGACGACCACCGCTTTCTCCTTCCCGGCTCGGCAATAATGGGGGCAATCCTCCTTACGGCGGCGGATACGGCGGCGAGGGTTGTAATGTCGCCCCACGTGCTGCCCGTGGCCATTCTTACCGCGTTTCTCGGGGCCCCCGCCTTTATCTACCTGCTTATAAGGGGGTACAGGCGATGATACTCCGGGTAGACGGCCTCTCCTTCCGCTACAACGGCACCCCCGTACTCGAAGATATCTCCTTTGAGGTAAGGGCCCACGAGATTACCGCGATCCTGGGGCCGAACGGAGCGGGAAAGACGACTCTCCTGAGGAGCATAAACGGCATCCTCACCCCCCGCGGCGGGAGCGTGTATATAGACGAGACGGATATTCTTGCAAGCTCTCCGAAGGAGATTGCGAAAAAAACCGCCTACGTGGCGCAGCAGAGCGAGCCCGGCAGGGTAACCGCCTTCGATGCGGTGCTTTTGGGAAGAAAGCCCTACCTCGGGTGGAGAATTACCAAAGACGATCTAGAGCGAGCCCATTATGCTCTGCGGAGTGTGGATATGGAACACCTCTCTCTGCGCTACGTAGACTCTATGAGCGGGGGGGAGTATCAGAAGGTCTGCATTGCCAGGTCGGTAGCGCAGGAGCCGACGGTTATGCTCCTCGACGAGCCTACGAGCTCCCTTGATCTGAAAAATCAGGTGGCTGTTCTTCGTCTGCTGCGCGGTATTGTACGGGAGCACCCGATGTGTGTGGTTATGTCCATGCACGACCTCAATACCGCCTTTAGGTATGCGGACAAATTTATATTTCTAAAAGACGGGAAGATCTACTCCGCCGTGGACAAGTCCGGCATACACGGCGGAATAATCGAAGAGGTCTACGGTATACCGGTGGAGGTGCACCGATACGGGGCGCATCCGGTGGTGGTTCCCGTGGACGAGTCGGAGGGAGAAGAGGAACAATGAGAGAATATACCGCAGAGTACGGCAAGTCGGAGGAGGCTGAATCAATTGACCCCAGGGCGGGACTGATACCCCTCATAGAAGAGAGGAACCTGCCCCGGCTTCTGAGAATTTCAGCTCAGCTGCACGGCCACTTTTGTCCCGGCCTGTCCCTCGGCGTGATGGCCGCGGTGGAGGGGCTCCACGGTTTTGCAGAGCTCATCGGCCTTTCTGTCTCGGACCTGATGAAGGCGGAGGGTCTCGAGGAGCTTTTGGCGATAGTGGAGACGAACAACTGCATGACCGACGGTGTACAGGCGGTAAGCGGCTGCAGCTTCGGCAACAACGGTCTGATTTTTCATGACCTGGGGAAAACAGCGCTTACCCTGGGCAACAGAACCGGAAGGGGGCTTCGGCTCACCGCGGGCAATGACTACCGCAGTATTATAGACCGAGAGGTTCCCGCGTTTACCCCCTCCTTCGAGGAGGTGGTAAGCGCTCACGGGAGAGACCCGGAAAAGGTCCGCCGGTTTAAGGCGGTATCCGCGGAGGCGAGTTTTGCCGTGCTCAAAGCCTCCTCGGAGATTTTCAGTTTCGAAGAGGTTGAGCTTGATGTTCCGGGGTATGCGGAGATGCAGGAGAACAGGGTTTGCAGCCGCTGCGGGGAGACGGTTATGGCCGGCAGAGCTGTAGAGATAGGGGGCAGGCCGGGTATGGCCGGCAGCG
>JBKHFZ010000200.1:0-4331 GCA_046539925.1 Spirochaetaceae bacterium
CACTCTCATATATGTGAGGGGGAAAGGAATAGTTATTAGTGAGCCTTCGGTAGTTGCCGTAGAGAGGGGGACAAAAAAGGTGGTTGCAGTGGGGGCAGAGGCCAAGCGGATGCTCTGGAAGACCCCCGGTGATATTATTGCCATCCGTCCTTTAAGAGACGGGGTAATCGCGGATTTGGAAACCACAGAGAAAATGATACGATATTTTATATCGAAAATCCTTCCAAGGCGTCTGTTTGTAAAACCAAGAATGGTAATTGGTGTTCCCACCTGTATTACCGAGGTTGAGCGCAGGGCCGTAGAAGAGAGCGCCTATAAGGCGGGGGCCCGGGAAGTAAAGGTTATAGAGGAGTCCCTCGCTGCCGCTATAGGGGCAAACATCCCCATATTCGAGCCTGCCGGACACATGGTCTGCGATATAGGGGGAGGAACCACCGAAATCTCCGTAATTTCCCTTGGAGGTATGGTTGTTACCAACGCAATCCGTCTTGGGGGGGACGAATTTGACGAAGCGATTATCAAACATGTAAGGAGCGTTCATAACCTGATAGTGGGAGAACAGACCGCGGAGAATCTCAAAATGACTATAGGTAACGCTACCGCGGATAAGCAGATAGAAAAGATGGAGATAAAGGGGACCGACGCAATTACCGGGCTTCCGAGGAGGCTGGAGATAGACAGTGTGGAAGTTCGGGAAGCACTCCAGGAGCCTATTGGAGCGGTAATTGAAGAGATAAAGAGGACTCTAGGGGAGACACCCCCGGAGCTGGCCGCGGATATAGTGGAGAGGGGAATTGTCATGACAGGAGGCGGCTCGCTTTTAAAGGGCTTACCCAAACTTATAGCCAAGGAGACGGGAGTACCGGTTCTTTTGGCGGAAGAGCCTCTTCTGTGTGTGTCCAAGGGAGCTGGAATGTTTTTTGAACACGCGCGATACGCCGGTGAAAACAGCCACAATACAATATACAACAGCATCAGCAGTTAATAATAATGGATAAACTCAAGCGCTTCTTTTCCGCCCACCGGGAAGCTGCGGTATATGTCTTATTAATCGTTTGTGCTTTGTTGCTCTTATCGGTACAAAGTGCCGGTGTTGTTGCTCAGTCAAAGGGCTTCGGTTACTCGGCGGCATCAGTTTTTCAGATGGGTGTATCCCGTGTAGGAAACTTTTTCTCGGATACCTTTAACTCTATTGCCGAACTGAGGAAACTGAGGTCGGAATACAATCAATTACGCGAAAAAATTGACGAATACCAGCATATAGAAAGGGATATCCTGGACCTGCAAAGAGAAAATGAGCAGTTGCGTACTTTACTCGGATTCTCCGAGGAGCTCTCCAGACCTCATGTTGCCGCCCGTATAGTGGCCAAAGATGTACACACCCTTTTCGGCGGTTTTACGATTAACAAGGGAGAGAAGCACGGTATAGAGGAGGATGAGGCGGTAGTTGCCTATTCCGAAGGGTTTCAGGGGCTGGTAGGAAGAGTTGTAGAGGTAGGGGAGTATACGGCGCAAATTTTACCAATAATCGACAGATCTTCCTATGTGTCCGCTCGAATGCGTATAAATCGGTATGAAGGTCTCGTGCGGGGAGGTGGGGCAAATACAGAACTGGTATACATGGAGTTTGTAAAAAAACAGGCAAAAGAGGAGATTGGTTTCGGAGATCTTGTGGTAACTTCCGGGCTCAGCTCAGTATATCCTCGAGGAATTTATATTGGACGTGTCCGTTCTTTCGAAGCACCCGAATGGGAACCCTCCTTAACCCTCGAGATCGAGCCCATTATAGATTTTTCCCGCTTGGAGTATGTATTTGTGCTTAAAAACGAAGAGGAGAAGGGATGAACATAAAAAAAAGTATCCTCTATACGGGAATAATTGTACTATTTGTTATACTTCAGTCTACTGTATTATCCGAAATCCAAATTATGGGAGTGCGCCCGGATTTTACGCTGATTTTTCTCGTTTTTTTCTCTCATGTAACCGGTCCTATGCACGGGAAAATAATTGGCTTTATCGTCGGGCTGCTAAAGGATTTTCTTTCCCTCGCACCCTTTGGTTTTCATGGGATTATCGACACAACGATTGGGCATATATACGGTTTTACCAGAGAAAAGGTCTATATAGATCCGATAACAATACCGCTTTTACTGGCGGTCTCTGCAACGGTAATTAAAGCTCTTGGATCGTTTGTTCTTTTTGCTCTGTTTCTCCCGGAAAATCTTCCCTCTGTATTTGGGGTAAACTTTTTAATAGAGATAGCAATGAACGGTGTTGCGGCACCTTTTATCTATGCACTGCTTCGTGTGTCCGGTCTTGTAAAAGAGCGGACACATACAATGTTTGGTTAACGAGTAGAGTAAAGTGGATACGGGTTATCATTCGGCAAATAAAATCAGAAATACCTATAAAAACAGGCTTTTTGCGCTCAGTTTTCTTTTTGTCGCTGTTATACTGATATACGGGGCTTACCTGTTCCACTTGCAAATTATTGAGGAAGGTGTGTACAAGAGCCGGGCGCAGAGTGTAAGCAGGCGAATAATTCCTGTTCAAGCACAGAGGGGAGAGATTTATGATCGCAACTTTGACGAGCCCCTCGTCACCAACAGAGACTCCTTCGCTGTCGATATAATTCCGGCTGAGTTGAGTTCGGAGACCCTGCAGGAAGTGGTGGAAAAGTTATCCAACGTTCTAAACGTCTCTTCCGAACACATCCGTTCTAAAATTCCCTCTAACTACAGGTCTGTGTATCAACCTGTAGAGATAAAGGGGGGAGTCAATTTTTCCACGATCTCCTATATAGCCGAGCGCATAGAAAAGTTTCCCGGCGTTACATGGCACAGCAAGCCTGTACGCCAGTATCATGATCTTGACTCTCTTTCCCATACTGTTGGCTATGTGGGGAGTATTACCTCGGAAGAGCTGAGGGTAAAGTACAATGAGGGATACGGAATTAACTCTGTTATAGGAAAAAGCGGTGTAGAAAAACAGTACGATAAGATTCTCCGAGGAGAAAACGGAAGACGTTTTCTCACGGTAGACGCCCACGGCAGGGCTATGGATGGAGAGGTTATCGAGGAGATTCCACCCGAGAACGGCTTGAATCTTGTGCTCACCATCGACAGAGATATACAAAAGCTTGCCGAAGAGGCATTGGGAGAAAGAACGGGTTCCGCTATTGTATTAAAACCCGCTACTGGAGAAATACTCGCTATGGTTTCCTATCCATGGTACGACCCCAATATTTTCAGCTCTCCGGACCGGATTGGAACTTTCAGCGAGATGTCCCTGGATTCCAACTATCCCTTTATCAACCGGACTATTCAATCGAGCTACGCCCCCGCTTCCGTGTTCAAAATCGTAATGTCCTCCGCCGCCTACGAGGAAGAAGCACTATCTCCGGAGAAAACAGTTCTCTGCGAAGGTTCTATGAGGGTGGGTAACAGGGTGTTTAACTGTCATAAGAAGGAGGGGCACGGCCGTGTGGATTTGTCTAACGGTCTCGCCGAGTCGTGCGATGTATACTATTATACCCTGGGCTTGAATTACCTTGGCGTGGATACTATTTTCCGCTACTCGAAAAATTACGGTTTCGGCGAGTACACCGGTGTCGATCTGCCTGGAGAGATAAAGGGGCAGGTGCCGAACCCGGAGTGGAAAAAACAGAATCTCAACTCACAATGGGTGGGAGGGGATACGGTTAATATGTCCATCGGACAGGGATACCTTGCGGTAACTCCCATGCAGATGGCCAACATGATTGCAATGACGGTAAACGAGGGAGAGGTGTATAAACCCCGTATAATAAAGGAGATGAGAGACTCGGTTACCGGTGCTGTAGAGGAGACTCTGGAGCCTGAGCTCCTGCGCTCTTCCACAATGAGAAAAGAGACTTTTAAGAAAGTACAGGAGGATATGCGGGGAGTTATCGACCACGGTACTGCAGAGCCTGCCGTTACTACGGAGGCGGTGGAGATTGCAGGTAAGACCGGTACCGGTGAGGTCGGATACGACGACAGATGGACGGCGTGGTTTGGCGCAAACGGTCCCTACGGTGCTCCGCCGGAGGAGCAGGTGGTGGTAGTAACAATGGTAGAAGCTGAGAACGAATGGGAATGGTGGGCAATTCGTGCGGCAAATATTATTTTCCAGGGAATATTTGCAGAACAGAGCTACGAGGAAGCGATAGAGGAGCTTGATTGGGGTTGGCTGCACAACGACGGGGTGAATCGATGACACACAGGGGAAATAATGAAGAGGGGAAACAGAGTTCGTTGCTGAGGTTCGACCTGGTAACCTTTTTTGCAATGATCCTGCTGATGGGGATGGGA
>JBKHFZ010000201.1:0-4328 GCA_046539925.1 Spirochaetaceae bacterium
AAAGCACCTACAAAAGAAACTCCGCGGGTCTGCATTCCCGTCTTCCCGGGGACCAACTGCGAGGAGGAGTCGGCTCTGCAGTTCCGACGGGCGGGGGCGGTAACGGAGCTTCCGATATTCCGATGGAAAAGTTTTGAGCAGGTGGAGGAGTCGATTTCCGAGCTTGCCTCCGCCATCGAGAGATGCCGCATTTTTATGATTCCCGGCGGATTTAGTGCGGGGGATGAGCCCGACGGTTCGGCCAAGTATATAGCGGCGGTGCTTCGGAGCCCGGCGGTAAAAGAGGCTATAGAGAACCTCCTTTGGAATAGGGACGGTCTTGTTCTGGGAATTTGCAACGGGTTTCAGGCGCTGGTGCGGACGGGGCTGCTGCCCTTTGGTGAGTACAGAGATCCGACACCGGAGGGACCGGTTCTCGCCGTTAACAGCATAGGCCGGCATGTCTCCCGCTACATTCGGACAGTTGCCGTGACCTCGAGCTCTCCATGGCTGCGGAATTTGTTCCCCGGAGAGGTGCATACCCTGCCTGTTTCTCATGGAGAGGGGCGGTTTACCGCTTCGCCTCATCTGATAGAGGAACTCTTTGAGAACGGGCAGGTGGTATTCAGGTACTGCGATGGAGAGGGCAGACCTGCTGCTGCCTACCCCGATAATCCTAACGGTTCCGACGCCGGAATAGAGGGAATAATAAGCCCGGACGGTCGGATCTTGGGGAAAATGGCACACTCCGAGAGGATTGGAGGGGGAGTTGCGGTAAACGTCCCGGGGCAAAAGGATCAAAAGCTTTTTGAATCGGCGGTGCAGTATTTTACTGCATACACTAAGAAGGAGAAGGAGAGAATTGATGAAGGTGGTAATAGTAATGGGCAGCGGGTCGGACTCGAAGGTGATGAAAGGGGCGGCGGATGCGCTTGATCAGCTGGGTATCGAGTGGGAGGCGAGAATTCTCTCGGCCCATCGGGTCCCGGAAGCCTTAAAGGAGTATGTAAAAGAGCAGGAGCAAAAGGGAGCGGTATGTTTTATCGCCGGAGCGGGCCTGGCGGCTCATCTTCCGGGGGTTATCGCCTCCTTTACCACGGTTCCGGTTATCGGAGTACCAATTAAGGCGGCCTTTGACGGACTGGACGCGCTGCTCTCGATAGTACAGATGCCCAAGGGTATTCCCGTGGCGACGGTTGGTGTAAACAACAGTTTTAACGCCGGTCTTTTAGCGGCTCAGATAATCGCAGCGGGAGGGGGGCAGGCAAGTGGAGAAGTAAAAAAGAGCATAGAAGGGTTCCGCCGGAAGAGGGCGGAGGCAATTCTCGAAGAATCAAGGGACAGGGAGGTGTTCAATGACTAAAGGAAAAATGCTGTACGAAGGAAAGGCGAAAAAACTTTTTGCCACGGAAGATGAAAATGTGGTGCTCATTCACTACAAGGACGATGCTACCGCGTTTAACGGAGAGAAAAAGGGAAGCATCACGGGAAAGGGAGAGATGAACAATACAATTACCTCCCTGATTTTCACGATGCTCGAAAAGAAGGGGGTAAAGACTCACTTTATAGAAAAAATCGGCCCCAGAGAGCAGTTGTGCAGAAAAACAAAGATTATCCCCCTCGAAGTGATTGTGCGGAATGTGGTTGCCGGAAGTATGTCCAAGCGCTTTGGTGTGGAAGAGGGCACCCCTCTCTCGGAGCCGGTGTACGAACTTACCTACAAAAACGACGATTTGGGAGACCCTCCCATGAACGACTACCACGCCGTAGGACTCGGATTGGCACAGTGGGAAGATCTAAAGACTATCTACTCCTACACCAAGCGGATCAACGAAGTGCTTAGGCCCTTTTTCCTCTCCATGGGGGTAAAACTTATCGATTTCAAGCTCGAGTTCGGATGGTGCGGCCCGGAGATAGTCCTGGCCGACGAGATTTCTCCGGATACCTGCAGGTTCTGGGATGCGGAAACCAACGAGAAGCTCGACAAGGACCGGTTCCGACGGGACCTTGGAAACGTGGAGGATGCATACCACGAGATTCTGGGCCGGTTGGAGAAGGCCGGAGGCGGAGCAGTTGAATGAGCGACACGGATAAGCTCCGGGAAGAGTGCGGAATCTTCGGAATATGGCTCCCGTCAAACGCTTCGGACTCCGTGGTTGCTCCTATCTATTACGGGCTCATCGCCCTCCAGCACCGGGGCCAGGAGAGCGCGGGCATGGTTACCAACCTCGGCAGCAAGCCCGGGCAGTTTTCCCTTCATAAAGAGACGGGGCTGGTAACGGAAGTCTTTTCCAGGGAGGTTCTGGAGGGCTTGGACGGAAATATCGGAATAGGACATACCCGCTACTCCACTGCCGGAGGGTCGGGCAGGGTAAATGCCCAGCCCCTTACCGGACACACCCGTCAGGGTCCTCTTGCGGTGGCCCACAACGGAAACCTGGTAAACGTGGAGATAATGCAGGAGCTGTTAGAGGAGGCCGGCAGTGTCTTCCGAACGGAGAGCGATTCGGAGGTAATTCTCAACCTTGTGGCTCGGTCGGCGGTAAAAAAAGGCCTTTTGGACGCGGTGTGGGATGCAACTCAGGCAATACAGGGCTCCTACGCCTTCCTGGTTATGTCTTCGGACTGTCTCGTGGGAGCCAGGGACAGGAGCGGCATACGTCCGATGTGTATGGGCAAAATAGGCGAAGGCTATGTGTTGGCCTCGGAGAGCTGCGCCCTCGATGCGGCGGGAGCAGAGTTTGTCCGGGATATAGAGCCCGGAGAGATAGTGGTTATTAACGACGAGGGGGTTAACTCCCTCCAAATAACGGAAAAGACCCGCACTCAGACATGCTCCTTCGAATACATTTACTTTGCCCGGCCCGACTCTGTAATGGACGGTATATCGGTCTACGAGATGAGGCGGAAGTCGGGAGAGGTTCTCGCCGGTATCGAACCGGTGGATGCGGATTTTGTCGCCGCCGTTCCCGATTCCGGGATCCCCGCGGCTATCGGTTACGCGAAAAAGGCGGGCATACCCTACGAGATAGCCCTTATAAAAAACCGATATGTAGGGCGTTCTTTTATACAGCCCTCCGAGGAGGACAGACGAAGAACCGTACATGTAAAGCTCAACCCCCTGGAGAGCACCGTAAAAGGGAAGAGAATTGTACTGATCGACGACTCTATTGTCCGCGGGCATACCATGAGAAAGATTGTGGATCGTCTCAGGGCTTCCGGCGTAGCGGAGATCCACGTGAGGATCGCCTCCCCTCCCGTCGCGTATCCCTGCTATTTCGGCATAGATACTCCCTACAGGAAGGAGCTCATCTCGAGCGAGCGCGATATTGAACGTGTGCGGGAGCATATAGGGGTGGACAGTCTTGCTTTTTTGAGTCTCGAGGGGCTCTTTGAGTCTCTCCAAAACAGCGACGATTTTTGTACCGGCTGTTTCCGCGGGGTGTATCCCATGGGAGCGCCCCGGGAGCAGGTGAAAGAGAGTAAAAATGGAGTATAGCGAGGCGGGGGTCGACCGGGACAGCGGGTATGAGGTAGTAGAGAGAATAAGGGAGGATATGAAGGCTACGAGCAGCGACCGCGTGCTCGCGGAGGTGGGGGGGTTTGGTTCGCTGTACAGACTGGGACACTACAGGGACCCTGTGCTGGTATCGGGTGCCGACGGGGTAGGTACAAAGCTCCACCTTGCAGTAGAGTACGACCGGCTCGAAGGGGTCGGAATAGACTGTGTGGCTATGTGCGTAAACGATATTCTCTGCCACGGAGGGGCTCCTCTCTTCTTCCTCGACTATCTCGCCTATGCCGAACTACCCGCCGAGCAGGTTGCGAGGCTTGTCCACGGTGTCTCCGAGGGGTGTCTATCCGCCGGCTGCGCGCTGGTTGGAGGAGAGACTGCACAGATGCCGGGCACTTACCGTCCGGGAGATCTGGATATAGCCGGTTTTGCCGTGGGAGTGGTGGAGAGAGATGCCCTGGTGGATGGCCGGCGAATCGAAGAGGGAGATCTGCTGGTGGGGCTCGACTCCTCGGGAGTGCACAGCAACGGGTTTTCTCTTATACGCGCCCTGATTCGAAGGGAGGGTGTTGATCTCGATAAAAAGATTAAGGGCAGTAGAGGAGGAGAAGAAGAGAAGCCTCTGTGGAAGGTACTCCTCGAACCGACGGAGATCTATGTAAAGGCGGTTCTGCCACTCCTTGATTCGGGAGATATCCACGGAATGGCTCACATAACCGGCGGAGGTCTGTATGAAAATGTGCCCCGAATGTTTCCGGAGAAAGAGACAGGCAGTCTCACCGCGGTTATAGAGGAGAGTGCCCTGGAGATTCCACCTGTCTTCTCTTTTATCGAG
>JBKHFZ010000202.1:0-4324 GCA_046539925.1 Spirochaetaceae bacterium
CTGTTGTGTTTGCAATTTGCCGACGCCTGTTCTATACTTGGTACTAATTTTACTTTTTTACTTAGGTTGCTATGTGCGGAGTCAAGGTGCTATGTGCGGAGTCAAGGACATTCGAAAATTCATTTCTCAAAGATGGGCCAAGGGGTCGCACCTTCAAAAAACCGAGAAGAAGGAACTCGAGGAAAAGCGGGCGCTCTCCGAGGCGTACTTTGCCCACTCTCCTGCCCCAATGCTTATACTCGATTTCTCCTTTCTCCCCCGTATGGGTAAGGCCTACGAAACATCTGACCCGGAACAGTTGAAAAGCCGGCTCGAGAATAACCGCGACGAGCTCTTTGCCGCGATCCGCCGGGGCGTGGTAATCGAGGCAAACGAGGCAAGTCTCGAGCTCTTCGGTGCATCCTCGAAGGAGGAGCTCGGAGAGCAGCTTCCCACTATTATCGGCGAGAAGGGCTTCCCCTCGCTTTTGCGGGGAACCGTGGATCTTCTCTCGGGCAAAAGGGTATTCGAGACGGAGACGTTGCATCGTCGTCTCGATGGGAAGGAGATTCTCATTATCCTAAAATTGGCCGTCCTCCCCGGATACGAGGAGACACTCGAACGGGTACTCGCTACCGTATCCGACATTACCAGGAGCAAGGAGCTGCAGCGGCAGTTAGATGTTCTCTCTCTTCTCCCGGAAGTAAACCCGGATATGGTACTCGTTATGGAGTGCCCGGACACGATAAGCTATGTAAATCCCGCGGCACGTATATGGCTCAGAGAAGAGGGCTACGATTCGGTAGAAGAGCTCCACCGGGTGCTTCCCCCGCATTACAGGGAGGATGTCTGCGAGTATTGCGACAAGAGCTCGACGTATACCGAGCGTCTGACCTACGGAGAGAGGGTCTACCGTTTCAAAAAAAAACCCTTGTCCGGCGCGCAGAAGTGTATGATCACCATCAGCGACGTGACGGAATTCGAACGCATCAGCAAGGAGCGGGAACTCTACTACCAGGCCTTTCGCTCATCTATTCATGCCATGGTTATTACCGACTCCAGAGGGAAGATCGAATACGTGAATCCGAAGTTCGAGGAGATCTACGGGATAAGTGCCGAGAAAGCCCGTGGAAAGACCCCGAGGATACTCAATCCCGGACGGGAGACATACCGGGATCTAGGCTACAGCGAGGGGCAGTACGAAGAGATCGCCCGTTCCTACGCGGATGAATAGCTATGCCCGGAATAGCGAGTAGGACGCGGGCTGATGCCCGCAACCCTATAGTCGTTATAGCTTTGAATAGATTTCTTTCAGAGTAGAAATAACAACCGACCAGTATTCCGGTGTTTCCATTGAAGCATCAACTGTATGTGCAGGCAAAAAGCGCCTGATCTCGAACAGAAAATTGGAATGACCATTACGCAGACGCTCGATCCTTTCGGAAAAAAGTTCTAGATACTGTTGATACTCAACCTGCCTTTCAGTCAGTTTTTTTCTTACTAAATCGGGCCTCAGAGCCACTGTGTGCTGGGTCATCCAGATTATATCCCAGATATCCCTCTGCTTTATCCGGTTCGGTCGCAAAGCCAGTGCCACCAGCTTATCTGAAAATATTTCCTCACGAGTCTCAGCATGCAGTATTAATCCTGATGTTCCGAAGTCGACTCCGTAGGGGTTTCTTAACATCATCGGTTGAGTCTCAAAACTTGATACAGCACATACATCAATATGAATACGTTGAGAGGGAAGATGTGCTTGTTCGGGGCGGGTGATAATCTTCACCTTCCAGGTTTTTGTATCGCCTTCTGTACGGTGCGGTTTGTCTACGCGTACTTCCAAACCGTAACGTTTGGTAATAGCTTCTTCCAGATGTGCAGCCAAAGTTTTCAGATTATCGGGATCAAAGTCGGTTCCACCCGTAAAATCAAGGTCTTCACTCAGTCTGGGAGATCCGTAACAATCCCGTAGACAAGTGCCGCCAATGAAGGTAAGATTTCGTAGAAAACCTGCATGCGCCATTTCCCGGAGAATATCGTGGTGCAGAATTTCTTTTTCCACCACCGGCCGAAGCGACATCAGCTCCTGATTCTTCTGCAATACTTGGTCTACAAGTGTATCAAACAAGCTCATCTGCCGCCCTCCAATCTATTAAATCCAGCGAACGTCCTGTTGAACGCATATCCTCTAAAGCTAAGCCTACTTTTGCTCGCCATAACCTGCAGCGGAAGTCATATACCAATCGGTCCGCAATATCATTGGGATGTTTTTTCGTATGAATAAACTCAATCGATCCGAAATCGCCGCAATTCACAGTATAGCTCCGGCCACTGCTCATTAAAGAGATCCAGGCAATCGGAATTTGTGAGATAACTCCTGCCTCACTCAGCACAGTCTCCAGACTCAGATAGTTAAACTCTCCGGCCCGCAGTTTTGCGGCAGTATGGTACAAAAGTAATCCCCGTGGATACTCGACTCGAGGGTTGAGGTAAATGCCGCGACATACCCGCTTTAGCAGTTCATCTTTAACTGCTCGGCTCAACACTACTTTTAAGGCGGCATAGCTGTGGTGTGGGAACACTGAATAGAAATCACTTACTGTAAACAAATAGTGCTCGCCGTCGGAAAGGGAATCTAAAATGGTTCGAAGCCTCTTCATCACTTGCATGGATATACCGGTACACAAAAAGTAACAGATAATGTAACCTTTTGTCAACCTATACATGTGAGATGCAGTAACAGTTTTGCATACTGCTGCGCGACACCCGAAACGACGAAAATAGCAGCTGCCCTAAATCGTATCCGGATCGAGGGCGGTAATCCATTTTCCCCGGCTGTACCAGAACAGCCCTGCCGCGGCGGTAAGTATGTTGGAGAGAAACATGGCCCACCATATACCCATCGGACCCCATGCAAGAACGACGGCAAAGAGATAGGCAAGGGGCAGGCGAAACAGCCATAGACGGGAAATGTTGAGATGCATTACCGGTTTTGTGTCTCCCGCCCCCTGGAAGGCACCGAGAACCGCGTGCACGATTCCAAAAACCACCACCGAGGGGGAGACGATCCGAAAAAGTATGCTCCCGTAGCGGATTGTCTCGGCATCATCGACAAAGAAGCGGATAAAGGAGCCCCCGAAAAAGAAGGTAAAGAGCGCCGCGGGTATGAGAAAAGCGAGGATGGAGAGGATGCTGAGCCTTACAACCAGCTTTGCCTGGTCTACTTGTCGTGCTCCGAGGCTCTGGCCTACCAGGGTGGTAGTTGCCCGGGAGATTCCCATAGCCGGCATATGAAACAGGCTGATAATGCGGTTTGCAACCCCAAAGGCGGCTATTACCGCGCTGCCGAATATATTGACCAAACCCTGCAGTACGGTAAAACCGAGGGCGGTAACGGCCTGACCCATGGAGGATGGCAGACCGATTTTGAGAAACAGACGGATAGCAGCACGGTCGGGCCGCAGGTTAGAAGGAGTAAGCTGCATTCCCCTGTTGCCCTTTACCAGGATTCGAAAGGCGACAATTGAAGAGAGCCCCCTGGCTATAACCGTGGCCACGGCGGCACCTCGAACTCCCCAGGCGGGGAAGATCCAGATTCCAAAGATAAAGAGGGGGTCGAGGGCGATGTTCAGGGCAACCATAGCCGCCTGAAGGGCAAGGGGAACCATGGTGCGTCCTATTCCCTGCATCGATGCCTGGAGTATAAAAAACCCGAACATAAAGGGCATTCCCGCAAAGATGATGACCATGTAATCCCGGGTAAAGGTAAAGACCCTCTCCGGTGTCTGCATGAGATGCAGGAGGGGTTCGGCGAGGAGGATTCCCGCTGCCGCTATACCAATCGAGGTAACCGTAAGGATCAAAGTCGTCTGGCCTAGATAGAAGTTTACCCTCTCCTGGTCTCTCTTGCCCTTCGCCTGTGCTATGAGGGTAGTCCCCGCCATAGAGAGGCCAATTCCGAAGAGGATAAAGAACAGGATAATGGGAAATGCAATGGTTGGGGCGGAGAGCTCATCGGCACCGAGTTTGCCGAGGAAAAAGGTGTCGGTGAGGTTGTAGAGGGTTTGTACAAAATTTCCCGCCATCAAGGGCAGGGCGATCTTCAAGAGTTGTTTTAAAAGTGGGTGCCTCATACGTTTTTACCGGCCACGTTTTTCTCCTATACTATTACGAAAATAGTCGTACTCTGCTATTTTTGTTGTTTCGGGAAACAACGAAAACTATCTATCAACTTATCAGACTCTAGGGCCGCTCACAAGATCAGAACTGCAGAGATTGTGAGCGGCGCCGTATTGGCAGTTCCTTGTCGGTAGGGGATGGTACACCCTTTGCATTCTCCATTGTATTA
>JBKHFZ010000203.1:0-4290 GCA_046539925.1 Spirochaetaceae bacterium
CTCTATTGCCGTCTCGTAATCCGGGTGGTTATGATTCTCCTCAACCAGCTCTATGTAACGAATTATACCCTCTTTGTCGACTATAAATATACTACGATTAAGAAGGCGCAGCTCCTTTATAAGTACTCCGTATTTTTCTCCAAAGTCCGCCCAACGGTGGTCGGACAGTGTTTCCACTCTCTCTATTCCTGCAGCCCCGCACCAGCGTTTTTGAGCAAAGGGAAGGTCCATGCTTACGGTAAGGACAGCTACATCTTGGGATAAATCGGCAGCCATCTCGTTAAACTTCCGGGTCTGCATATCGCAGACTCCGGTATCCAGCGAGGGAACCACGCTTATGAGCAGGGTTTTCCCCTCATAGTCGTTTATGGTCTTGGGGATAAGATCCGTATCGAGGACGGTAAAATCCGGTGCCTTGTCTCCAACCTTGAGAACCGGGCCGAGGAGAGTAATATCGTTACCCCCCATCTTGGTCGTCTGTCGTTCCTGCATAATAATCCTCCTATGCGTGGATGACCCATCCCTCCGCCGCTCTTGCTGCTTCCATAACAGCCTCCGAGAGTGTCGGGTGAGCATGGATCATTCTCGAAATATCATTGGTCTTAAGACCGGCGTTAGCCGCGAGCAGGAGTTCGTGTATAAGGTCGGTTGCTTCCGCTCCGACTATCCGGCCGCCGATAATTTTGTTCGTCCCTGAGTCGTAAGTTATTTTGACGATTCCCTCGCTTTTCTCAATTGCCACGGATTTCCCTGCTCCGCGGTAGGGGAATGTTGCGCTCTCCGCTGTAATGCCCCTCTCTTCCGCCTGTTTCTCGGTAAGGCCGAAGCCGGCAACCTCGGGTTCGGTGTACACTCCCGTGGGTATGGACGCGGGATCGATTCTCTTCTCTTCCCCCTTGCCGGCCATGTGCTCTAGGGCAATTTCCGCCTCCTTTGTGGCTACGTGCGCCAGGAGTGGAGAGGAGATAATATCCCCAACTGCATAGATAGAGCCCACACCGGTGTGGTAGTAGTCTCCCACCTTAACAAAGCCTTTTTCCAGGGTAATTCCCATTTCCTCAAGACCGATTCCCGCGGTGTTTGGACTTCGCCCAACTACCACCAGTAGTTTATCCGCCTCTAGTGTCTGGGGACCTTTTTTAGTCTCCACATCGAGGAGCACCTTCTCTCCCTCTTTTCGCGGGTTGGATGCTTTTGCGGAGGTGTGCATCTTTATCTTTCTCTTCTTGAAAGAGCGGGCTAAAACGGAGGCCGCCTCGGAATCCTCATTGGGAAGAATCTGGTCGAGCATCTCCACTATGGTTATATTTACCCCGAAGCTGTCCATTATATGGGCAAACTCACAGCCGATCGCCCCTGCACCGAGGATGATCATGCTCTCGGGGAGTTCCGTCATAAGAAGAGCGTCGTTGCTGTTGATAATGCTCTCTCCGTCGTAGTCGAAACCGGGTATTGTTTTTGGGCTCGAGCCGACGGCAATAAGTATATTCGCTCCGGTTATCTTCTTCTCTCCCTGCTCTCCCCCCTTTATGGTTACCTCGTTCTCCCCTGTTAATACTCCTTCTCCCTCGACAAGGTCGATCTTGTTCTTCTTGAGCAGATACTGCACGCCCTTGGAGAGAGTATCCGCGGCTTTTCGCGATTCCCCCTGAACTTTTGAATAATCCAAGGTGCTCGTATCGACCGAAACTCCCATTCTCTCCAGCCCTTTTGCGCTGCGAAATATTTCAGCCTGGTGGATAAGAGATTTAGAGGGGATGCAGCCCATATTCAGACATACTCCCCCGGTTTTATCTTTTTCAACTATACATGTTTTAAGTCCCAGTTGACTCGCCCTTATCGCCCCGACGTATCCCCCCGGGCCGGAACCTATTACAACAAGATCATAATCCCAACTCATATTCTTTCTCCCTTCTTCTTGTGTACTATCAGTTTTTCTATTATCAACCGAAATACAAGCATCTTCAAGGGGTGTCTGTTGTAGCTTCCAATATTATGTTTTTTCCGGTACAGTAGACTCTCCAGTTATGGAGTAACTCTAATGGGGAGTAATATTTTATTTTGAAATTTTCGATCCTGTTGTGTGCAGCGGTTTTTCTCCTGTTTCTGTTTCCTCGATGGGACTTGCCGGTATACGCTGCCGATGCTCCGGAAGGGGGTGTGGAGGAGAGTGCACGAACAAAAACTCTTGGAGTTGCAGCTGTTCAGTATACGGTAAAAGCGGAAAGATACGGTTCTTTAAAAAAGTTCTCCCAAAGCGTGGAAGACCTGCTTGCATCTGCCGTGGAGATGGGTGCGGAGGTCGTGGTTTTCCCCGAATACATAAATGTGTTTCTCGCCTTCCGAAAAGAGATGGAAGCCCTCTCGAGAGCGGAAAGTATCGAGGAGGGGCTGCAGATGGTGGGCGCCGATTCCGCGGGAAGTCTGTTTATGGAGAGATCGGTGGAGCTTAGGCGCGTGATGGACAGGATCTGGGGGCAATTTGCCAGGGAGAACTCCCTTTGGATTGTTGCGGGCAGCTATTTTGCCGTGGAGGGCGACAAACTCTACAATCGTTCTCCCGTATACGGTCCCTCGGGAGAGCTGGTGTATGAGCAGGACAAAGCGGCCCTTACTCCCTTTGAAAAGGACGTGCTCAAACTCTCTCCGGGAAGAAGTGAGGAGGCGGATACCTTCGAAGTGGAGGGATGGGACTTTGCGCTCACTATCTGCAGGGATACTTTTTTTGACCGGTGGAATACAAAGTTCGAAGATGCGGATGTCTGGATTGATATTAAGGCAAACGGAGCGGAGTACACACAACAAATAGAGGAGCTCTTCGAAGATGCCCTCCCGGAAAGGATAGAAGAGACGGAAGTTCCCTACGGAGTAACGGCATGCTTGAACGGGGAATTATTAGAGCTTTTTTGGGAAGGACCCTCTTCGATTATCCGCTGGAAGAAGAGAGGGGAAAAAGAGAGTGATTGGGAGTATATAAAGAGGGCGAAAAAAGAAGACAGGGAGGAGGTCCTTGTAGCCGAGCTTCGACTACCCGGAGACGCGAATAACTGAGACGGTCTCTCCTCTTGAGCTTACCACTTTTTCCGGGTTGTCGGGATCGAGCTTGCGTTTCCCATCTACAATAAAATGATAGTAGTACGTGCCTTCGGGTAGAGGAAGGGTAATTGAATAGAGATCGTCCCTGCCTTCCACCTTCTTGAGGCGGTACATATACGGATCCCAGCTGTTAAAACTGCCTGCTACCGATACCTTGTGGGCACTGCTGCTTTTATAGTAGAAGGTCACTTTCCCGGGTTCCGAGACTTTGAGTGTACGTGTTTCATCCTCGGGAGTCCGCGGAAGCTCAAAAGAGGAGAGAGTTACATTTTGGGGGGTCTCCTGGGTGACGGGATTCCTCGGGTCGGGCATCCACATGCCGTCTACAACAAAGCGGTAGACCAGTTTATCCAGGTTTTCCGGATAGTTGTATGCAAGTACAAAGACATCATTTTGATTTCTCGACAGGGGATGAACCGTGGCAAAGTTCTCGTGGGCAAAGGCTATTCCCACCCTTAAAGTGGGTTTGCTGGAGGAGTAGGTAAAAAGCACATATTCTCCTCTTTTCTCCGGAGGACCGGCTTTATCCATTGTCTGCATATCTACATGGAGGCTGGGAGGATAGTTTTCTTCGGCCATCCCTTGCGGAAGTACTGCAGTCAAGAGTAGAGTAATAAAAAGGAGTGTCGGTAATCGTTCCATAACTATATCCTATACACATCTTCGGAAATACAGGGCTGTGTATAAAGTATAGCTTTCAAAAATAGTTTTTGAGAGTGGCGGAAAGAGAAAAAACCTAACCTTTCCCCTCGGGACGTCCGAAATTGGTAACAGGAAACTCTATGCCCGATCTTCAGGATATTGAACAGATTAAATCCGAAATTATCTCAATTGGGAATGAACCCTCCGTTCTGAGCGAACGGGGGATGCAGGTGCCCGATATATCCAAGCCGGAGGAGCAGGAAGAGGATATCTCCGATCTCCTCGGCGATCTGGATACCGATTTTGACGAGGACTTTGTAGGTGAGGATGAGGAGATAGAGGGGTTAACCTCGCCGGATGAGTTCGAAGAAGAGCCGGAAGAACAGGAGGAAGAAGAGCCGGAAGCTGAAGCACCGGAAGAACAGGGGGAAGAAGCACCGGAAGAAAGCCCGGCAGGACCCGAAGGAGAGGAGTTCGAAGAACTGGGGGATCTCGAAGACTTCGAGGGGCTTGAAGACTTCGAAGAAGGGGATATAGAAGAGGCGGAAGAAG
>JBKHFZ010000204.1:0-4202 GCA_046539925.1 Spirochaetaceae bacterium
CGGAGAAAGGTGCGCTCTCTTGAGAGGCGCCCTCCCGGGAGGCGGTTCCCCCGGGTGATCCTGAATTGGGTGGAATGGAGAGGTCGTATTCTCTTAAGACCACTTCCTGTTCGTCGAGAAAAACCGTGTTGTGGGCCGTCTTTATCTGAACCCGAAAATTTTCCATTGTTACCGTGTCTCCAGGTACTCCTATAACACGTTTTACCTGCAAATCCGGAGCCGCGGGAGATGTATCTCCAATGGGCAGGGAGACCTTTTGAAGTGTAAAAAAACGAAGCGCCGTGTCGGCAATTTTTTCTATCCCCGAGAACTGCTGTTCCTTCGCAGAAACTATTACAGTGTCTCCCCTTCTTGGAGACCGGAAAGCGGGCAGCCGGTAGGAGGTAAAGGGAACCGATGGCCCAAAGACGAGCGGTGTCGCCATTACTTTGTCTCCCTCGGTTAAGGAAGGCTCCATTGACCCTGTAGATATTTCGTAGCTTTGCAGAAGGAAGAAGAACACAATATGGTAGAGGAGGAAGAGAATTACTATAATTTTCAGGAAGCCCATTACAATTTTTTTAAGAGGGCTTACCGGCCTTGAGCTTCTATAATATCGCAGTGCCTGTTTTCTTCTTGACATAGGTATTTCTTCCTACTTAATAGCTCCTATCCGTGAGGGGGGCCAGTACTTTATCATGGCCCGGCCAAGTACATTTTCATGAGAAACTGGTCCAAAATGACGGGCGTCGCGGGAGTTGTCCCGGTTGTCTCCCAGGGGAAATATCCAGCCTTCGGGAATATACCACCCCGTATCGAATCTGCGCCGATTCTGGGAATACCGGGTTTTGTGGGGCTGGAGCGTGGAGTATGCCTCGTTTCTATACTTCGACCAGGCAAAAATATCGTTGTACCGGGGGTTTGTGCTCCCCCCCTCAGGCGCGATTCCTTCGGCCTTTAGTCCCGCGCCGCTGTATGTATCGAGAAAGGCGGCCCTGCGAAACTCCGGGTAGGACTCTCTATCGATCATTCTGCGGATGGGATTGTCAAAACCCGAAAGCTCCCGAAACTCCTCCTCGTGCATCCATTCGGAAAAACCCGGGGGCTTCATATACACCTCTCCGCGTTCGAAGCGGAGGCGGTCTTCTCCGGTGCCGACGGCCCTTTTTATAAGAAACTGAGGTTTGGGTTCTCCCTGATCGTCGGTATCTATATTTACCAGGGAAAAGGTGAGCATGTAAATCAGTCTCTGCATTGTATCGAACAGCGGTCCCTTCGAAATGTACGTGGGATTCTCAAAAATTATTACTTCGTTGCGGTGGGGTTCTTTTAAGCCGGACACCTTGGCGGCCCCCGGAATAAGCTCGGGGCCGTAGATAAGCTTGTTGACAAATATCCTGTCCTGCAGCTGCAGAGTATCTATCATGGAACCGGAGGGTATTCTGTAGGCTTGAATAAAATATTGATTGATAATGAGTACGAAAATCGCAGCCCAAAGAAAAGCTTCTATCCAATCGATTACGGGATGTTTTGCCTTTTGCTTTGCCCGTGCAACTGCACGACGGCGTTTTCGAGCGGTAAGAAACCCTTCGGTAATCCGCTGTACGGATTCGAACCAGGTGTGCATTGATAATTCCTCCGAATCAAGTGTTACGACACTACCACAGATGACTTACATTGACAAGTTAGCCCCTTAACTATACTCTAGGCAGAATGAAGAAACGCAGACAAATAGAGGAAACTCTGGAAATAGAAGATGTGAAGCTAAAACCTCTCTTTGGAATGGAGCCGGGTCTTTATTTAACTATCCTCTACTCAATACTGCTGCTTCTCGTTCTGTTCGCACTTCTTATATTGCCGGGAATACGAAACGGCGGTGCGGTGGTCGAATTCAGGACGGAACCTGAGGGAGCGGCTGTATTTATGGACGATACATATATCGGCTCAACGCCCTTCGACCGTTTTATGGAAGCGGGAGAATACAGCCTGCGTATACAAAAACCACATTTTAACGGCACCGGTCCGGAAAGTGTGGATGTGCCCAGGCGCATTGTGGGAAGTCTTTTTTTTCCAGCCCATACCAGGATAGACAGAAATTTGTCTTTAGAAGATGCCGAAGCCTATGTGGGCGACTCTTTTAGAAACCTTTCCGATTGGGCAATGGTGGGGACTTTCCACGAAAGGTACCAATACCCCGAGTCTATTGCACAGCCGGTAGAAGTACTGGAAAAGGAAAATCGTGAGGAGTATATTCGAATCTTTCTGCAGGAGGCGGCGGAGAACCTCGGTTCTCCCGAGATTGTGCGGGATTACATGAACGCTCTTGAAGAGCTCGGATGGTTCGACGGAAAGGAAACATCAGGTCTCGAGATAGATGAAGAACTTATGCGGATATATAGAAGGCTTGCAGGGGAGGAGAAAATCTCCGGCGATTTGATGTCGTCCCTTGAACAGAGAGTAGGGAGTATGGATTTTGAGTCTTTCTATTCCGAACTTCCCGAAGACTCAGCACTCTCTGAAGCTCCTCAACTGTCTGAAAAAATAGAAGCCGCTGGTGCTGTATTTGTCCTGGTTCCCGGGAGTAGAGACGCTCCCCTGGGCAACGAGGAGATCTTGTCCCTTTTCCCTGAGCCTTCTTTTGAGGACCTCAGGGTATTCCCCCACAGGGAGGACGTGGACAGTTTTTATATGGCGGTATCTGAGGTAACCGAAAGGCAGTATGCCAGGTTTCTCGAAGACAACCCCAAATGGCGGAGGAGCAACAAAGAAGAGCTTATAGAAGATGGAGTGGTAAATACCGAATACCTTCTGCATTTTGAGGGGGATTCATCCGTACCGGTGCGCTGGGTTTCCTGGTACGCTGCAAAGGCATACATAGAATGGCTCAATGCGGAGTATTTTAACAAGATGAAACCCGAAGAAGGCGGTTACAGACTTTCTGCAAGGCTGGCGTACGAAGGAGAGTGGGAATATACCGCCCGTTTTAACAACGCAGGCGCTTTTCTGGATTCCGAAAGCGGGGCCGACGGCCCAAGAGCGTCGGAGTTTAGCAGAACCGGAAGGCTTGGTATTGCCGATCTCCGGGGAAACCTCTGGGAGTGGACCGAGGGGTGGTATTTTCCATCGGATGTGCTCGACGGAAGCTACGGTCTAAAAGCTGAAGACTCAGAGTCTTTGGAGGGTGTAGAAAAAGCGCTAAGAGGCGGTAGCTGGGTAAACGATCTGGGGAATATACCGGTGTGGGAACGCGGTTCCCATCCTCCCGAGTGGTGTACCCCTTTTACCGGTTTTAGAGTAGTTTTGGAGGTAGACCATGGCAGCTGACAAGCAGCCGTTTAAAGTACTGGCGAACAACAGAAAGGCCTATTTTAACTTTGAGATTGAAGATAAAATCGAGTGCGGTATAGAACTCAAGGGAACGGAAGTAAAGTCCATTCGGGCCGGTAAGATGTCCTTTTCCGACTCCTACGTTCGGGTAATAAACGGAGAGCTCTTTCTTATAGGGTTTAATATATCTCCCTATAAGCACGGGAATATTTACAACCACGAACCGGACCGCACACGCAAACTGCTGGCCCACGCCCAGGAGATAAAACGCCTTCAGAGACGTATAGACGAGCAGGGTTTTACCCTGGTTCCCCTGAGAGTGTATCTTAAGGGGGGAATGGTAAAAATGGAGCTCGGTCTGGGAAGGGGAAAAAAGCTCCACGATAAACGACACGCCATAAAAGAGAAGGACCAGAAGAGAGATGCCGACAGGGAGATGAGTAACCGTCTGAGACATTGAGTGCGGCATTGATTATTTCGCAATAAAGTAGTATTTTAAAACTGAAATAGGGGGTGTACCGGATTCGACTATCGGATGCACGTCCGTACGTTGCAGGTGGAGCTGTCTAACTCCTAAAAAGGGGCACCAATATAGTTGCGGATAACGAAACACAATTCGCAATGGCTGCGTAACTAGCAGTCACGGGCGCTTCCCGCGCTGTTCCGAGTGGGAAGGTCGCCTGTCAGATACCGGGACTTGCCCGTGCTTTCGTTCGGCGGAGTATGGGGACATAAAGTCGGACTCAGGGGATAGCAGGTGTGCTTTGCAACCTCCCTATTCCCGAAATGCAATGCAAAGCTAAACTTGTAGATGCGTACGGAATGCCCGGTAGGACAGGGGTTCGACTCCCCTCACCTCCAATTTCTGAGCTGCTTTCAAAACCACCGTTTTGAAA
>JBKHFZ010000205.1:0-4162 GCA_046539925.1 Spirochaetaceae bacterium
CAAAAGGTCTCTACCTCAACGCCTCTTCGGATATAGACAGCTCCTTTAGGGAAGAGGTGGATGAGATTATCGACCGATCCCTTAAAGCGGCGGATAAAAAGAATCGAAGAGATATGCTCGAATGTAGAGTTGCACTGGAGACGGTGGTAAAAGAACTGGTGTCCATACAACAGGAACAGGAGGTCGGTTTTGGAAGAGCGTAAGCTCTACCGGGCTTTGGGACTGGATGCAGGCGCCGGCCTGGAGGAGATAAAAAAGGCTTACCGTGTGCTTGCCAAACAGTATCATCCGGATGCAACTATGGACCCGGCAACGGGAGAGCAGTTTAGAAAAGTGGCGGCGGCGTATAAAATACTTTCCCTGCGGGAACGTAAACGCAAATATGTGGATTTTCCGGTAAAAGAGGCATCCAAGAGGAGACACACCTCTACCCCCCAGGATGTACATTCTCTTGGAAAACTGGTGTGCGAAGGTAAAGTGGCGGAGATGCGTGCTTTTGCAGCTAAACGGCTCGGTTTTAGCGGTAAAAAGAGTGCCTATCCCTATCTTAAAAAGGCGCTCTTCGATCCTTCCGAAATGGTAATAATAGCGGCGGTGGAGGCGATAGGTCGGTTGGAAATAGTTCAGTCCGCTCCGGATCTGGCTTCTCTCTTTTCGAGGGGCAATAGAAGAACAAAACTGGAAATCCTCGACGCGGTAGAAAAAATAGGTCGGCGGGGCGGGTTTAGTCAGATACTTGTTCTGGGGATGCAGTCGGCGGACCGCGGTATAAGAAGCAGGGCCCTCTCTGTTTTTGCCCGGCTAGGCAAAGAAGGAGCGACGAATGAAAAAGCAGAATAACAGCAGTCTCTATACTTCGTTTTTACATGACGGGGAGACCTATATACAGAATCTCAACTCCATATTGCTTCGGCTGGAAAAAGCGCCGGACTCCAAAGAGCTTGTGAGAGAGGCCTTTCGTAATGCTCACTCCCTTAAGTCGGAAGCTTCCTATCTTAACGAGACTGAGATAGCCGAAGCTGCCCATAAAATGGAGACCGCCCTGGAGGAGGCGGGGTCAGCACCTGCTTCTCTCGACAGAGAGCGGTTCGATTATCTATTTCACAGTCTCGACTCTATGAACGAGATGCTCTCTCTTAGAAAAATTCAGAGAGAAGACTCTTTTGCGCACCCCGGCGCAGAGAAGAGCGGGGGGAGCCTCTACGAGGAGCGGATGTTTGAGGCGGAAAGGAATGGCGAACTGCAGGGGAAAGGAGAATCTGTATCTGTACCTGAAACTGAGCCTGAAACCGAAACCGAAATCGAAACCGACCGGGGGAGGGGAGAACACTTTGTTCCCGACTTTACCGATTTTGAAAGAGAGCTTCTAAAAGAAGCCAGGGACAGGGGAGAGCGGTTTCTTCGAATTTCGGTTACCCTGGATGAGTCTACCGCGATAACCTATGCAAAGGGATATCTAATACTGAATAATCTCGAACAGGTGCTGCAGGTTATAAAAACCACCCCACCCTTTGGTGCCGGCCATGAGCGCGGAGATGACGACAGGGAGTATCTCAAAGCAGTTTTTTACTGCACCGCAGATGTGGAGGATGTGATAATATATCATGCGGTAAACGTGGATCGGGTAGAGCGAATACTTATAAGTCCTCTCTCCTACGAAAGTGTTATAAAAGAGAAGATCGGGGAACCGGAGAGAGAAGGCGAGGTTCCGGATATTTCCATAAAAATAGACGGCAAAGATGTGGACGAGCTTAACGGTTACGTAGACGAGCTGAAAATACGAATACACAGATTAAAACGACAGCTCTCCGGAGAATCGGAGCAGATGGTGGTCCTTACCCAAATAGTCCGCGGCCTCGAGGATTTTGTAAAGAAATTGAGTATGGTGGAGTTGAGCGAGGTATTTAAGTCTCACTTTAGAATGGTAAGAGATCTTTCTGCAAAACTCGGGAAAAAAGCCGAACTCTCTCTCGAGGGGTGCGAAGTGCGTGTGGACCGGAGGGCGGCGGAGGTTCTGTCGGAGATTACCGTACATCTAATAAGAAACGCCCTCGACCATGGAATAGAAATGCCGGAGGAGCGAAAGGGCGCAGGTAAAAACGAGACAGGCAGTATCGTTATCGAAGCAAGAAAGGAAGAGAATAAACTTATTGTTACGGTAAATGATGACGGTCGGGGAATTAGGCGAGAAGAGCTGATGGAAAAGGCTAAGGAGCAAAGAATACGAATAGACGAAGTTACCGGAGGGGAGGATGAATTACTCCGCTTCCTTGTATATCCTGGGCTCACAACTCTCTCCGATGCTACGGAGACCTCGGGACGGGGATATGGGCTCGATATAGTCTTTCAGAAAGTCAGACAGTTCGAAGGAGGAGGACTCAGCGTCTTCTCCGACGAAGGGGGTGCCAGTTTTACCGTGGAGCTGCCGGCGGGTTTTTCTCTTCTTACACTGCAGATAGTACGGTGCGGAGAGAATCTCATAGCCGTTCCCCAGCAGCATATAAGAGAAGTATTTACCATAGACCGGGAGAAATTCTCCGCCGACGAAAAGGGTGCCCTCCTGTGGGATTCCTATCCGGTATATACCCTGGACGGGCGCCTCTATTATACGGATGTATCCCCTGGAGATTCCTGTGGAATACTTATCGATTATCTGGGTCGCAGAGCGGTAGTACTTGTGGATGAACTTATGTTCAAGAAGGAGATTCCCGAGGACCGTCTAACTCTCTATATGGAAGGCAGTCCCTATCTTCATAGAATGAAAATATCGGGCAGCACCGCCGATTTTTTATATCTGAGCCCGTCTATAGTTGCCATGTAAACAAAAAAAAAAACGGTATGCTCTGGACGTTGTAGAAGCATACCGTTTAGATTTCAATAGGTTTTTACACCTTGTTTCTAGTGTCGGACTAAGTTGGAAAATCTTTAATATTTCCTATTGAGTATTTCCGGAACAGTTTGATGTGAAAATCCGCGGCTTCCAAAACTTCTCGATATATCCTTTGGGATTGTCTTAAAGAGTCTTCTATAGTGCGAGCCTCTTCCGTCCGGCTTAAAACATCTTCCAACAGGGGCTGTATAATAAATTCGGCTACCCCTTTACCGGCGGAACTGCGGATCTTGGCATCATACACATCGAGATCTGCAACGTGGGCTTCTCCCCTTTTCTCGAGTAGATCGGATGTCGTCTCCAGAGCTCTCCTTGAAAGAGCGCGGAGAAGTTCGAGCTCCTTCACGAGGAGGCCTGCTCTTCTTTTTACCGCTTCTACCCTGCGGTCTTTATCCTTGGTCCCTCTCGCTCTAATAGATGCTACAGCACTCTCTATCTCTTCTCTTCGCTCGGGAAGTTCTAAGAGTTCGGAAAGGTGACGGTGTTCCATCCCCTCCACAGCTACAGCCTCACTGCCTATGTTTACAGTGGTAGGAGAACCCGGACGGGTAAGTTGCTCCTCAAACCATCCTCTATACACGGAGAGGCGCCGGTCGGTGAGAGTTTTTCCCCCGGAGTTGTTTTTGTAATAAAAGGGATCCCCGCTCATAATATAGGAGTAGGTGAGGGAGGAGTAGGGAGTAAACCTGGAGGATATTGAGTGGAGAAGATGTTCAAAGAAACCTCCGGAATAGTGGGTCTTGCCACCGGGGAATCCGAGGTCGAGACCGGCTGTGTAGATTTTCTCGGCTCCTGCAACGGCTCCAACATCCCAGGCGGTGGTAGCTACAGAGCCGCCTGCCCCAAGTTTCTTCTTTGCACCTGCTGCTTCCTCGAGGTACTCTCCGAGAGGAAAGACTGAACCGCCGAGAAAAATCTTTCCAACAGGAAGACGAAAGACCGATGGATGTGTCGACGATTCGGAGATAAGAAGGGTGTGTGCAAAAAGCTCTTCTCTTCTGTAGAGAGGATCGAGATGACGTGTGTTCCAATATTGCGGGTCCACAACCACCATAATATCCGGAGCATAACCCTTAGAGGCAAGAGCTCCTGCAGCGGTATCCACCGCTATTACCGCCATTCTCTTTTTCAACTCCTCGATATGGGGAAACACTTTATCGAGGCTGGGCCCTGCTGCTAAAAGAAGCACCGGTATCCCCCGGAGCATTCCCTCAATACTCCCTACATCTTCCGCTTTCCCGAGAACGGGTATGTTTTTTGCAAGATTACGGA
>JBKHFZ010000206.1:0-4146 GCA_046539925.1 Spirochaetaceae bacterium
GTTCCCCGGAAAACTCTACAGTTTCCCCGGGAACAGATTCGGACTCCCCGGAGACCCAAGACCCGGTCTGAGCCAATCCATGACCCAAGACCCGGTCTGAGTTCTCAAGGCCTGCAGGGGACGGAACTAAGCCCTTCCCGCGGAGCCGAGGACGTTGTTGTTCTTATGCATGTAAAGCACTTTTAGCTGGTCTCTGCCGGGCCCCAGGTATTTTCTCGGGTCGAACTCCCCCGGTTTCTCCTTGAGCACCTTCCTTACGGCAGCGGTCATTGCAAGGCGTCCGTCGGAATCTATGTTTATCTTGCACACCGCGGATTTTGCCGCCCTCCGCAGCTGCTCCTCCGGTATACCTACGGCGTCCTCTATCTGACCGCCGTTTTCGTTTATCATGTGTACATACTCTACCGGTACGGAAGATGAGCCGTGGAGCACGATCGGAAAGCTTGGTAGACGGCGCTCGATCTCTTCGAGTATGTCGAAACGGAGGGGCGGAGGCACCAATATACCGTCTTCGTTCCTTGTGCACTGATCCGGTGAAAATTTGTTGGCTCCGTGGCTGGTGCCGATGGAGATGGCGAGACTGTCTACACCGGTTTTGGAAACAAAGTCTTCCACCTCTTCGGGTTGGGTGTAGTGGGAAACTTCCGACTGTACCTCGTCTTCGATACCGGCAAGCACTCCGAGCTCTCCCTCTACCGTTACGTAATCCTTCTGTGAGTGTGCGTAATCGACTACCTTCTTGGTAAGGGCAACGTTCTCCTCGTAGGGCAGGTGCGAGCCGTCGATCATAACCGAGGAAAAGCCGGAATCTATACAATCCTTGCAGGTCTCGAAGCTGTCTCCGTGGTCGAGGTGCAGGGTTATCGGAATTTCATATCCGAGCTCTTTTGTGTACTCTACAGCCCCCTGTGCGAGAAATCGGAGAAGAGTCTGGTTGGCATATTTCCGCGCACCCTTTGACACCTGGAGAATAACCGGAGATTTGGTCTCTACACACGCCTGAATAATTGCCTGCAGCTGTTCGAGATTGTTAAAGTTGTAAGCGGGGATTGCGTAACCCCCGTTAACCGCTTTCTGAAAAAGATCCCGGGTATTGTGAAGTCCCAGTGATTTGTAGGAATACATTGTTTAGTCCCTCCTTTTTTTTAATAATCTACAGAACAACTTAACCGTGGTCAAGGCTGCGGGTTTGATATGAGGGGCTAACGGTAATGATTGACCGGCACCCCCTGTGCTGGTACGGTAGGAGAATGAAAAAGCTCCCTCACCTGGTAAAGCGTTCCCCCGTAAAAAAACGTGACCCCATAAAAAGGCGTTTCCGCAGATACCTTACAGTGGTGATAGCTGCAGCCCTGGCGGGGGGTGTCTTTTTCGTGCTCTTCTATTCGAGCATGAACCGTCTTGTTGTAATAACAGATCCGGTATGGAAAAGACTCGCCCTTGAGAGGGGGGATTACGGATTGCTCGGCCTAAGGTACGCTTTTCTAAAAAGCGGGTTTGTGCTAAAAGTACGCGAGATACACGAGGAAGATTTTGATCCGGAGTCGGTCTACGAGGCAATAGACGGAGAAGAAGGGGATGTGTTCCTGTTTTCTCCCGGATTGTCGCAATTTGCTCCGGCACTGGAAAAGCGGATATACGAAGCTCACTCGACGGGAAGTGTGCCGGCTCTAAAGAGACTTATAACTTTCTCATCTGCCTGCGGCGGGAGAGACACCGACGGGAGAGACACTGAAGGGAGAGACACCGGAGAGGGGGGCGTTATATGTATATCCGAGGATCTTTCCGGGGCATGTAGGAGAGCGGGGAGCCGAGCCTCGGAATATGTAGATAAACCCGCCGGTAAGGCACAGCTGTTTTTGGTTCTTACCGAGGCTTCTCCTCGAATCGATAGTTACGCCGAGGCGTTTCTGGAAGGCTGGTACGAGAGAAGAGAAGGAGACGAGGTGAGGCGAATAAGACTCGACTCCCGGGATGAGGCCGGTGAAATACTGCGGGAAGAGGGAGCAGGCAGCGGTGATTTCGTCTGGGTGGGGGGTACAGGGAAAGCGGATGAGGTTTTAAGCCGTTTTAACGAGTGGGCTGTTCCATCATGTGTAACAGGATCGAACGCAGCCGCCGCTTATCCCGATACCGTAAAAATCGAGGTCGGATACGAATGGGAAAAAGCTCTTCTTGCCGCGGCCTCTTCCGCGGTATCCACGGATGAAGGCGTCTTCGAGAAGACGGCACCATCGGAGACACCCCTGGAACGGGAAGAAAAAGGAGTAGAGACTACCGTAATCAAGCTGGAAGGGGAGCTGCGCAGCTATTAGACAACCGGTATAAAGTCCAGGAAAGAGCGCGAAAATAAATTCCGCTATTTTAGGTGTTTTTAGAAAAAGATTTGACAAACATTAGCTGAGGAAATATAATTCGAAGTACTTACGTACTGTGTATATAAGTTTCGTATGCCCTTGCGCGGCAACCGAAACGACGGGAATAGCCGAATAGGCTATTTTCTTAATAGTAAGTTAAAAGGAGTGTGGAATGAGACGAGGCGTCTTATTATTTGTGTGTCTAGCGGTGCTTCTCGTTCTTCTTGCGCCTACGCTTGTTTTTGCTGAGGAAGAAACAGTAAATCTCGAGTCCCGTATTCTGGAGACCTTCGATCCGGAAAGCAGGACTACGGAATGGCAAGTGCGCGGAAGTAAATTCGTAACTGAAGGGTTTCCCAAAAAGACTTACACGGCTGCATGGCCGGAGGCTTTGTTTGGTGCAAACAGCGAGGGAAAAGAGCTCGAAGTACTTGGAACTCATTTTAAGTTCGACCGGCAGGGGTACAACTATATAGAAATTATACCCGTAGAAGAGGGAGATGATGGGGATATGGTGCCTAATCCCATCCCAATCCCCGGAAAAGTCGAGCAGCTGGATCTTTGGGTATGGGGCTCGGATTTTAATTACTATATGGAAGCACATCTTCAGGACTGGAGAGGGGTTGTTCATACCCTTCAGCTAGGCGACCTGGATTATGTGGGCTGGAAAAATTTACGGGTTACTATCCCCAGTCGTATCCCCCAGAGTCAGCAATATGCTCCCTATCTCGAGGGTCTGAAGCTGGTCAAGTTTGTCGTATGGACAAAGCCCACCGAACGGGTTCACAACTGTTACCTTTACATCGACCATATAAAGGTACTTACGGATGTGTTTGTATCCAGATTCGATGGAGACGGCCTTGCACAGCCGGAACGAGTAGATGAGATTTGGCAGGAAGGTCAGGAGGAGTAGATACAATGAGAACTTATAAATTTTTAATACCGATATTATTCATATTTCTCCTGCTGGGAGCAGGTCTGTCAACCCTCGGGGCCCAGGAGGAAGATCCCGGAGAACCGGAAGCGGAAGAGATAGGCGTAGACTCGGCACAGCAGAAGTTGCGAACCGTGTCGGTGTCGAAATTTGAGGATGCGGGTTTTTGGCAAGTAAGTATGCCCAGAGAGCAGGGAACCGTGTCCTTGAGGGCGCTGCCCGGAAGCCCTATGGATAAAGAGCCCCTTGAGGGAGAAGAGGAAGCGGGCATAGAGGAGCCGGACAGAAACGTGCTGGGTGTAAAAGTCAACTACTATAAACGGGGGTACAACTTTGTTTCGGTTAAACCGGCCCGGCCTCTGCCCGTAGAGGGAATTACCAAAACCGTAAGCCTCTGGGTAGTCGGACGGAACTCGCCGCACACTCTAAAAATGCTCATTTCCGACCAGTTCGGGAACAGTAGAGAGGTTACCATGGGGACGCTCAACTTCTCCGGATGGAAAAAGCTCACCGCTGCAATTCCGACAAACATCAGGCAGAAGGATCCCCACTATCAGACAAAGCAGGGTATTAAAATAGAGGGTTTCCGGATCGACTGCGATCCTGAAGAGACCTACGGTACCTATTACGTGTACTTTGACGGATTAAGGGCTACCACCGATCTCTTCTCGGAAGAGAGCAGGGATGTCGACGATATGCCGGATAGTTGGTAGAAACAGCGGTACCCAAACTCCGGCTGTAAAAAAGCTATACACGATCAAGGGCTCCCTGTTAAGGGGGCTCTTTTACTAGAGGGAACGGGTACTGGAGGAACGGGGAAATGAAGCAGAATATATCGGGTATTTTTCCCTTTCG
>JBKHFZ010000207.1:0-4120 GCA_046539925.1 Spirochaetaceae bacterium
CACTGCTCGTTTTTCATAACAGCACTCCTCTTTTATATTTTAAGATCTCTTTTAAGAATTTGATGTTTTTACATACACATGTTTGCAGGTATCACCCATTATTGCAGTAAAATTTGAGTTGTCAAGTCTTCCCTCCGGTAGAAATTCCAGGTAGAAATTCCAAGTATCGGCACACGGGTCTTGTCTCTCCCGGGATAAAAAAAGCACCATTCGGCAGACTAATACCAAATGGTGCTTCCAAGATAAAAACCCTTGCGAATTACCTTTTTTACATTTCAATATCTACTTTTTAGTACTAGACATTTTTTTCGGCAATTTATTATAGTTCAAGTGTAAAAGAGATCTGATGAAACACAATATAACTTGGGTATTAATGCGGTTTTGTTGTAGAGCTCTTCTCTTAAAGAGGTGATTCCCCTTAAGTGGAGACATCTGTACCTAACCGGGGGCTGTCGAATGGGGTAAGACTAGTGAGTCGGTTGTTATGCTGTCACAAACCTGATTATTTCACTATATTATTAATACATATAGTGCAATATAAACCGCTTTACGAATATTAAGAGAATATCGTATACTATTAATGTGAAAGAAATCACAATATATTATTAAATTACTAAAATACAGGGAGTGCAGTTATGAGCAGAAGAATAGTTGTAATAGGAGGATCGGCAGCAGGACCTAAGGCGGCTTCTAAGATTAGAAGGCTGGATCAGGATGCGGAGATCACGATAATTCAAAAGGGCAGCTACCTCAGCATGGCATCTTGCGGGTATCCATATTTTGTCGGAGGGGTCTTTGACGACAGAAATAAGCTTATCTCTACCCCTACGGGGGCTACTAGAGACGCAGGGTTTTTTACCAGTGTCAAAGACATTAAGGCTCTCGTCGATACCGAGGTCACCAGGATCGACCGTGAGAAAAAGATGGTACACGCCGAGAACCTCAAAAGCGGCGAAGAGAGAGAGCTTCCCTATGACAAACTTGTTATTACCACTGGCGCACATCCCTTTGTGCCGGATCTTCCAGGAAAGGATCTTGAAGGGATTACAACACTTCAGAGTATGGAGGACGCGGATTACCTCAAAAAAATTGCGGTGGAAAAAAACATAAAAAATGCGGTTGTAGTGGGAGGAGGTCTAATAGGTATAGAGACCTGCGAGGCGCTGCAGCTTGCGGGGATACAGATGACGGTTATAGAGATGCTCGACCAGGTTCTTCCCTTTCTCGACTGGGAGATGGCCAAAATTATTCAAAATCACCTCGAGGAGAAGGGTGTACAAGTGAAAACAAAGGCCCGGGTAACCGAATTTATTGGGGAAAAAGGAAAACTTACCGGGGTAAAGACAGCATCGGGAGAAATTATAGAAGCCGATTTGGCGGTTGTATCTATTGGGGTAAGACCAAACGGGAAACTTGCATCGGATGCGGGGCTTGAGACAGGTAAGTCCGGCGGAATCGATGTTAACCGTTTTATGCAGACAAACGATCCCGACATCTACGCTGCCGGAGACTGTACCGAAGTTATGAACCTCCTTACCATGAAGAAACAACACTGGCCTATGGGAGATGCGGCGAATCTGCAGGGCAGGGTGGTAGCGCAAAACGTGGTATTCGGCAACAGCAAAGAGTATCAGGGTTTCGTAGGTACAGGAATATGCAAAATTTTTGAGTGTGAAGCCGGTTCAACCGGGCTTTCCGAACAGATGGCCCGCAGAGAAGGCTACAGCAACATCCTCACTTCTATTCACGCCGCTCCGGACAAACCCGGCTTTATGGGGGCAAAACCGGTTATAATCAAGATGATAGGTGATAAAACTACCGGCAAGTTTCTCGGCATGCAGGCTGTGGGAACAGGAGATGTCTCAAAGAGGGTGGCCCTTGGAGCGATGGCTCTCCACGGACGGATGCATATCTGCGACCTTGTAAATCTGGATCTGCCCTATGCACCTCCTTTCTCTCCTGCAATAGAAAACTTTATAGCTGCTGCCCACGTATTGGAAAACAAGTGGAGAAAGTTCATGAACGGTATCTCCGCTGTAGAGGTAAAGAAGAAACTCGATAGTGGAGAGAAACCCTTTATCCTCGATGTAAGGGGGCAGGATGAATACGATCAAATGCATTTGGGAGTAGGTGAGACCCTCATACCCCTCGGCAAGCTCCGTAAAAGCCTGGACAAGCTGCCGAAGGACAAAAACACAGAGATTATAACCTACTGCAAAATTTCACTGCGAGGCTACGAAGCTGCATGCTTTCTCCAGAGTTTGGGGTACAGCAACGTAAAAGTTATGGAGGGAGGTCTCATCGCCTGGCCTTTCGGGTTGGAGAAATAGCCCTGTAGAAGACTTAGCCCGGTATTTATCGCGGGCGGTTTTAATCGGCTCTTGTTGATTTTCCAGAGGTATTTGTCTACCATTACCAAGAGCCGCATATGTACGATGCAGTAATTATAGGGGCAGGACCGGCAGGAAGCACCGCTGCGCGAGAACTTTCTGATGCCGGTCTTCGGTGTGTCATTTTGGAAAAAGAGAATTTACCTCGAGAGAAACCCTGTGCCGGCGGAGTGCCGATTGATACCTTCTCATACTTGCCGGAGAAAGCGAAAACGGTAATCGAAGGATGGGTGGAACGTGTCGTCTTTAGCCTTAGAGGAGAGCGCTGGTGTGAAGGAACTCTACCGCCAAAGACTATGGCAATGGTAAGGAGGAGCAGGTTTGATTCGCTGCTTGCGGAGAACAGCGGTGCCGAAATTAGAAGCGGAAAAAAAGCAGTTGAAATACGAAACGTCAGGGAGGGGGTCGAAGCAGTTACCAAGGACGGTAAGGTCTATCGGGGACGATACGGTATTCTTGCTGCAGGGGCTCTTTCTCCCTTTAATGAGTTCTTTGATACCCGAAAACGAAAGAAGCCCAGTGTGGCCCTTGCAGCGGATGTGGAAGTGGCAACGGATATTATAAAGTCTCACGCGGGAACAGCCAAGTTTGAGTTCGGCGGCATCTCCGGAGGTTATGCGTGGTCCTTTCCAAAAGCAGACCGTCTCTCGGTTGGGTCCGGGCAATTGGCCGGCACTATAGGGGAGATGGCTGGGAGAACCCGAACAGCGTTACGGCGGATGAATGTACCGGAAGCGGGCACCATCAGATTTCGGGGCCATCCTATTCAAATGCCCGACAGGAAGTCTGCTTTTTGTAACGGCCGATTTCTCCGTATTGGAGAGGCTGCCGGCCTCGTAGACCCTTTGATAGGAGAGGGGATCAGACATGCAGTACGTTCCGGCTGTTTTGCCGCGCTTGCGGTGCGTGCAGGTAACCCCAGGCAATATGAACGACAATGTCGAAGGGAGATACTCCGGGATCTTTTAACGGCAGTGCCTTTTGCTCGGCTTTTTTACGGGTTTCCCGAGCTTTCATTTCACCTCGGAGTGGAAAACCCGCTGTTTCTGCGGGAGTTTGTGAAGATTTTTAGTGGAAAAAGCAGTTATCGAAAACTTGCGCTTCGTTTTCCCCTCTACTTTTTAGCTTCCCCCTTTTTTCCTTTTTCCAGTGGGAAAACTCCATAACTGTCTTGGGTAATTGCTCACAAAAGAAACTTGATTTGTGAACGGCCTCACCTTAAAATATATTTACTGGCTTAAATCTTGTGGAATTTAAAAGCAGGAGGTCCTCTTAGGCGCTATTAGAGAGTATAAGACTTTTCTCTAGAGCAAGGAGGTACCCTATGACCCATCCCCCATTCTGTCCGAATAAAGAGTGCGGGCTCCATCTGCCAGAGAATGCAGAGGACAGCCCGGAACGCTGGTTTTATGTGGCGGGCTACTATCACACTAAAGCCTTCGGGAGTGTGCGCCGCTTTCGCTGTCGCTCCTGCGGGAGGGGCTTCTCCGAGCAGACCTTCCGCCTGGACTACTACATCAAGCATCCGATCGACTACCGGCAGGTCTTCGAGAGAATCATCAGCGGGGCAGGCCTTCGCTCCATTGCCCGCAATTTCGCCGTCAGCCACCAGCTGATCGCCAACCGTCTCTCCCGCATGGCTCGCCAGGGGCTGGGACTACAGGCCGAGACGCTCGCAGGGCTGAAGCTCTGCGAAAACCTTGCCGCCGACGGGTTCGAAAGCTTTGTCG
>JBKHFZ010000208.1:0-4005 GCA_046539925.1 Spirochaetaceae bacterium
ATCACTGGTGAGGGGACCGGTTCGATGTAGTAAACCTGCTTTACATTGAGCAGGAAGGGAATGGTGAAAACCAGCCACCAGCCTCCGGTGATGAGAAAGGCGAGCCGAGTTGCCATAATCGTATCCATATTGAGGGTACCGGCCCCAAGAATAAGGGCCATCCCGATGATGAAGGGGATTGTACTCCCGATGTAGCCCCATCCAAAACCGCTGGAGGAGACCCAGTCCATCCGCTCCTCAGGGGTAACATCAACCAGAAAGGCGTCATAAAAGATGTTAGCCCCGGAAAAACCAATTACGGTAAGTCCGTAGAGCAGCAGGGCGGTGAGCCATAGCCCTTCGGTGACAAAAAAGAGGGAAAGGGTAGAGACCGAACCCAAAATAAAAAAGAGGGTGAAAAAGCGTTTTTTTCGTCCCTGATAATCGGCGATTGTCCCGAGAATCGGAGCAAGGACGGCTACAAAGATCGATGCGACTGTATTGCCCAGCCCCCAGAGGGTGGTGGACTGGTAACCTTCGAGCCCCCCCGCAGCTACCTGTTTGAAATAGATGGGAAAGATTGCCGTGGTGATGACAATGGAATATGCGGAGTTTGCCCAGTCGTAGAGAACCCAGCTTCGCTCTTTTTTGTTCAATCCTTTCATGGTGGTTCCACCTTTTACGCTGTATTTTACGCCAGGAGAAGGAATCATGCAAATGATTTTCCTGTTAAAAATGTTTCCCCGTTCAATGGCCATGGCACAACCCTGTGGGTGGAGTTTACCGGATCGTTGGCCGAAACCACACTCATCGCCTCCACCGGGCACGCGTCCGCACATTTTCCACAGGCGGTACACGCATCCGTATCTGTCTCCGGAATAACATTGCTCGTATGCACGGGCTGGTCGAGCAGGAGAGCGCGGGAGGCAAGCGCGTCGAGGAGCTTTCGCGCATCCTTCTCGTCAAAGAGAATCTTCAGTATTTCGAAAAGAGTTTTTGAGGGCGGGGCCCCCTGGGGAAAGCGGTTCAAAGGTTCTACAAGATTATCCTATCCGGATTTAAGGGTTCTGTGTGCCATGAACCTATTGTAGTGGGGAAAAGGAGATAGCACAAGAACCCCAAAATACGATATAGTAAACCCATGGGGCGTCTTCTATTCATTTTGTCTGTCAGTCTCGGAAGTGTTGTCGTGGGCTATCTTGTGCGCAGGGCGGTTGTCGACAGGTACGCCCTCTCTCCCGACAGGGTAAGCACGTTCTCGAAGGATCTAAAACTCATCTCCATGTTCGTGCTCAACCCGCTGCCTATCATCAGCTCCTTCTGGACTTTTTCGATAGAAAATTCGGCGCTCCTCTTCTTTCCTTTTCTTGGGGTCCTCTGCACCTCTATAGGAGGCATTGCAGCCCTCATTATAAACTCTATTTTTCGTATCCCCCCCAAACAGGCGGCGTCGGTGTTTACCTCGGGGATGTTCTCCAATATTCTCACCTTCGGCGGATTAACAGCCTTTGTGTTTTTCGGGATAGAGGGGTACGTGCTCGTGCAGCTATTTAATATGCTTATTACCAGTATGTACTATCTGGTGGGGTTTCCCATATCTCATCAAGTGAGTTTGGGGAGCCGTTTCCGTTTTACCCTCTCCTTCGATATAATGAAAGAGCGTCCCTATCTGCTCATACCGGTTGCCTCAATTGTAATAGGTCTTATTCTCAATGTCCTCAACCTGCCCAGACCTCAGATATTTCTTTCACTCACATCCCTGTTTATCCCGCTTATCTCCGGCATGCTCGGGTTCTCTATAGGTATAACCCTCTATGTAGGGAAAATCCAGGATTACTGCAGATATATACTGCTTATCTCCGTGATAAAGTTCGCAATATCTCCGCTGCTTATGGCTTCTGTGGGATTACTCCTCGGCCTCCACACGATGATGGGAGGCTTGCCTTTCAAGATTCTGATTATCGCCTCGGCCATGCCGGTGGCCTTTAATTCCCTTATTCCCCCCGCACTCTACGATTTCGACCTCGACCTTGCAAACTCTGCATGGATAGTAACCACCTTTGCGTTTATCGTGATTCTCCCTATTCTCTATGTTTTCCTGGAGGTATAGCCAAAAAGACAGAGGAAAAAGTAGAGAAAAAATCTCATGAGTCCGGGGCAGTTCCGTGGTATACTTTGTGTATGAACAGACATTTCGGTATACATTTCCCGTGCGGATGCCCAGGGAGAATCGATCCACCCCTTTCTCTGTCCCTCGTGCTGCCCTTTGTATTTTTTGTTACTTTTTTATCTACACCCCAGCCCCTTCCTGCACAGGAGCAGCTGGAGGGAGAATGGCAGCGTTTTACCCTCACCGGCGTGGCTTACAAGCCCCGCTGGAATGCCTCCTCCGTCCTGGAATCGGAGACTACCCTGAGGGACTCACGGTACGGACCGGAGAAAGCCCTGGACGGGGACCCGGATACCGCGTGGGTGGAGGGAGTTCCCGGTCCCGGGACAGGAGAGAGCTATTTTATCGCTTTACCTCACTTGCCCGAGGCTCTCGGTTTTATTAACGGTTACGCTAAAAACCCCAGCCTCTACCGGAAAAACTACAGGGTAAAGGAGCTCGAGGTACACCTCTTTACCGGCCTTATGGTGGAGGGCTTTTTTACCGAAATTGCCGAGTTCTACGACGCTCTCCCGGCGGCGGCACCGCAAAGTGTTTCCCTGGAGGACACGCCGGATCGGCAGCGAGTACCCCTCCCCTTCGACCGCAAGGCAGCCCTATCCCGGATGGAGGAGTTCAAAAACACCCCGGAAGTGAAGGCATGGAGTTTTCCCCAGGCGGAGGAGATGGGTATAGACGGCAGCGAGCAGCTCCCGCTCCACTTTATGTATATTCTCGAGCTCCGCATTGCGGACACCTACCCGGGGAGCACCTGGGAGGATACCTGCATAGCCGAGCTCTGGCCGGATTACGGCGAAGCTGCAGGGGTTTTCGAGTCGGAGGACGGGCGATCTCTTGTTATTTCTACGGAAGAGGGCGAGAAGATTCCCTCCTACTCCAGCTTCGAATACGTTCTTACCCTGGTGGAGACCAGCCCAAACTACGAGTGGGCCCTTGTTATCCATGAACCCGCCTACCTCGAGCCGGGAGAGCGGGCGGAGAGCACCTACGCGATTATACACCTTCCCAGCGGAAGGGATATCAGCGCCGAGCTGTTCGAATATCCGGAGCGCCTCGGTACCCAGCTGCTTCCTACCGGTTTTATAGAAAAAGACGGCTCGACTTGGGTGGAGTACGAGGACTTTCGCAGCGGGGAGAGCGGACGGCTTCTCTGCAGCCTCTACTGAACCCTCAGACCGTTGTTCGCCAGGGCGGTTATTCGTGAGAATCGTTATCCCTTAGGGCCGTTGTACACCTCGTCCAGCTCCAGGGTAACCCGTATATCGGTACCCCCCTCGGGCGGGGCGGATATCTCCATCTTCCCGTCGTATTGTGCCGCGTAGCCCTGTATCAGGGTAAAGCCGAAGCCGCACATCTCACTATCCATTACATCCCGGGATATACCCACTCCATTATCAATAACGGATATCTCCATGATTTGTGCGGATTTTCGGTATACCCCGACACGTATAGTCCCCTCCCGCTTATCGGGAAAGGCGTATTTGTAGGAGTTGGTCGCCAGTTCGTTTACAATAATCCCTATAGGAAGCGACTGTTTGGCGCTTACCTGTATATCCTCTATATCGAAGTAGAGGGCGATGGAGGAGCCCTCCCCGTAGCTAAACTGCACCTCCCGCAGGAGCTCCTCGAGGTAGTGCTTTATGCTTATCGAGTGCACCTCTTTCCCCGAATAGAGCCTGTGATAGATGGACTGCATAAGGCGGATACGGCTCTTTGTCTCTTCAAAGACCTCGAGCACCTCTTCGTCGTCAAACTTTGAAGCCTGGATGGAGAGTATGCTGTATAAGGTATTCATGTGGTTTTTAATCCTGTGATGAACCTCCTGCAGCAGCTTCTCCTTCTCCTCTATCAGCCTC
>JBKHFZ010000209.1:0-3981 GCA_046539925.1 Spirochaetaceae bacterium
CCCGCCCCCTCGTGTGCCGATTTACCGTTTTTTCTTTCCATACAAACCGCCTTTTCATTCGAGCCTCTTTCTTTTCAGCTTAGTCCGAGAACCTTCTCTCCGCAATAGCCTCGACTTTGAGAATCTTCTCCGCTATGCGCCGGTACAGCTCCGGCCACTCCTGTTCGAGCTTTTTTGCCTCCCCCAGCCATCGATAAAAACCGTCCCTGTTCTTTTTGTGGGCCAGCTTTTTTAGTGTCTCCGGAAGAAGATCGGCAAAATAGAGGGGATCCTCAAGAGGGGTTCCGCCTCTTAAGGTGCGGAGTATCTCCCCGAGCTCCTCCTCTCGAGTTTTGCACACACAGGAGGAGAGTGCTTCGTACAGCAACTCCAACTCCTCCTCTCCGAGTTCCTCGATCTCCGGTGCCGGAGACAGCTCGAAACCCTCCCTCGAAGGCAACCTTAGCACTTTACCTCCACACTCAAAATAGACCTCGCGGCTGTGTACAGAGCTGCTGTTGTGCTCCAGCCTTTCCCGGCAGAACTTTTGTGTAAACAGGAGGTAGAGTTTTCTCTTTTTTATAAGGCGATCCACCTCTTTTACGGTGTGTTTGCCCGACCGTTCGGCCGTATTTACCGTAAGCACAAACTCTATATTGGTATTCAGACGGCTGTTGCTCTGCTTCCCTCCCCGGTAGGTGGTGTATTCGTTGCTTATAACCGAGACCCTGCCTCTATCCATGCAGAGCTCCATCATCGTATCGAAGGGGATAATACCGTCGGTACTGTAGCTGACGAGGATGTGTTTGGCGTCGATATCCCCGAGTAGATCGGAAAAAGCCGCGGCAGCCGTATCGCGGTAGCAGTAGTCCGACCTCGTCTCTATCCAATCCTTGCGGATGGCCGCCTTCTCCTTGAGCCGACCCTTTTCGTTTAGTTCGAGAGAAGCCGGGGGCTTGTCCCACAGAGCGATGGTGTTGAGCATGTGGTAGTTGCTCCCGTATTGGTGCTGATTATAGGGTGGGTCGAGATACACAATATCCGCTCCCCGCGCGGCTGGAAACTTGACCAGCTCGTTTGCATCCTCCTGAAAGATGTGGACAGGATAGTCGGAATCGATAAGCGGCGGGACCCTGAGCTTTATGGGGCTGAGGATTCGCCTCATCGCGTCCTTTCCATGACCGCCGAAGCCCTTGTGGTAGGCTTTGAACACCCCGGAGGTGTTGGTGTGGGTTGCCGCCTCGTAGAGGAGCAGTGCGATAAGGAGGTTCCGAATCCTGTCGTTTTTGCCGGGGGGATACATCTCCTCTATATAACTGCGGGTTTTATCTATGGCGAGGGCATTTTCCCGGGTGTAGAAGAGACGTTCTGTTTTGTAATCGACACTTTCTATGTCGAAGGACTGGGGAGCATAATACTTTGAGATGTACCGCTTCTCTTCGGGGGGGTCGGGAAGCGTGTTTATCTCCTCGAGGAGCTCCCCGAAAGCATCTATGCTCCCAAACTCCGCTTCTATATCTCCGGGACCCGTCTCCACCAATCCCCTGTTTATTATATACGAATAGGGCTCCCAGTCGTTAGAGAGAACCTCGAAGTTAAGGTACTTTCCGAGTCGGGAGACAACCCCGCTGCCCGAAAAGAGATCGAGAAACCTGAGCCCCGCGGGGGGCTCAGGAGAAGTTGACTCTATAGCCCGGTAGATAAGCCGGAGAAGCCTGCGCTTGTTCCCTATATAGGCAATAATGTGTTCCGTTAAAAACGGGTGCGCGAGATCCAAGACAGGTCTTCTCCATATTCAAGAATAATCTACTTTTCCATGGCCGACTTGAGCATGCACTGGTACAACACGTTTGCACCGGCTTCGCAGTCCTCCCAAGTCGATTCCTCCACCTCTACGTGGCTTCTGCCCCCGATGCTGGGGATAAAGATCATCGCCGTCGGGCCGAGTTGGTTCATATAACTCGCGTCGTGTCCCGCACCGGAGACCATGTAGTGGTTAGAATACCCCAGATTATCCGCCGCTTCCAGCACATTCTTGACCAAAGCGTCGTTAAAGGGGGCATGCTGCACCCTCCAGGTCTCCTCCATTCTTATGGGAGTACCGTGGCGGTCTGCTATTGCCTGGAACTCCTGCTTCATCAACTCCCATGCCTTTATGGCGTGGTCGTCGTCCCAGGAACGGATGTCCACGGTAAAGTGGATGCCGTCGGGGATGATATTTCTCGAGTTGGGGTAGTTCTGTATCTCACCAACGGTGCCCACCATGTTACCCATAATATGGGCTACCTTGTTTACCGTCTGAATCATCTCCGAGGCGGAAAGCAGTGCATCGTTTCTTCCGGCCATGGGAGTGGGGCCCACCTGATTGGCCGTGCCCTCCAGGTAGATATCGTAC
Organism: Spirochaetaceae bacterium; assembly: GCA_046539925.1. Taxonomy (GTDB): domain Bacteria; phylum Spirochaetota; class Spirochaetia; order DSM-16054; family Sediminispirochaetaceae; genus CAYFVU01. Next base: position 2,375 of record JBKHFZ010000209.1, read on the forward strand.
CAGTGGAGACAGACCACACCCTTGGGAGCGCCTATGGTCTTGCCGAGCTTCTCGAGCACCGGTCCCTGTTCTATATGATATTCGTAGTAGGCATGAAACGGAGAGGGTTGAGCCGGCACATCGCCCTTAAAGCCTATCCGTTCGAGCTCATCGCCCTGTTTTTTCCCCTCCTTGTCGGTTCTGTCGTAGGCCCACTGCTTGTCCAGTTTGCCCGCCCATACTCCGGAAGATACCATGGCGGGGGAAAACCGGGAGCCCTCCTCGTTTGTCCAGTCGACAATAACGAGGGGCCGCTCGGTCTCGATATTGTTCTCGTGTACCGTCCTCATAACCTCTAAAGCACCCATTACCCCGAGTATACCGTCGAAGCGTCCGCCCTTGGGCTGACTGTCGATGTGGGAGCCGCTGATGACCGGGGGTAGATCGTTGTTTTTCCCCGGACGCCTGCCGAAAATGTTCCCCATGTCGTCTATGGTAATTTCGAGGTTCATCTCTTTGAGCCAGGAAATAAAGAGCTCCCTTGCCTGCTTGTCCTCGTCGGATAGTGCCAGACGGTGCACTCCGCCCCGCGGGGTAGCGCCGATCTTTGCCATCTCCTCCAGAGTGTTTTGCAGCCGTTTTCCGTTTACCTTTACATCTTTCCAATCCATCTCTATGCCTCCGTTAAATGTATTTTAAGAACTACAGGGCAGTGATCCGAACCCATCACTTCCGAACGGATTTCAGAACTCTGCACTTTGTCTTTAAACGCTTCGTTTACACAGAAGTAATCGAGCCTCCAGCCCACATTCCTTTCTCTTCCCCGAGTACGGTAGGACCACCAGGTATAATGGCCCCCCTCGGAGGTAAACATGCGGAAGGTATCGGTGTACCCGGCATCCAGAAAGCTGCTCATCCACGCCCGCTCCTCGGGAAGATAACCGGGGTTGCCCTCGTTCTGCTTGGGTCTTGCAAGGTCTATTTCCCTGTGGGCAATGTTGTAATCCCCGCATATTATTACGTTTTTCCCCTCCCACACCAGGGAGTTGGAAAGCTCCAGCACTGTATTGCAGTAGCCGAGCTTGTAGTCCAGGCGGGCACCCTCGCTCTGGCTGTTGGGAAAGTAGCCGTTGATAAGGACAAACTCGGGGTACTCGAGCACCAGAGCACGGCCTTCCGAGTCGTATTCATTTACTCCGAGCTGGGACACCGACAGGGGAGTCTCGCGGCTATACACCACCACACCGGAGTATCCGCCCTTCTCCGCCGAACTGAAGTAGGAGGTGTACCCCTCCGGGGAGACAAGCTCCTCCGGCAGTTGCTCCGGCTTGGCCTTTGTCTCCTGCAGACAGACTATGTCCGCCTCTTCGCCCATCATATAGTCGAGGAGCCCCTTCTTGTGAGCCGCCCGTATGCCGTTTACGTTCCAGGATGAAATAGTGGTACTCATGGGCTAATGATAGTGCAAAAGGGTTTTTGAGGCAAGCTGTATAAAGAGCACTTCAGGACAGGTTTCCGCCCGTGGGGTGCGCGCGTGGGCTCTCTACTCAGCGGTCTCTGCCTTTACCGGAACCGCTTATATCGGTCAGCTCTTTGGGGTAGGGAGAGAGAAAAGTCTGCCCCAAAAG
>JBKHFZ010000210.1:0-3942 GCA_046539925.1 Spirochaetaceae bacterium
CAGTTTTCTCTATCCGACCAGTATACTCGGGTGGTGCGAGAGAATCTAAGAGTGTTTGTTGACGGCTCTTACCGCGGGTTCATGTACCGCGAACAGAGAGCCTATCTGCACGAACTCCATCCCTCCCTCGTGAATCCGCAGGAAAAGGATACCCTTGCAGGCAAGGGCGGTAAATATTACAGGGGGAATGTCTATCTAATAAAAGTAATGAATAGAGATAACATAAGCGTAGCTCAACCGGTAGACACGGAATACAAGGCTACTCTTGTGGTAAATACCTCCGGCGAAAGCGCCTTTGTGGAGGGCGACAAGGTTCCTCTACGCACAAACTTTCCTGCCCTTCCCCAAGATCCGGTGGAGAAGGGAGACGTATGGCAGGCGGAGGGGGTAGAGTATTATCTCGACGAGTCCCACACCCTGCTGGAGGCTCCCTTCCGCTGTAATTATACCTATATCGGCAAAGATGAGTACCAGGGAAGACCGGTTTTGGTAATACACACCGACTATACCTACTACGACCGCCGGCCGAATTCCCGAGAGAACGGTATAAAGGTGAGGGGTAAAGCCGAGGGGGGAGTTTACCTTTTTACCGACAGCAAGGGGGGATACTTTATTAGAGAAAGGGTGGAGCGCTATCTGTTGGGGGGAGATGAGGGACAACGCCAAGAGTCCGGGTTTCGTTTGGTCTGGAGTGAGGGGTTTAGCCGCGGACATATAGATTCCATGGAGGAACGAATTGCCGAAGCCTTGGGAGGAGAGGCAACAGAAGAGGAAGGAAAAGAGGCGGCAGAAGAGCAAAAAACAGGAGAGCAGAAAGAAGGAGAAAAAGAAGCAGAGGGGGGTGAGGGGATCGAGATATCGAGATCCGATGAGGGAGTTGTTCTTAACCTCCCGGATATCCACTTTGTCCCCGATAAAGCGACCATTCTGCCGGAGGAGCGGGGGCGACTTGATACGCTTGCGAAACTCTTGAGAAAGGTTCCCGAAGCCGGTTTCCTGGTTAAGGGACATACTGCAGACGTCGGGTCCGAGGAGAGCCAGGTAGAACTTTCTAAAGAGAGGGCAAAAACGATAATAGATGAACTTGCAGAGCGGGGCTTTGCATCAACGCGGTTTATCTACAAGGGACTGGGGGGAAGTGAGCCGGTAGCTTCCAACGAGACCGAAGAGGGAAGGGCAAAGAACAGACGAGTGGAGATAGTGGTGCTTCCCAGGTAGGGGTGGTTCAAACCTTGGGGAAAAGGCGCTTAAAATTACTGCCGATAGTCTCCACCAGCACTTCTACCTCCACACCTCTCAGCTCCGCAAGCATCCGGTATACATAGGCAACCTTTCCCGGATGGTTCGGCTTCCCCCTAAACGGTTCGGGACTCAGAAAAGGGCTGTCGGTCTCCACCAGAAGTGCCTCTCCCGGCAGTTGAACAGCCGCCGCTCTAAGGTCGTCGTTGTTCTTATAGCTAATATTCCCCGCAAAGGAGATGAGCAGGCCAAAATCCACGCAGCGTTTCGCTGTCTCATACCCGCTGGAAAAACAGTGCATTATACCCCCCCAAAGAGGCCGGTGCTCCTCTAAAACTTCCAGGAGCTGTTCATCCCCACTCCTGCTGTGGATAATTACGGGCAGCTTATAGCGGTTTGCAAGCTCTATCTGAAGTGCAAAGAGCTCCTTCTGTCTCTCCGGCGTACCGTAGTTCCAGTAGCCGTCCACCCCTATTTCGCCCAGCACCTCCACTCGAAAGCTTTGAAGATCCCTCTCCAGTAGCTCCACCCTCGCCTCCGGAACTTCATTCTCCGCTTCCGACGGAGCCAGACCTGCGGCAAGCTTTATCTCCGGAAACTCTCCGGCCACCCAGGCCCTGTCGGCGGTATCTCCGGCATGCACCCCAATATCTATTCCGGCGGCAAGCCCGGCTGCTCTGCACTCCAAGAGGATTTTTTTCGGATCGAGACCCTTTGTGCGCATCATCTCGCTGTGAAAATGCGAGTCTATCATACCCGGAACAATAATATCGGCTAGTGGGGGTTCTACGCGTGGGGACATGGCTGCTGCTCCTCTGTAGCTCGGACTTTCAAAATTGCTCAAAAAAAATGGCCGGCGCAAAAGGCTCAGCCCGCATAATAGTTGACGCGAATGCTCTACGTCGTTAGTATACTAACACAATTTGCCGGGGTGGTGGAATTGGTAGACACAGAGGACTTAAAATCCTCTGCTGATAGTATCGGCGTGTGGGTTCAAGTCCCATCCCCGGCAATTATTGTATAACCCATCGCAAATCATGGAGATACTCAAAACACATCAAGAGTTTCGAAGTAGGACTCGTCGGAAAGTTTGTAGCGAATCCGCTTGCGTATACTCGAAGGATCCGAACCCTCGTACTCGAGCATAACAGGGGCCTTGTCTCTTCTCCCGTAGTAAAAATGGTTCGGTTTTGCAAAAAGGGAAATAACAACATTGTTCACCTTTGTTCTGTAGTGTACCGCCTCCACCGTCTCGTCCTCTACTTCGTAGGGCTCCCGCGAGTCGATCAACTCGAGGGTTATACTAATAAGGTTGGGGTCCTTGTGGTCGAGAAACTTAAATTTTTTGGGATTATTATCGAGCTCTTCGTAGTCGAAGGCGGACAGAAGCAGGGTGAGAATATATCCGTCCAAAACCCTATTATTATCGTAGGTTTTCTCTCTCACTTTACCGCCCTTTGTGCGCTCTTCTACTGTAACACTATCGGAGGTGTAGGTAATTGTGTATTCCGCCTCGTCGTATCCCCGCTCTTCAATACGAGTAGAGACAGCCCTTCCCTTTTCCAGATCTACACAACTTTTTACATAGAGAATCTCGGATTCCGTCTCGGAGACCATACACTCTCTCCCGTTCTCCCTGCTTTGGTAGATATGCACCGTTGCGGGAATGGTCTCCCCATTGGGCAGAGTCTGGGTAAAATCCTGTGTAACCTCATCCTTTCCCTCATAAATAGAGAGATCTACAGAGAATGGTTCCGCCGATAATGCCGGTGTTCCAAATACACTTACAACCAAAATAAGAGCTGCAGTTAGTGCCGTTGTAATTGTTATGCGATTCATAGGTATCCTCCGTTGCCCTCTAATGTAATAATAGCAGTTGGAAAAGTTAAGGACAAAACAGCAGCACATATTCATCGAATAACTCTGTCTTGATTTTTGGCGCGTCCCTCCAGAAGCTCTGGAGAGCCTTGCGGCTCTCTGCGGGCTTCTTCCGGGTCGGGCTCTGCGGGGGTTCCGTCGGTGGGGGGCCACAAATTGTGGCCCCCCACCGACCGCTTCCCTACGGTCAGCGCCCCTCCGATCCCTCGCGCGGAGATAGGCTCGCGATCGCTTTATTCCGGAGACAAAGAGGGCGAAGAGGGCGAAAAAGACCCCATAGTAATGTCCCATTTATGATAGTGTCTATCCGAGGTAATTCAAAACCACTATAAGCAGTGCAATTGCGGTAAAGCCGATTCCGAGGATGCGCTGGTTGAAAGAAAAGCGTTTGTCCATTGCGTCGAAACGTGTGTCCAACTGGGTTTGCACGGCCTCGAAGCGCCGGTCTATCTGTTTCTGCTGTGCCTCGAAACGCTCGTCTATCTGTTTCTGCTGTGCCTCGAAGCGCTCGTTCATTTGGGTTTGCATGGCGTCGAAGCGCTCGTTCATTTGGGTTTGCATGGCGTCGAAGCGCTTCTCCACGTGGTTGAAGCGCTGGTCTATCTGTTTCTGCTGTGCCTCGAAGCGCTCCTCCATCACCTCGCGGAGGTTCTTCAGCTCGTCCTCGACCCGTACGACCCGTTCGAGAATGTCGAGCTCCCGCCTGTGCAGGGCCGCCGCGCTCTCACCTCCCGTCTCCTCGAGCCACTGGGGGAGGTGAGATTTAACGTAATCACCTATTTTCTCGAACTCTCTCTCGCCGAGTTCCATCTTCGGTTCTCCCAT
>JBKHFZ010000211.1:0-3915 GCA_046539925.1 Spirochaetaceae bacterium
CAGCTTTTGATAGTTACATTAATACTGGTAATACTGCCCCTGGGGATAGTGGGGAGTGTGCTTTACTTTAGGGTCGCATCGGAGATGGATACATATATTGCAGAGAGTCTGGGCGAGCATTCCGAGATTATAGAGATTTTGCTCGAGAGAGAGTATGAAAGCCCCTCGGAAGAGACCTCCGGCGATGTAGCGGACATCCTTTCGCAGATACGCGTGGGAGAGAAGGGATACGTGTTTGTACTCGACGAAGGGGGAGAGTATATACTCTCGGAGGGCCGTAAAAGCGACGGTAAGCAGATCCTGGAGGTCGCGGAAGAAGCTGCGGCAGGAGAAGAAGCCCTGGCCGCTGTTCGCGAAATGCTGGAGAATGCATCGGAACTGCCCGAGGGGCAGGCGGGTGTTGTGCGCTATCCCTGGCGGAGCTCCCCGGATGAACCGATAGAGGAAAAGATAACGGTATATCGCTATTTTGAGCCCTGGGGCTGGATTTGGGGGGTCTCCGCGGTAAAGGAGGACTTTGGAGGGGGCATTGGGGCAATCCGCCTTATTACCATAGCCTTTACAGTTGTGTTTGCGCTCCTTGCCCTCGCCGCCGCCTATATAGTTGGAACGGGTTTCTCGAAACAGATATCCCGCATAGATACTGTAATGGCAAAGGCCGGGGAGGGTGATTTTACCAAGACGGTGCGCCTGCGTTCCAGCGTAAAAGAGCTCAAGCGGCTTTCGGAAAACTTCGATACAAAACTGCTCCCCGGTATACGGGAGATGCTCGGGAGGATAAAAGAGGTAATCAACTATTCCGAGGGAACCGGGGAGAAGATAGCCAGCCAGGTAGAGGGTACGCTGGTGTTTACCAACCAGATGTCCCAGAAAATAGTGGAGATGCGAGAGCAGATACGCGGCCTGGACGGACAGATAAACGAGGCGAGCTCCGCGGTGGAACAGATACAGGCGACAATAGCCAATGTGGGAAAGCAGATAGATCAGCAGGCCAGTTCGGTAACCGAGACTTCCGCGTCTATCGAGGAGATGAACTCCTCCATACAGTCGGTTGCAAAAATTGCCGAGGAGAAGCAGGAGGCAACCGGTACTCTGCTTCAGATTACCGAAGAGGGTGGGCAGAAGGTTCGAAGCACCAACGAGATAATCCAGGATATAGGGGTTGGTATTAACGATATGCTCGATATGATTACCATAATCAATAAGGTGGCCGCCCAGACCAATCTCCTGGCCATGAACGCCGCGATAGAAGCTGCCCACGCGGGAGATGCCGGCCGCGGATTTGCCGTGGTGGCAGAGGAGATAAGGAACCTCTCCAGCTCCACAAGCGAAAGTGCAAAGAAAATTTCCGACCGCCTAAAGAGTATTGTAGAGCGGATAAAACAGGCCACCGAGATGAGTACCGAAACCGGTGCCGCTTTCCAAAAAATCGAGGGAGAGGTGCAGGAGTTTGTAAACGCATTCCAGGAGATAGCCTCCAGTACCGCGGAGCTGTCTACGGGAAGCGAGGAGATGCTCAACGCGGTCAATTCTCTGCAGAATATTGCCCAGGAGATACAGGACGGTTCGGAGGAGATGAAAAGCGGCTCCCAGGACATAAACAACTCCCTCCAGGCGCTCAAGGAGTACTCGGGGAACACGGTAGTAAGCCTTAAGGAGCTCGTGGAGAAGAACTCCAATGTCAATTACGCCCAGAGCAACATGACCGAGCTGGTAATTGGAAACAGCCGAAACGACGAGAAGCTTACCGAAGAGATACACAGATATAAGACAGAGGAGCTGGAGGAGGGGGAAGGGGAGAGAATTTCCTTCTCCGAGGTGGTACGTTTTTCCATTGGCGCCCTTCTGCTGCAGGAGTGGATAGTACACGTAAGGAATATATTAAACGACGAGGAGAGTGAAAAGGCGCTTCCCGAGTTGAGGAACACTCCTCTGCAAGAGTGGATCGATTCTCGGGCCCAGCCACTCTTTGGAGAAGAGGAGCAGTTTAGGCAGTTTATGAACTATTACAGGGAGTTAGCCGATTTAACCGGCAAGATGGCGTCCTACCGCTCAAAGGGAGACACCCACAATGTAGAGGCGGTCTATTCCCAAATGGTAGAGGCCATGAAAAAGGCCAAATCCCACCTCCACTCTCTCCGCTACACAGTTTCCGATAGACTGGAGAATGGAGATAACGATACGATAGAAGAGCTCTAGGCGGATGAAGGTACTACGCTCTTTTGTCTCGAAAAACTGGTTTATCCTTTCCCTTCTCGGTCTTATTCTACTCTCCTTTATAGAGCCGAGTATAGGGCACGCTGTGGGCCTGGGAGGAGCCACTTCCAAAGTACTTATAATAGTTATTTTCCTTATCACCGGGCTTACCCTGCCGAGCGAGACGATTCTCTCCCGGCTATCCAACATAAAGCTCCATCTGTTTATTCAGAGCTTCAGTTTTCTTTTTATTCCCCTCTATGTTGTCCTCACGGCATCTCTTTTGAGGGGGATGCTCCACGAGTGGACACTGGTCGGTTTGTATGCAACCGCGGTACTTCCTACAACGATCTCGAGCAACATCATTTTCACCCAGGCGAGCGGGGGGAACGTAGTGGCCTCGACTTTTAACGCCGCCCTGGGCAATGTGATGGGAATATTCATTTCCCCTCTGCTCCTCTCCTTTATCCTGCAGAGCACCGGCAGGGTAATGCCCGCAGAGGAGCTTCTGGGGATTCTCCAATCTCTCTTTTTGCTGATGCTGCTGCCAATTGGGGTGGGCCAAATCCTCAGGCTGAGGATACGGGGGGTGGTAAAGCGGTACGGAAGCTATATGCGCAAAAGCACGAGCGCAATGATTCTTCTTATAGTGTTTATTACTATGAGCAAGGCGGTGTACACCGACCTTTTCGATCTAAGCGGGGGCGGTCTGGTTATCGCCCTCGCTTATCTTGCCGTCTCCCATCTGCTTTTTTTGGCAATAGTCTACGGCTTCGGCAGACTCCTCCGCTTTTCCAGGGAGGACAGGATTTGCGCGCTGTTTACGGGTACCCAGAAGACTCTGGCTATGGGCGCGCCTCTTCTTTCCATTTTCTTTGCCGACCGGCCGGAACTGCTGGCCGCCTCGATCGTGCCCCTCTCGTTCTACCATCTGTGGCAGCTTGTAGTTGCGGGCTTTGTCCGAGGGGCACTTGTAAAGCAGGAGCAGGAAGCTTAGTCTGAGAAGTCGACCTCGGGAACTTCCCGGGCCTCTTCGTCTATTTCGAAGTACTCCCTCTGTTCGAATCCCAGCATATCCGCAACCATCGAGGCGGGAAACATCCGAATGCTGCGGTTAAAATTCCTCACCCTGTCGTTGTATCGCTTTCTGGCTACGGCGATGCGGTTCTCCGTTCCCGCGAGTTCGTACTGCAGCTCCTGGAAGTTCTCGTTGGACTTGAGCTGGGGGTAGTCCTCCACCACCACTAAAAGCCTGCTTAGTGCTCCCTGGAGTTCGTTATACCCCTCGGCCGTCTCGTTTACCGAGTCGGCCCCGGACAGTTTTGCCCGGGCATCGGCAATGTGGGTAAATATCTCCTCCTCCTGCTCTGCAAATCCCTTAACCGTATTTACCAGGTTGGGGATGAGGTCGCTTCTTCTCTGCAGCTGGTTATCTATCTCCGCCCATGCTGCGTTTATCTCTTCGTCCATTCCAACGAGGTTATTCCGGGTACCTACAAACCACGATATTAAGCTGAAAATCAGGATTACCGCCACCGCCAGAGCGATGATTAAACCCCATTTTTTTTGACTGTTCATCCGTGTCTCCTGTATCGTTTCAAAGTTCTACCGTTTAATGTTCTACCGTCTGCTCTCGGAGGGCAGGTTAGAAGCTGCCGCTTGCGCCGCCGCCGCCGAAACCTCCGCCCCCAAAGCCGGAGAATCCGCTTCCGCCAAAGC
>JBKHFZ010000212.1:0-3883 GCA_046539925.1 Spirochaetaceae bacterium
GGCCGCTGCCTCGCACTCGGCCTGAAACAGCTCAGCTACCAACTGATACCTGGTAAAAAGGCTCTTCATGTAGTGGATAACTCCCGGCATGAGGAAATCCCTCACAAGCGGAGGAGGCGCGCAGGGTAGACATATATGAAAACTCCCGTTGCAATGCTCTTCTTCCAAAGGATCCTCTTACCGGAGAATTACAGCTCGGAGAGAGGTATGGGTTGGGGATTCTCCTCCTCACCCTGAATTTCCGAAAGTTCTTCCAGAATTCTCTTTGTCTTGGAGTTGAGTTTTTTGGGTACTACTACCCTTATCTTTATGTAAAGATCCCCTCTCCTGTTACTGTTGTGGAGGTGAGGGACACCCTCGTTTTTCAGCCGCAGTACCTTGTCGTTCTGGGTACCGGGAGGTATCTTGAGCTTGACCTTCTTCTTGTCCAGAGTCGGAACCCTTATTTCCGCCCCAAGGGCAGCCTGGGTTACCGAAACGGGCACCACACAGTAAATATCGTTACCATGCCGCTCAAAGTGAGTGTGGGGCCTCACCTGCACATACACATAGAGATCGCCCGGAGGTCCGCCGTTTGGCCCGGCATCTCCTTGACCGGGAATATTTATCCGCTTACCGCTCTCTATGCCTGCCGGGATAGTTACCTTCAGCTTCTGTTTTTTATCAACCACCCCGTTCCCGTGGCACACTTTGCAGGGATTGTCTATAACAAAACCTTCTCCACCACACGTGGGACAAGGGGAGGCTATTGAGAAAAACCCCGAACTTCTGCGTACCTGTCCGCTGCCGCCGCAGGTGGGGCAGGTCTTCTTCCCACTGCCGCTTTCCGCACCGCTGCCGCCGCAGCTGCTGCAAGTTACGTGTCGATTGTAGGTAATCTCGACCTTTTTCCCAAAAACGGCGTCCTCGAAAGATACTTCGAGGTTATACCGTAAATCGGCGCCTCTCGATGCCGAACGTCTCGATGAACGTCCTCTTCGCGATTCTCCGCCGAAAAACGAGCCGAAAATATCACCAAAATCCCCGAAAATATCTTCAAAATCCCTAAAGGAGGAGCTAAAATCGTGGGCTCCCTGACCACCACCGCCGCCGTTCATACCTTCCACTCCGGCAAAACCGAACTGGTCGTAGGCCTGGCGCTTTTTGTCGTCGCTCAAGACCTCATAGGCCTCGGAGGCTTCCTTAAAAAGCTCCTCGGCCTTTGAGTCGTTGGGATTGCGATCGGGATGATATTTTACTGCAAGCTTTCTGTATGCTTTTTTTATATCCTCCTTCGGGGCGTCTTTCGACACCCCGAGGACTTCATAGTAATCTCTTTTTGCCACAGACTACATCACCCTTTATCAGTTATTTTTATTTTCTTCGTCGTCCACCACTTCGTAGTCAACATCCTCTACATTTTCGCCGCCGCTCTGGGAGGATCCTTCAGATCCGGATGTGCCTGAAGCGCCTTCCGCTCCGGCTGCACCTTCTGCTCCCGCAGCTCCGGATGCATCTGCCCCTGCGTTTTTATACATCTCTTCGGCCAGTGTGTAGCTCGCCTGTTTAAGGGCTTCCATCTTCTCCTTGATCTGCTCGACGTCTCCGCCCTCCATGGCTTTCTGGAGCTCGCCCTTGGCAGCTTCTATTTTCTGTTTCTCCTCGTCGGAGACCTTATCGCCGTAGTCTTTCAGGGACTTATCGGTTGAATAGATAAGCGAATCGGCTTCGTTATTAACCTCGATCTTCTCCCGCTCTTTTTTGTCCTCTTCTTCGTGCTCCTCGGCCTCTTTTACCATGTTGTTAATTTCGTCCTCGGACAAGCCGGAGGAGGCCTCTATGCGGATCTTCTGCTCCTTGCCGGTTCCGAGATCCTTGGCCGATACGTGGACTATACCGTTAGCGTCTATATCGAAGGTAACCTCTATCTGGGGAACTCCCCTCGGTGCCGGCGGTATTCCTACCAGATCGAAACGGCCGAGAGTTCTGTTCTGGTTCGCCATCTCCCGTTCTCCCTGGAGCACATGGATGGATACGGCGGTTTGATTATCCGCAGCTGTGGAGAATATCTGACTCTTCCTCGTGGGAATTGTGGTATTTCTCTCTATGAGCTTGGTAAACACACCGCCGAGGGTCTCGATTCCCAGGGAAAGGGGTGTAACATCGAGGAGGAGCACATCCTTTACATCTCCTCCGAGAATTCCTCCCTGAATTGCAGCGCCCATGGCTACAACCTCGTCGGGGTTTACCCCCCGGTGGGGATCCTTACCAAAAATCTCCTTTACCACTTTCTGTACCGCGGGTATTCTCGTGGAACCTCCCACGAGGATAACCTCGTCTATTTCGGAGGCGCTTACCCCGGCGTCCTTTATCGCGCTCTCGCAGGGTTTTCTCGTCTTTTCGACAAGATCGTTTATCATCTGCTCGAACTTCGAACGGGGCAGGGTGTACTGCAGGTGCTTTGGACCGGAGTTATCCGCCGTAATAAAGGGGAGGTTTATCTCCGTAGACTGAGTACTCGAGAGCTCTATCTTTGCCTTCTCCGCAGCCTCCTTGAGCCGCTGGAGAGCCATTCTGTCCTGACTCAGGTCTATGCCGTAATCGTTCTTAAAGCTCTCCACGAGCCAGTCTATAACTCTCTGGTCGAAATTATCGCCTCCCAGGTGTGTATCGCCGTGGGTCGATTTTACCTCGAAAACTCCGTCGCCCAGTTCCAGTACGGAGACATCAAAGGTACCGCCTCCGAAGTCGAACACGGCAATACGCTCCTCTTTGTTATCCTTGCCCAGACCGTAGGCAAGAGAGGCCGCAGTCGGCTCGTTTACTATTCTCTTTACATCGAGTCCTGCAATACGACCGGCGTCTTTGGTTGCCTGCCGCTGGCTGTCGTTAAAGTATGCCGGTACGGTGATAACCGCCTCGGTTACCTCTTCTCCAAGATAATCCTCCGCGGTAGTCTTCATCTTCTGAAGAACAGCCGCCGAAATTTCCTGGGGGGAGTACTCCTTGTCCTTTACCTTTATCCGAACGTCGCCGTTGGGCGCCTCTTCGGTCTGATAGGGGACCATCTGTATCTCACTCGGCACTTCCGAGTAACGTCTTCCCATAAATCTCTTTATGGAGTACACGGTGTTCTCGGGATTGGTAATCATCTGGTTTTTTGCAGGTTGGCCGACAAGTCTCTCACCTTTATTGGTATATCCGACTATAGAAGGGGTAGTCCTCTGCCCCTCGGCATTCTGTATAACCACCGATTCGTTGCCTTCCATCACCGCTACACAGGAGTTTGTTGTTCCTAAATCAATTCCTATTATCCTACCCATTATCTTCTCTCCTCTTACGAATTTGTCTCGGTATTCACGTTACCGTTTTCATTTTGCGTGTCACCTCTACCCTCTTCCGCGGATGAGGCAGCCTCTTCCGAGGGTGACTCAGCAACTTCCGAGGGTGCGGCAGGTACAGCCACCTTTACTTTGGGGTGTCGAAGCACCCTCTCGTTGAGTTTGTAGCCCCGCTGATACTCCTCTACCACCGTCTGCACATCGTAGTTGGAGCTCTCCTCCATATTGATGGCCTCGTGCTCCTGGGGGTCGAACTCTTTTCCTTCGCTCTCCATCCGCGTAAGGCCGTACTTGCGCTCGAGCATACCCACAAACTGCTTTTCTATGAGTTTTATTCCGGAATGAAAACTTTCGAAATCCCTCGACTCTTCGGAGGATTTAATCGCCCTCTCAAAGTCGTCAATAATAGAGACAAGATCGAGGAGAAGGTTTGAATTGGCGTAGTCTATAGCCTCCTTCTTCTCCCTCTGCATGCGCTTGCGAAAGTTTTCGAAATCCGCCTGTTTGCGCAGGTACTGGGTCTTTAGCTCGCTGTTTTCGCTCTCCAGTTCCTGTATCCGCTC
>JBKHFZ010000213.1:0-3868 GCA_046539925.1 Spirochaetaceae bacterium
GGGATGGACGGGAATCTGCCGGGAGGTCCGGGCGGAGGGAGGCTTCCAACCCCACGCTTCTCTCAAAAATAGACGGTTCTGCGAGCGCGAGGCTCGATACGGGAATCGGGGAGATGGATAGGGTTCTCGGGGGCGGTATTACCGTGGGCTCCTCTATTCTTATAGGTGGAGAGCCGGGTATCGGGAAATCCCCTCTCATGCTGCAGCTTGCATCGATGGTAAGGGCCGATGGGCCTGTCGCCTATGTGTCCGGAGAAGAGTCCGCCGGCCAGATAAAGATGCGGGCCGAGAGGCTGGGGGTGCTCCGGGGCTCTTCCCGGAGGGATAAGGCTGAGGGCCCAGAACCGTACCTTATCTGCGAGACGGATCTGGAGAGGATCGTAGGACAGCTGCGCAAGCTCAAGGCGAGGGTGGCGGTGGTCGATTCGATACAGACGCTTCTGAGTGCCGAGGCGGGCAACGTTCCCGGCACGGTTAATCAGCTCAAGTACGGCTGTTACGAGCTCATAGACTGGGCGCGGGAGAGTAACGGGGTTGTTTTCCTTATAGCCCATGTGACCAAAGAGGGGGCGATTGCGGGTCCCAAGGTAATAGAACATATGGTAGATACCGTGCTCTACTTTGACCAGGGCAGTTCGGGTCTGCGCATTCTTCGGGCGGTAAAAAACAGGTTCGGTTCGGTGGACGAGATAGGGATTTTTACTATGGAGCGGGAGGGGCTTATCCAGGTTGCCGACCCGGCCTCTTTTTTTCTCGAGCAGCGGGACGTGGTTCCGCCGGGTATTGCCGCCGCCCCTGTCTACGAGGGGTCGCGGGTGCTGATGGTGGAGATCCAGGCGCTGGTTATTCCGGCGAAGGGCGGGTATACCAGGATCTACTCCGACAGAATAGATTCCAACAGGGTCTCCAGGGTGGCGGCGGTGCTGGAAAAACATCTGTCCCTGCGGTTTTCCGACCGTGATATCTACGTAAATGTGGCCGGAGGGATCAAACTCGACGAGGTGGGAATCGAGTTGCCCCTCGCCCTTGCCCTCTACTCCGCGTGGACGGAGATTGCGGTTCCCGAGAAGGTGGCGGCGGCCGGCGAGATCAGCCTTGCCGGAGAGATACGTCCCACCCCCCATATGCAGAGGAGGGTGCGGACTGCGGGAGAGATGGGGTTTACCCGCTTCTACGGGGCTTCTCCTGCCGCCGCAGGGGCGGAGGGGTATACTGTACTCAAGTCGGTTAAAGAGGGAATTCAGGCGGTGTTCGGCAAGCTCGGCGGCTCCTCGGGCAGAGGCTGAAGGGAGTGGATTGCCGGTAAAGCTGATGGGCCGGTTGTATACCGGGCCTCGGCAGTCGGTGGGCCTCGTCTGCCTATGATCCTCGGCCGCCGATGGGACTCAGCCGCCGATGAGGCCCAGCAGGAAGGGGAAGGCTATGAAGGTGCCTATCGAACTTCCGACGCTCGAGAGGAAAAATACCACCAGGGCGTGGGTAAAGCGGTTGCGGAAAAAGCCTCGAACCGAGAGGATGTCTGTCTGTATGTTTTCGAAGTCCGAGACCCTCGGACGGCGGATGTAGCCCTCGAAGAGGCCCGTTACGATTCCCACCCCTATGGTGGGGTTGAGCGAGGTAAAGGGGGCTGCGATAAAAGAGAGCACCACCGTAAGGGGGTGGGCCAGGGCGATTATCGCGCCGATGGAGGAGAGGCTTCCGTTTACCACCACCCAGTAGAGGAACATCCTCATTCCCTGGTCCCACCCTGATCGGGCAAAACCCACGGCTATAAGGGCTACTACAATGGCGGGAATTATATACGGGAGCGTCTTGTGCATTTTAGGGGTGGGGGGGACAGTCGATATAGCTTCGAGGTCCGTGTCGGCCCTTCCTTCATGAAAGGCGTAGAGCCACTCTATTATACCCCTCACGTGGCCGGCGCCTATTACCGCGACAATGCGGGAACCCCCGGCTTTGTAGATGTTCGCGGCGAGGTAGCGGTCGCGTTCGTCGATAAGGACCTCCTTTACCGAGGGGAGGTAATCGGCGAGTTCCTCCATCATGTCCTGAAGGGCGTTCTTCTGTTTGAGTTCTTCGATCTCCTCCTCCGAGAGCTTCTCGTTGCTGAAGATGGAGGCGAGGAGGCTTGCGATCATCTTCATCTTATTCCAGAGAGAGGAGTGGACCCACGCGCGGCGGAGGGTTACCTGTATTTCCCGGTCGGCGAGGGTGTGGGGAATCTCTGCCTCACGGGCGGCATCTATTGCGGCTTTCATCTCTTCGCCGGGTTTTACGCCGAGGTTGTCCCCGAGTTTTTTCTGAAAGGCCGAGAGTACCAGGTTGGCCAGAAGAAGAAAGCCTTTCTTCTCCTTGAGGACTTTGTCTATGCTGAGTTTTGACCAATCCTGCCCTTCGGTGAGGGTCTTATAACGCTGCTCGTCTATCTCCACGCAGACGTGGTCGGGCCCTTCGTCCCGGATGGTGCGCTTTACCTCGTCCACGCTGTCTTTGGAGATATGGGCAGTTCCGAGGAGGATAATCTCACGCTCGCCCAGGGTGATTCGTGTAATTGTCTGACTCTCTTCGAAGAGCGTGCTATTCATCTATAACCCCTTCCAGTTCGTGATCCACTATCCGGTTCTCGAAGAGCCCGTAGATAGCAGCATCGGATACTTCCATAAAGTAGGTGTTGGCCAGGGACTCTTTTCCCTGAAGTTTGTAATAGGTTCCCAGATAGAAGAGGGCCCTTGCCCTTCTTGGGGGTTTCTTCTCCTCGTCTATCCTGTTGAGGACAACGGAGTCGTATCCAGACCGGGATCTAAAGAGTCTGGCAAGATGGTAAAAGTGGCCGTCCCTCGGCCAGTTGCCCATCTCCCTGTCCAGGAAGGAGTCGGCCCGGTCTTTATTCCCCGCAAAATAGTCGCAGATACCCGCCATAAGGCCCGCGGCGTATTCGTCGGGAAACCGTTCGTACATTCTCAAAAACATCTCCCGCGCGGTCTTGTAATCTTCTTTTATGTAGGCAATAACAGCGGCGGGCTGATAGAGGGGGTAGTAGTCCGGTTTATCTTCGTAGACCCTTTTGTAATCCTCCAGAGCTTTTTCGAGGCGGTCTTTCTCGTCGTGCAGTCCGGCTCGGTAGACGTAGGCGAGGAAGTAATCCGGATTTATTTCAACCGCCCTGTTAAAATCCTCGAGGGCCCCTTCGTGGTTTCCCACAAAGAGCCGCAGTTTGCCTCTGTCTACGTAGTTCCAGTAGTGGTCCGGATCGAGTTCGATTGCCTTGGTCATATCCTCGAGGGCGGGGTCTATATCGTCCAGATTTGCCTTTGCCCTGCTTCGGTCTACGTAGGCAAAGGAGAATTCTGGGTATTCCTCTATTGCCTTGTCGAGCTGTTCGATGGACTCCTCGTATTTACTGTTCCTTAAAAGTGCATGCCCGTATCCTATACGGGCTACAAAGTTCTCCGGATCCTGCTCGAGGGCGGCGGCAAACTGAGTTTCCGCCTCGTCGGTCTTTCCCTCCTCAAGATAGAGCTCGCCCAGGCTCGAGCGGGCCTTGGGGTTGTCTTCGTCTACCTCGAGAACCCTGCGCAGGAGAGAGAGCTGCTCGTCCTTTTTCCCCTCCATTCCCGCTATAAGGGCGAGGTTGTAGAGAACCTCCGGGTTCTCCGGTTCCTCTTTGCGGAGTTCTTCCAGTATATCTTTGGCTTCTCCGGTACGTCCCGCCGTTATAAGGAGGGATGTGTAGAGAATCCTCGTGTCGAGACTTTCGGGAGCCTCGGAGTATGCTTTTTCGAATTCCGCCACCGCCTCGTCGGGCCTGCCTGCAGCCATAGCGGCGCTCATGCTCTCGTAGGGCTGCATGCTCAGCTCGGGGGGCTCT
>JBKHFZ010000214.1:0-3831 GCA_046539925.1 Spirochaetaceae bacterium
TGGCTCTCTCGTCTGCGGGAAGCTCTATAAAATAGCCCGTTCTTAAGCAGGACTCGAAGAGGGTGCTGCTCATCTTGTGCACCTTCTCCTCCAATCCCCACCGCTTTTCCGCTCTCATACGAAGGGTATATCCTCCCCGGTCCTTCTGCAGCACTTCCACGTAGGTTTTATACTCGCCGGAACCTTTTACCACATACTGTTTCATAACACACCTCGTACTTTGGGTTATTTTATTTTTCGGCGGAAGGTGAGATTACTTAAGCACTACCGGCTCCGTTGAGGCGAATCTGCACCACGGTACTTCCAGAGGAGCTCTCCATCTGAATATCTCCCCCCTGCACCTCCGCACTCAATTTTGCCGAGTAGGTTCCTATGCCGGTACCGGTGCGCTTCCCGTAGGTTACATATTTATCGAAAAAGTTGTCCCTCACCTCTTTGGGCACCTCTCCCCTATTACGGATGGAGACCCGAACGTATTTATCCGAAACGCCCTCCTCTATTTCGATTCTGATTTCCCCCTCCTTGGGAGAGGCCTCGAGGGCGTTTACGAGCACATTGCCACACATGGTGTAGGTGAGCAGCTCCTCGCCTTCCACAAAAACGGGTTCTATATCGGCCTCATCCGGGTTTTTCCCGAAAGCTTCCTGCTGTTTTCGGGCCGTCTCTTCCCCACTGCCCTCTTCCTGTTGCCTGGAAAATATCCACTTTACCTTAAGCTTTTTCTTCCGGATAAGCGTATCGTTGTCTCCAATAAGCTGCTTTAGTATCTCGACTATATTGATTTTTACCGGACTGTACTCGTAGTGGCCTCTCTCCATCTTCAACAGATCCACCGATCTGTTGAGCAGATTGAGCATTTTCCGCCCCGACTCCTCGATAAGCTTTACATACTCTTTCTGTTTCTCCGTAAGGTTTCCGTCCTCCAACAAGAGCTGGGGCAGGCCAATTATTCCCCCCAGAGGTGTTTTTAGATCGTGCCTGCTAATCCGCTCTACATCTTCGCGTATCCGTTCGAGCTCTTTTTCCTCGGTAATATCCCGCTTTATCGCGATATAGTGGGTAATCCTATTCTCCGGCCCCGTTACCGGGGAGATGGAGTTATCCTCCCAGTAGAGGGTCCCATCCTTCTTTTTGTTGCAGACCTCTGCCCTCCAGACTCTATTCTCTGTAAGGGTATCCCACATCTCCCGGTAGAACTCTTCAGGGTGAATACCGGATTTGAGAATTCTCGGATTCTCTCCCAGAACCTCATCCGCCCTGTATCCTGTGACCACTTCGAAGGCAGGATTTACATACTCTATACGGGCATCCCTGTCGGTTACCACAATCACATTTGGGCTCTGCTCTACCGCCCTGAGGAGGGTCCTGCGCTCGGTCTCCTCCTGCTTCTCCAGGGTTATATTAAAGAGAACACCCTGCAATACTTCAGGACTCCCGTGTCGGTCGAAGATTATGTGTCCCTCGTCCCGAATCCAGACGGTGGTACCGTCCTCTCTGAGGATTCTGTACTCCAGAGAGTATCCCTTGAGTTTGTCCACCGCTTTTTTGCTTTTCCGCACCACATAATCCCGGTCTTCCGGATGTATGAGGTCGGCGTAAAGTGTGGGTGTTGCGTCGAAGTCTGATAGAGTGTACCCCAGTATTCTCTCTGCCTGGGGGCTAAGATAGACAAACTGTCCCACCCTCTCCAGGGTGCTCATATAAACTCCCGCCGGAAGCTGCTCTACCAGGGATTTAAAACGCTCCTCGCTCGCCCTGAGCTGGTCGTAGAGCCTTTGGTCAACGTGTGGTCTCATACTAAATGTCGCCGTTCCCAGGGCTTCCTCGATGTTCAGTCATCGCTGTTCTCGTAGGTGATAAATTTCTCCTCTATTTGCTCGAGCATCCACTCTGCGGTCCGCTGATCGAGAATATTTGCCAGCCTGTCCTCCGGTCTGTTCTCCGGGTCTATTGCCAACGCCTTCTCGAGCAGCTCCTGGTACTCCGCTGCATCCTGATTGTCCACGGAAAAAGAGCCCGCGAAGGCTATGTAGGGTGCCGCCAATTCTCCCTTCGAGAGGTCTATCGCCCGCATCATGTGGTACCGTGCCGGGCCCTCGGTTCCTTCGGGAATAGAGGAGAGGTTCTTTTTATAATGCCCTTCGAGAACCTCTTTTACATACCCGCCGGTCTCCGTTGTACCGTAGAGCATCGAAGGGTCGGGAACCGCCCCGTATATTTGGATTAAGAAGGTGTGAATAGCCCCGTCGTTGTAATCCGACTTCAGCTCAAAGGCTCTGGCCATAAGGGCCACCGGTTTAGTAAGCTCCATTATCATAGAGAGGTCGAGACCCGCGGCGGAGATTGCCCCCATCCAGCCGGCGGCTGCCCAGTAGAGCGCCTCCACGTCCTCCTCTTCTGTCTGCAGCAGGTTTTGGGCAAACTCTTCTTCCCGTACCGCTTCCTTAAAACCGGGGTATCGGAGTTCGAGCAGGTCGAGGGCGTAGTCCCTGCCGCGGATATACATCTTTTGGGCTCTTTGCCGCATCTCCTTCTTGCGCTCCCCCTCCCGGTGGCTGAGCCTCTGGGAGGGGCTAAATATAAAGCCGTGGGCGTAGGAGACAAACCCCTCCGCACTCGTAAGAAGAAGCCCTTCGTGCTCGGGAAGCTGAGCTAAAAGGGACTCGTACATTTTGAGTCCGAAGGGAAGGGCGTCTGCAATAAGTTCCGGGTCCTCGTCGGAGGCAAAGGCAGTGCTCCCCCCCTCGGAGGTGAGGGCATTCGCCGTCATTCGGGTGGCCATCCTGTTTATAGAGCAGGAGGAGAGCACAAGCACCGCCCCCACGGCAAGGGTAAACGCCGCTATTCTCACCACAACCTGACTTTTCCTGTTCATCTAAGGGTCTCCTCCTCTAAAGGTTAGTATAGTAAAGATGCAGAGGCAATGAAGCAACAGATTTTTAACACTTTTTTTGCTTTACAGGAGCGTTTTTGTGCAGCTTTCTCCCGAGCCGTGATATATTGTACAGAGGGCGTTATAGCGTAACACATCGTATATCTTCTCCTTAAAAGACCCCAAAAATATAGAGTAAAGGAGTGGAGCTATGAGAAAAGTAGTGTGCGTGTTGGTGCTTGCGCTTATGCTGCTCGGAGCTGCTGCAGCGGTATTTGGAGAGGAGGAGACCCCCCGAACCGGCGACTACGAGGTCGAGGGATGGAAAAAGCGCTTTGCCTCTCCCACCTACGGTGTGGCTATTGCCCCGATGTACATCGAATACAAGAACAAAGATGATATTGACCAAAGCGACGATGTAATTGTCCCCGGCGTACAGCTTCGAATACTGCAGGGAATGAACGTGTCGAAGCGCGGCGGTTTCTACACTGCCTACGAGCTCGGGATGATGCTCTACTTTTTGGGAAAAAGTAACAGGTATGTGGTGAATGACCCCGATTTTACCCACGGGGCAAAACTGGAAGACCTCACCTTCGCCATGATGTTTGTTATGTCCAAGTACGGTTATAGAATAGACTTGGGAACGGAGGCCGGCGGCTTGAGTCTGGGCCCCGTGATAGGCCTCGGTTTTATGGGCGGCGGCGGGGACGTTACAATTAAAGACATTGGGGGAGTTCATGACGGGGAGGGTGATGACACTGAATCAGGAGGTTCTGAGGGCGTGTTCGGGCCTATGCTGGAACTGGGTTTGGAGGGCACTTTCCGCTTTGGCCAAAACTTTCGGATTGTGGGTGTTGCCGGTATTAACGCCTCTCCGGCGATGGAGTGGGATGGGGAGATAAAAGGCGAGATGAGCCCCGTCCGCCCGGACCTCCGCGTCGGCTTTATTATGAATTACT
>JBKHFZ010000215.1:0-3817 GCA_046539925.1 Spirochaetaceae bacterium
TCCAAATATCGAGACACCGCCGGCGGCTGCAAAAAGGATAAACAGTAGATTTACAAGGTTTCGCTTCGAAGTACTCATCGACTCCTCCCGTAAAGGTGCTTACTAACAATATGCAAGTTGCGTGCCAATAAATCGGCAAAAGGGAGGGAGTGGAGGCGACGAGATAAGGGGTTTTAGGAAATTCCGTACTTCTCCAGCCAGTTGCTGAGGGTCTGATAGTTGGAAAGACCGAGGAGTCTGGCCGCTTTTACCTTGCTGCCGTCGGCAGCTTCCATAGCACGACGCAGATAGTGACGCTTTACCTCGTCTATAAGCTCTTCGATATTCAATTCTTTGTCTAAGGGTCTGTTGAGAATTGCCCTCTCGGCATCTTTCGGTCCTGGAGTACCTGCAGATTCTTCGGGTTTATTCGCATTGCTGTGCGCCTCCGGTCTCTCTTTCTCTCGCCTGATGAGGGACAGCTCTAAAAGCTCTGCGTCTATCGTCTCCTCGGGCGACCAGAGGCAGGCTCTGGTTATGGTGTTTATCAGCTCCCTCACATTTCCCGGCCAAAAATGCTTCGAAATTATCTTCCGCGCGTCGACCCCTATGCGTTTGGGATTGTACCCATCCACGCGGGAGAACTCCCGGTTAATGGACTCGAGGAAGAAGTCTGTAAGTTCTTGAATATCCTTGCCGCGCTCCCGGAGGGGAGGGATTTTGATAACCCCCACCGCTATGCGGTGGAAGAGATCGTCCCTAAAGTGGGCTCTGCCGGGCGGGTTATGCGCGGTGGGTATCGTCCCGAACCCTTCGGAGAGCGGCTGTGACCCCTCTGTCGAGGGGGATCCGGTGACGGAGCCGGTGGCGGAGCTGTCTCCCGCCAGAGGTCTGTTGGTGGCGCTAATCAGGCGAAAATCCGAGGAGATATCCCTGGTGCTGCCGATGCGCCGGAAGGTGCCGTCCTGCAGCACCCTCAAGAGGAGGACCTGTACGTGGAGGGGAAGCTCGCCTATCTCGTCCAAAAAGAGGGTTCCCCCGTCGGCACTCTCTATGTAGCCCTTTTTATCCCCCCCTGCACCGGTAAAAGCCCCCTTTACGTAGCCGAAGAGTTCCGACTCCACCAGACCTTCCGGCAGGGCTCCGCAGTTAACCGAAATAAAGGGACCGCCTCCTCGGCTGGAACTGGCGTGGATGGCCCGGGCAAAAAGCTCCTTCCCCGTTCCCGACTCTCCGAGAAGGAGTACCGGCACGTCGAAAAAGGAGACCCTCCGCGCCAGATTTACCGTGCGCTTCATAATCTCCGAACTGTGGATAATCTCGTCGAAGGCAGGAGTGGCGGGTAGCAGCTCGTCGGACATGCCGAGAACCTGGGTGTCGATTCTCCTGCCGTATCGCGGGTGGTATTCCGCGAGAATGTCGAAGGGCAGCCGGACCTTGCGCAGGCCCATCTCGCGGCTCGTCTCCACCAAATCGGCGCGATACTTTCCGCTGGCTATGAGAATCCAGGTGGCCGACATTGCGGGAGTTCCGGGGCTCAGATGAAAAGTAAGACCGTATTCGGCATGTGCAGAGGCGAGCTCTTCGAGAACCTGTACCGCACTCTCGTAGATCTCCGCGAACTCGGTGGGAGAGCTCAGCTCGACCATATAGAGCTCAACCGAGAGCTCTGGAAGCCTGGCCTCGATCCACCTCTTATATCCTATACTCTCCTCTTTTGAATAGTTTGACAGGAGGACCAAGGCAGAGTACCCACCTACCTCCAGAGCTTCAAAAATCGGCCCCTTCGCTGCCTTGGGGTTCCCCTCGGAGGCGCTAATATCGGTTTTTCCGAGCCATGCACACAAAAACTGCGGTTTCATGGTCAAAGGATACAATAAAATTTGTCTCGATACAACTTTTTTTATATTACTTTTTGTGTTGGTGATCATGCCTTTTTATGCCCGATAGATGCTGTGTGATTCATGTAAATCTAAAGCAATAATCGTGCCGAGTTAAAAACAGTCTACCCGTGATCCCCACCGAGCCTGTGGGCTATAAGCCCAGGTACCAGGAGTGTGATAAATATACTTGCAAGTATACTTGTGATGCAGCTGTTTTTGTGGTAGACTAAAATCGGGAGGTAAGAAAATGCCGCAGATATCGCTCTATATAGATGAAAAAACACTGCAAAAAATAAAAAATGCGGCTGCACGTCGCAATATCTCAATATCGAAATTGGTAAGCGAGCTCATTCGGTCCAGGACCGAGCCTGTCTATCCTAAAGAGTATGAAGAGCTTTTCGGTTCAATTAAAGACGACACATTTGAGGCGCCGCCGGAAATTCCCTTCTCCTCCGATTCACATCGAGAGGTGCTCTAGTGTATTTTATAGATACAAATATCTGTGTGTTTTTTCTCAACGGAGCTCGGCCCGGAGTAAAAGAGAGAATTCTCTCGACACCGCCGAATGAAATTGCGGTTCCCTCTCCGGTTAAAGCGGAACTATTGTTTGGGGCATATAAGAGCAGCAAAAGAAACGAAAATATCATTAAGGTCGAGAAATTCCTGGAACCCTTTGAGATATACCCTTTCGACGGCCCTGTAAGCTATACTTACGCGGATATCAGGTATAAAACCGAGGTCAAAGGAACACCTGTTGGACCGAACGACCTGTGGATAGCGGCCATTGTAATGTACCACGGCGGCACTTTGGTAAGTAATAATGTAAGAGAGTTTCGCAGGATAGACAATCTCAACCTCGAAGACTGGACTGTGTAATGTGTAACTATATTTCCGAACAATCAAAGATGAAGTGAGACGGCGGTTTTCACCAGTTTACCGGTCAGTTCCTTTATATCCGAAGCATACAGAAAACTTGAAAACAGGATTTGAGCTGTTTCGGTATGGGTGATAACGATGTTGCACAGGTATTCTCCTTCTACCTGCGCGATAGAACCGGCGAGGATATATTCTGCTTCGAGGAAACGGCCGAGCTTCAGATCCGTCTCCCCTGCGGTTAGACCGGAAAGGGATGTTTTCATCTCCGCGAGGGCAGCCTTTCTGGAATCGTCGTCAACAATGCGATAGGTATCATCTTTTACCATCCCGCTATGGAGTGCTCTTGTAGCAATTGAAGCCATATCCGGTTCAATACCAATGGGTTGAAACGTGCGTATCAAAAGTACGGGCCTTTCTTTCGTTGTCCCTTCCGTCTGATCTGGATGAGCCAGGTTGTTTACAATTGAAGACGCATGGCGCAGGATAGCTTCATAGGCGTCAAGTACGTAGTAGTGGTGGATATCTACATCGCGCAGGTCAATCTCACCAAGAAGAAGTCTAATCGCAAGGCGTGGAGAATAGCCGGATTTCTCTTCGAGTGAAGGCAGAACAGATCTTCCGAATTTTCGGGCCGCCTCTTTTCCTTCAGTCTCAAGGATTATGAGGTACCGGAGTTCAGCAGTGGCCTGTCCGTGGGTGCGTTCAATATCGTCGAGTACTTCTATCGCTTTTTCATACTCCTGTTTTTGTAAGTGAATCAACGCAAGCGTATATTTGGAGGAATAAATTGCCGAGTCGTGGTCACTACGAAAAACCCTTTCTATATCCTCTAGAGCTTCTTCATACATTCCCTCACGCATATAGTACACGGCTCGATTGTTATGGTACCGCGGATTGCCCGGATCCAGTTCCAGTGCCTTCTCAAGACCCTTCAACATCGCTTCTCTGTTACCCGTTCTTCCTTTATAGAAACCCAGCATCATGTGATACTCGGCATTATCCCTATCCGCTTCAATCGCCTTTTCTATTGCATCAACAGCTTCTTCAAATTGCCAGTTTGTGGCTAACTCGGTGGATCT
>JBKHFZ010000216.1:0-3749 GCA_046539925.1 Spirochaetaceae bacterium
GCCAGAGAATCTTTTGCCGATAAGAGGGTTTACCGGTGACTTAGATGGAACAGAAGAATGGGTATCAGGAGAACTGACTTCCGGTGCTTCTTATGACATAGACAGAATCACTACTTCAGAAGAGTATTTTCTCATACTCCAATTCGATTTCCCCGACAAGGTGTGGTGTACAGAAGCGCTTTTGACTCTTACTCCTTTGACGGCGGGAACAACAGGAACCGGTTCTGCGAATGCGGTATCTATTGTAAATATTGATCAATATAGCGATTATAATGTGTTTGATTATTTTGATTTTACCCACGAAAGTACCTTTAATTTTACCGACGCAGAGACGGGGAGTGCGGATATAACAGAGGCGGTAAATGCTGCTATACTCCTGGGTTCGGATACCCTTGCCATTCGGGCGGCTACTCTGGGAGAGGGGGATACATTCAATTACGACGGCGAGGCGCTCACTATAAGCTACGAAAAATAGAGACAACAAAGCGGGGACTCATGTTTAAGAAAAAAGATACACAAAGTAAAGGGGCGGATACTGTTGGGCAGATGAGCAGCGGGATAAAAAAGCAGAGGCCGAAGATCACTCTTACAGGCCTGCTCAAACAGATTGCAGGCATTGCCCTCGGAAGCATTGCCTTTGGCGCCGGCCTCTCCTGGTTTCTCGTGCCCTTCAAGGTTGCTCCAGGCGGTGTAGGGGCTGTGGGGCAGATTTTTTACCACCTCTTTGGCTGGCAGGTGGGTGTTACCATGATAATTCTCAATATTCCCCTCTGGATAATAGGCATAGTGCTGGTGGGGAAGCAGTTTGGTTTTGGTACTTTTGCCGGCTTTTTTGTAAGTGCCGTGGCGGTGGATGTAATGTCTCTAAAGAACATGTACCGCTGGGGGATACTGAGGGACATGATTGAGAAGTATAACACCACCGCCGAAGGTGTGCTCAAGCCGGAGAATCTCTGGGCAATGACGGACAGTATTTTTGTAGCCGCAATTGCGGGTGCGCTGCTTCTGGGCCTGGGTATAGGGATGATATTCAAGGTAAGGGCGAGTACCGGCGGCACGGATATACCGGTGGCAATACTCAAAAAGCATTTTAATATCTCCATGGGCAACGGATATCTTATTGTGGAGACGGCGATAATTCTCACCGTCGGGATTGTCTTTAAAGACGTAAACATCATTATATGGAGTTATTTTGCCCTTTATCTCTCCGCAAAATTCGTGGACATAGTAACCGAAGGAATAAGTCGTGTAAAAGCCGCCTATCTTATCTCTATGGACAGGGAAGCCCGGGAGAGGATAAAGCAGCGAGTGTACGAGGAGATGGGGCGGGGTGCGACTTTTTTTCACGGAACGGGGAGTTATTCTCAAAAACCGATAGAGGTTATTTACGTTACGTTTCATGTGCGGCAGACTGCAGTACTGACAAGAATTGCCAGAGAAGAGGACCCTAATGTGTTTATGGTTATGCACGATGTGCACGATGTTATCGGTTCCGGTTTCAAAACACGCGCCATGGAAATTTAGAGTAAAAAAATACTATCTTTAATAGTTTAGTATTGTAATAAAAAGTAATAGGAAGGATCTATTATTTATGCACAATACATTCTATCCACTGTTTATATAATAATTAACTACTTTTGCATAAAATAGTTAATTTTACTCTTGATATAAATAATTAAGTGTTGTAAAATATAGTAATCTAATTAAAAGTTTCTGCATAGACCGGTATGTGGAAGTTTTTATATTGATTCAGTAATTAGTTTTGGCTATATTATTGTTGAGAGGATAACTGGAGACGGCCTGTTCTGCCGTATCAATTGTCGCAAAGCGGTATGCGAAAACTAAAAAACATTTTGTGGGAGTAGGCTGGTGAGCGTAAAACGTGATATAAGCCATGATGTTCTTGTTACCCTTAGACAGATAATCCGTGCTACAGATATGCATTCGAAGCAACTGGTTAAGAAATACGGCCTTACAGGTCCGCAGCTCATGGTATTAAAAGAAATTATGGCGGACGAGGATATCAATATCGGCAGGGTGGCGAAGAAAGTCAGCCTCAGCCAGGCGACTGTAACCAATATTATCGACCGTCTCGAGACTCGCGGGATGGTTACCAGGGAGCGGAGTCATAGAGACAAGCGACGGGTTATTGTAAGAGTTACCGAGAAGACCGAGAAGCTGCTGGAAAATAATCCCTCCGTGCTGCAGGAAGAGTTTCTGCACAATTTCAGGGCCCTCGAGGATTGGGAGAAGAACCTCATTCTCTCGTCCATTCAACGTATAGCACGTATGATGAATGCGGAGGACATAGAGCTTACCCCCGAGATCGAAAACAAGTATATATAGGCAGTCCCGGGGCAGAAAGTCTTTACGGTATAATGCTCCCGGAACGGACCGGGGTTATGCCGAAGGCGATGTCCGCCCATTTCGGCACATCGACCTCGAACCACAGAAGTTGAGCCGGTTTTACCGCTGTATAATTGCCGGAAAGGGCCTCTTTAAACTCCTCGATGGTTGGATTGTGTCCTACTACCATAACGGAGCCGATTTTTTCGGGAAGCGAGCGGATTACCTCTAAATAGTCCTGTGCCGACCCCGAATAGAGCTTGTTCGAGACTTCAAAACCATTGTAAATAAAATCAGTGTGTATGTCGTCCCACGCCTCCATGCAGAGACCGACGGTCTCTTTGGCCCTTTTGGCGCTCGAGGTGATTACTTTCTCCGGGAGAACGCCGAAATTTTTCAGTTTCAGTCCGATTTGGTGGGAATCTTTCCTGCCGGCCTCGAGAAGTGCCCGCTCGTGGTCCTCTTTATCTCCCGTGGGATGCTCCGTTTTGCCGTGCCGCAGCAGATATATACGTTTCATGCTGGGACAGCTTACACGAAGTGTAAAAACCTGTACAGACGTGTGATTATAGTGTACTATGGGGGTCCGCGGCGTATTGCAGAGGAAGGGGGTGAAAAGCCTCCACGAACCCGTCACTGTAATGGGCGAAGAGCCGTCTCGTATACCACTGACCCAGGTTGGGAAGGTGAGGCGGCGGTGCCCTGAGTCAGGAAACTCTGGTACGCCTTTGGGCAATCGGACTTCGGGAGAAGAGTCGGTTTGCATTCGGGCCGAGTGAACGGCTGTTGTATGCGCAGCATACCGTACGCACTTACCGTGGCGACCGACTTTTACTTCACGCAAGTGAGGAGGGTTTGGTCGCAAAATGAAACAGAAAAAAACGGTAAAAAAACTCTTGGGTGTACTCTTTAGTGTTTTTATGCTCTGCTCGGTTCTCCTTACCGCGGGTGCCATGGAGGTTGAGCATGCGGAGGGATTCTCGGTTGACCGCGTGGGCGACTATACGGTAGTGAGAGTATCGAGACTTTGGGAAGAGAACGGCTCGGAGAGTGTGTATTGTCTTGTCTCCCGCACCTACGAAAAATCCGACGAGGAGATCCTGAAAGATGTGAGGGGAAAACTCTCTTCCCGGGAGGAGATACAGCTCATCCGTACACCGGTTACATCCTTTGGTGCTCTCTCCACTACATATCTCTATCCCCTTGCAGAACTGGGTGAGGTCGACTCACTCGTTGTGGTGGACAAGCACGATTATGTGTACAACCGGGAGGTGCGTGGGTTAATCGAGGAGGGAGATGTGGCGGAGGTAGGCGACGGTCCGACTATCGATTTGGAAAAAATAGTTGCGCTTGACCCGGAGTTGGTTATGGCCACCGGAGTAGCCGGGGAGTGGAATACCGCC
>JBKHFZ010000217.1:0-3687 GCA_046539925.1 Spirochaetaceae bacterium
TATAATTCCAGGTGGCTTTCTCTGGAATCATAAACGCACCTACACTATGGTACTCATCCGGGTCTTCCAGTATTTCTTCGGCTTCCGCCTGGTTGGAGGTGTAATATGGGCTTTCCGGCTCTTTCACCATCTCTTGGAGCTTGTTTCGTCGTTTTTCAAACCGGATCGACAGGAATCGGAGGAAGATCAGAGGCAAAACATATCGTTTATAATCTGCCGGTTCTATGGAGCCCCTCATATTGACGGCTGCTTGCCACAGCTCCTTGATGAAGTCACTTATACCGTTGTTATTCTGTTCTTTTGCCTTCTGCTTCTTAGCCACAGGTGTCCCTCGAATATTTTAGTGATAGTAGAATAATAGCAGATTGTTAACTGATTAAAAAGTATTTTTGATAAAGCCGTACATATATCGCTGTGGCAATAACGGTTCTTTACACAAAAAGTCAACAGAATGCGGGAAAGCCGGTTGAGACCGGCCCAGGGGGCGCAGCGGAAACCCTGCAGCCCCTGCCGGGGCCGGCGGCGAGGGGGAGTGAGCCGCGATAAGGCCCCGAGACAGCAGGGGCGAAGCGTTGCAGCGGAGCACCCGCCCGGGGCCCCACAACCAAAAAAATAGCCGTCCGCAAATAGCGAACGGCCATTTTTTATGGGCCCACCAGGACTTGAACCTGGGACACCCTGATTATGAGTCAGGTGCTCTAACCAACTGAGCTATGGGCCCGTAGATGCGTATACTACCGAGAATCGGCTCTTCGTGTCAAGTTTTAGAGCAAATATTTTAAGAACAATTTCCGCCTAGTTCTTGTAGATCAATTCTGGAAATTTTTCCCGCAGAGGTGCAATCAAACAGGGAATCCTTTATACTGGACAGTGGAGGTGCGTGTGAGATTACGAATAGAGGATTGCAGAATACTTCAATACGACGGGGCACAATGGAGCGTGAATAGCGGCTCTATCGATATAAAAGACGACCGCATAGCGGCGGTGGGCGAGGCCCTCGAGCCTCTCAGCTCCCAGGTGCCCGACAAAATTATAGAAGCCGACGGTGCTTTGGCGCTTCCCGGTTTGGTTAATGCCCATACCCATGTGGCAATGGGGCTTTTGCGCAACTACGCCGACGATATGGCGCTGATGCCGTGGCTGGAGCGGAAGATCTTCCCGGCGGAGGAGAAGATGACCGATGAGGATGTGTATTGGGGTTCCCTGCTGAGTATTGGAGAGATGATAAGGAGCGGGGTAACAGCTTTTGCGGATATGTACTTTCACATGCACAAAACCGCCGAGGCGGTTGAACTGACCGGGGTAAGGGCGGCTCTCTCCATGGGGATGGTCGCGTCGCATGCCGGGGAGGCACGTCAAAAAACCGAAGCCCTTAAAGAGTTTTTTTCCGAATGGAACGATACCGCGGGAGGCAGGATCCGGGTCGATGCAGGGCCGCACGCAATATACACCTGTGTACCCGAGGCTCTCGAGGAGATAGCGGCAGCGGCGCAGGAGCTCGGATGCGGCGTGCATATCCACCTGAGTGAGACCGAAGGGGAGGTGCAGGATGCGAGGAAAAAATACGGCCACTCTCCGGTGGCAATTGCGGAGAGGGCAGGACTCTTTGAGTCTTCCACCATAGCCGCCCATTGTGTGTGGGTCGACGATGCGGATATGGAGATTCTTGCCAGGCATAACGTACATGTGGTCCACAACCCTTCGAGCAACCTGAAACTCGCAAGCGGAATAGCACCCCTGCCCAGACAGATAGAAGCGGGTATATCTCCTGCTCTCGGGACGGACGGTTCGGCGAGCAACAACAACCTCAATATGTTCGAGGAGATGCACCTTGCCGCTCTTGTTCACAAAGGATATTCCGGAGATCCCACCAGTATTCCCGCGGCTAAGGTACTGGAGATGGCCACTATAGGCGGGGCTGAGGCTTTGGGGCTTGGAGATACGGTGGGTTCCATAGAACCCGGGAAAAAAGCGGACATTATGCTTGTGTCTACCGAGGGCCTCCACCTTCACCCGGAACTGGACCCGGTCTCTGCGCTTATATACAGCGCCCAGGCCTCGGATGTAAAGACGGTGCTGTGTGACGGCAATGTACTTATGGAGGATCGGCGCCTCCTTACCATAGACGAGGAGGAGGTGAAGCGGAGGGTAGGGGAAATATCGAAGCGGATAACGGGATAGAGGTGTGCAGAGACGGGGAGTTGCCGGGATAGGAGGTTTACCGAAAGGGCTGCAGGAGCTATAGCTGCCCCGCTGCAGGCAGCTCTCCCTTTGTCTTCCAGGTGTGAAGGTACCCCTCGTAGTTGTTGAGAAAATCGACAAGCACCCCGGCGTTTATCTCCGGTTCCGGTTTTGCATCTCCTTCGATACTCATCCTCCTCTCTTTTTCGGCCATGAGATGGTCGTAGAGAGACCGTATATACTCACGCAGTTCTTCAGAGTCTTCGAGGGTGTTTCCCTCTCCCGTAAAGAGAGCATCTATTACCCGATGGGATTCCTCTTTTGAGTAGCCGAACTTGCAGGCGGTGAGGGTGTAGAGACCGGCGGCAACACAATTTATACTGTGCTGCTTTATAAAGAGTATACTTTCGGTAATAAGCACAGCCCGCTTCCAGAGATACTCCTTCTCCGGGTAGTACCTTTGCGGATTATCGGCAAAAGAATCTATGAGTTTGGTAATAACAAGATAGGTAAGGCCGACCACTCCTACATGAAGGGAGGGGACGCAGTGTAAATGGGGGTCGAAGAGGTGGATGACCTTAAAATGGAACCCTCCGTAGTGGTGGGGTCTGTTGGTGGTGGACTGTACTTTTCGATATACCAGGGCGCTCTCTTTGTATAATCTGGTAAGGTCTTCCACAAAACGGACAATAAAGGGAAGGGTCTGCGCACCGAACTCCCTGTAGAGAAAATAGATGGATCTGATCCAGAAGTGGGTAAAAGAGAGGTAGATGGAGACATGCTGAGGACGGAAGGGAATCTCGGCATCGAGGGGGTGGTCGACCCACACAACGGGCATTTTCCTGATGTTGAACCGGCCCTGAAACTGGGGAAGAAAAAAGTCACGCTGGATAGTTCTGATTATTCTAAGCGCCGGTTTACGGGTCTCCTTTCTCAAGAAAAATACAAGGCTTGCCAGCACCGCGCTTTTGTTCTCAATTCGATTCGTACCCTCGGTTTTCAGCTCATCTAATGAGGAGAGAATATCCATTAGTACCCTCGTCTCCTGCGGCCAAAGAGCATATTCTGATAACACCGTATGCAACCGGGAAACAGCCCGTTTTCTCCGTTTTTAAGGGCTCTGCGAAATTTTTGGGCCCGTTCGTTGTTAAAAATTTCCATTATAGATTGATCCTTAATGTTTCCCAAAATATAGTCGGGATAGTCGGCACAGAAGTGTACATCTCCGTTGTAGTCTATGTTTACCTGGAACCAGGGAACGGAGCATTGGTCTCGTACCGGTACCTCGAGTTTCGCGTAGTACTCTTCAATTTTTTCCGGCTTGATAACGGGGACGGTAATAACAGGATAGCCGGTGTCTATCTGATGGACCCTGTCGAGTATTTCGGTGAACTTCTCTCCGTCAATTCCTCTGTTGTAGCCGTTGTTAAAACCCTTTAGGGTTTGAGGGTCCGTATCCAAGTGCTCCATCATAAAGTTTCTGTGCTTTTCTATAATTGAATCGTT
>JBKHFZ010000218.1:0-3679 GCA_046539925.1 Spirochaetaceae bacterium
AAAGTGTGTTCCTACTCTTCTTCGGGCCAGCTTTCGTCGATTTTGCTTAGCACCTCATCGAGATCGTCTCCGTTAACCCAGTTTACCATCTGCTCCCAGAAGGAGCCTGCGCCTACCTGTCCCGGCATCAAGTCGGAACCGTCGAAACGGAAGGTGTCCGCATTGTGCAGGATTTCCGCGTACTTTCTGTTTGCCTCGGTGGGGTACCAGGAGAGCTTTGCATCCTTGTGGGGAGCTACCACCCCGCCGGACTGGACCCACTCCTTGATCGAATCGCCGGTGGCAAGAAAACGCATTACCGCCCGCACCTCGGGTCTGTCGTTGAAGGCACCCATAATGTCTCCGGCGCCGAGAACCGGTTTTCCCTGTTCCTCGTCAATGGGGGGGAGATAGAAGAAATCTATATCTTCGCCTACCTTCGCTTCATCGGGAAAAAAGTCGGTAATAAAGCTCGCCTGTCGGTGCAAAAAGGCCTTGGGCGGATCCTGAAAGAGCGGTTTAGGCGCGTCCCCGAAGGGGACCGTGAGTATAGAGTTTCTGCCGCCGACGACAAAATCATCATTAAACCAGATGTCGGCCATAATACTGCAGGCCCTCTTTACCTCCTCAGAATTGAAGGGAAGTTCTCCCGCTGTCCACTGGTCGTATTTTTCCGGGCTGACAGTTCTGAGCATGATGTCTTCGAGCCAGTCGGTGGCCACCCACCCGGTTGCGCCGGAGCTCTCGATTCCGATGGACCAGGGGGTATGCCCGTCTTCCACCATCTGCTCCGAGAGTGCGATCATCTCATCCCAGGTTTCCGGAACCTCGTAACCGGCTTCCTCAAACTCCTTCTTGGGATACCAGACAAGGCTCTTTATATTGGCACGGTACCAGACTCCGGCCATTATGTCGTTCATGGTGGCTATCTCTATCCAACTCTGGTCGTAATATTCCTCGAGGTAGCCATCTTCGAACCAGTCGGAGAGATCCTGCACTTTGTCGCGGTTGACAAAGTCCTGGAGGAGACCGGGTTGGGGAAATGCCGCGATATCAGGAGGGTCTCCGCCCTCTACGCGTACGGTAATAAGAGACTCGAAGTCGCTCGAACCGTCGTATTCCACCTCAATTCCCGTCTTCTCTTCGAATTTTTTCAGGCTTTCGACAAACAGGTCGGAGCCGGGTTCTACAAAGGCCCCGAAAATGTTAACTTCAGTACCGGACAGGTCTTTTCCATTTGTCCAGGGGTTATCCGTCGGGTCGGTGGCGGTAACCCCGCTTTCTTTTGTGCTCTCCTTCTCGGCTTCCTCTTTCTCTTCTCCATTCTGACAGCTCACGAACAGAAGAAGGAGTAGGACCGACATTAGAGACATTAAAACTTTTCCGGTTATACGTTTCATTCGTACTAACCTCCTTTGGTATATATATGAGAGCGCTACGCACTCCCTCGCTCTACCCTAGAGACGGTATATTCTTGCCTCGTAGGGACGAAGTACGATTTTATCTTTACCGATATCTGCGGAATTATTTTCCCGCCGATAGTTGCCGAGGAGGAGATAGCTTTTTTGCTGAAAAAACTCGGCTTCTTCGCCTTCTTTGCTTTTGAGCTTCGGTTCCAGCTCTTGAGGGGAGAAGTTGCTCAGCACAAGAACAGTTTCTCCCTCCACGGTTTTACGAAAGGCTATGCATTCTTCACAGGAGGTCTCCACGAGGCGGAATGCTCCCCTCCTCAAGGCCGAGTGCTCTTTGCGCAGCAGCAGGGCTCGCTTATAGAAGCCGAGTATCGACGGGCGCTGTTCCTTCTCCGCCTTCTCCTCAGCTTCCACGTGTATCGCGGGGTATCTTTGCGATACCGGGATCCACGGCTGCGCCGTGGAGAAACCCGCGTGGGGTTTCTCTCCGCTCCACTGCATCGGGCTGCGAGCGTTGTCCCTGCTCATGTACCTGATTTTTTTCATAATCTCCTCGTGGGAAAGCCCCTGTGCCTTTTCGAATTCGTAGAAGTTGATTGTGTCCACATCCCTGTAGGAACTGATCTCCGGATA
Source organism: Spirochaetaceae bacterium (assembly GCA_046539925.1). Taxonomy (GTDB): domain Bacteria; phylum Spirochaetota; class Spirochaetia; order DSM-16054; family Sediminispirochaetaceae; genus CAYFVU01. The sequence goes on from JBKHFZ010000218.1 coordinate 2,025, forward strand.
GGCCGCGTTGGGCATCCCTATCTCCTCTCCGTAGTAGATAAAGATTGTTCCCGAGAGAGAGAGAAGGACGGCGGCGAGCATGGTGGCCGATTCGTAGCGAAACTCCGAGTCGTTACCGAACCTCGATACCGGCCTCGGCTGGTCATGGTTGCCGAAAAAGTGTGACGGCCACCCCTGGTTTTCCAAACCCCGCTGCCATTTCTCCAGTTTCCCTGCAAATTCGGCGGCGCTCCATGGTTTTATGTCCCACTTACCTCCGGGACCGTGGTCAATTTCCATAAGATCCATGGCCATAACGGTATCGAGTTCTCTTCTCTCGTAGCCGGAAAGGTGTCGTACATCCTCGAGCCCGGCACCGGGACACTCTCCCACGGAAAAAACGTAGGGTTCCTCGAGGGCTTCCAACCGCATCTCTGCGAGGTATTCGTGGAGTTGTGGGCCGTTTATAAAATACCGGGTTCCGCGTACCGCCGGCGGAACAATGTCCCTTACATCGTCGGGAAAGTCCGGATGCTTGCTTATCATGTTGATTACATCCATACGAAACCCGTCCACTCCGCGCTCCTTCCACCAGCGCATTATCCTGTAGACTTCGGCCCGGACTTCCGGATTTTCCCAGTTCAGGTCCGCCTGATTCTCGGAGAAGAGGTGGAGGTAGTACTCCTCTCTGAGAGGGGAGTACCGCCACGCTGGGCCGCCGAAGAAAGAGCTCCAGTTGTTTGGAGGTCCTCCGTTTCTGCCGGGCTTCCATATGTAGTAGTCTCCGCAGGGACCCTGCGGGTCGGTCTCGGAGCTTCTGAACCAGCGGTGCCTGTCCGAGGTGTGGTTGACCACGAGATCCATGATATACCTCATTCCCCTCCGGTGGAGGCTCTCTATGAGGCGGTCGAAGTCCTCCAGGGTTCCGTATTGGGGGTGGATGGAGTAGTAGTCTTCGATATCGTATCCGAAATCCCTATCGGGAGAAGGATGGATGGGGGTAAGCCACAGGGCGTCCACGCCCAAGTCCTCTAAATAGTCGAGGGAATCGATAATACCCCGGAGGTCTCCGATGCCGTCGCCGTTGCTGTCCCTGAAGCTGCGGGTGTAGATTTGATAGATGCCGGCGTCTTTCCACCAAAGGATGTTGTCGGTTTTCCGGGCTCTACTCTCTTTCATTTTTTTTGCTCCTTGTGGAAAGCTCCTTGGGGTGCGGAATCTCTGATGACCAGACGGGGCGGCAGGGTCTCCTGGAGCGGAGGTTGGGGAGAGGCTCCCGACAACATCTCTACCAGCCTCGTGCAGGCCCGCTGTACAATTTCTCGATGGGGCTGGTGGACAGTGGTCAGCCGTGGCCTTATAATCGAGGCCATTCGGATATCGTCGTAGCCCACGAGGGGGATATCTTCAGGAATATGTATGTCGAGCTCATTTAGTGCTTCCATGGCTCCCAGAGCCGCGATGTCGGATTGGACGAAAATACCGTCTATGCCTTCGAGTTCTTCTTTGTATCTATAAATCGATCGGTACCCCGCCTCGTAACTTGCATCGTCCGAGTGGATGAGTTGCTCATAGACGGGCAGCCCCGCCTCCCTGTGGGCGGCCCTGAATCCTTCGGTACGTTCTCTAAATTGACGCTCCCTCTCGGTTATGCAGAGAATGGAGCCGCAGCCGAG
>JBKHFZ010000219.1:0-3663 GCA_046539925.1 Spirochaetaceae bacterium
AAAACCCTGGTCAGTCTCAATACAATTATGGTAGACGGGACGGGAATGTGCGGCGGCTGCCGAGTGACCGTGGGCGGAGAGACAAAGTTTGTGTGTGTAGACGGTCCCGAATTCGACGGTCACAAAGTCGATTTCGATAATATGATGAGCCGCCTCGGAACATATAAAAAGAGAGAAAACCGGGATCACGAAGTGTGTCATTTGGAGATGGAGATCCAGGAGAAACGGAGAGAACAGAAAGTGAGGGGAGGCAAGGAGTAATGAAAAGCAACGAAGAGCTTAAACAGCAGGCGGAGGAACTCTTTGAAGATATTAGCGGCAGGGAGCTCAAGAACAAGGACAGACTCAATATCCCCCCCCAGGAGATGCCGAGCCAGCGGCCCGAGGAGAGGGTAAAAAACATGAATGAGGTTGCCCTCGGTTACTACGAAAGCCAGGTACGGGTCGAATCGGCCCGGTGTCTCCAATGCAAAAACGCTCCCTGTGTAGACGGTTGTCCGGTTGGGATCGATATTCCCGCTTTTATCAAAGCCGCCGAAGAGGGGGACTACCAGAGGTCTGTGGATATTATCAAAGAGAGCAGTCTCCTTCCGGCAATCTGCGGACGGGTATGCCCCCAGGAGACCCAGTGTCAGGCTACCTGCACGGTGGGAAAGGCAAAAAAGGACGTGCTCAAGTCGGTCTCTATAGGTCGGGTAGAGAGATACGTAGCGGACTGGGAACGGGCAACCGGAAAAACTTCAACCCCCGAAGTAGGGGCACCTACGGGCAAAAAAGTGGCCGTGGTAGGTTCCGGACCGGCGAGCATTACCGCTGCCGCGGACCTGAGGAAAGCGGGCCACGAGGTAACGATTTTTGAAGCCTTCCACAAGCCCGGCGGAGTTATGGTATACGGAATTCCCGAGTTCCGTCTTCCAAAGCAGATTGTGCAGGAAGAGATAAACACCCTGATAGATATGGGGGTAAAGATAGAGACGAGTTTTCTCATAGGCCGCACCCGAAAATTAAAAGACCTTATGGATAAAGACGGATTCGACGCGATTTTTCTAGGCAGCGGAGCAGGACTACCCAAGTTTATGAACATCGAAGGGGAGAACCTCGTGGGAGTCTTTAGCGCAAACGAATATTTGACCCGCTCGAATCTGATGAAGGCCTACGATGAGGAGCACGCCGATACCCCAATGTACCGTTCCAAACGTGTAGCTGTTCTAGGAGGCGGAAATGTTGCCATGGACGCGGCGCGAACGGCAAAACGCCTCGGGGCGGAGCATGTATTTTTGGTATACCGGAGAACCGAAAAGGAGATGCCCGCGCGAATCGAAGAGGTTCACCACGCAAAGGAAGAGGGGATAGAGTTCTACGTTCTCCACAATCCGAAGCGCTTTATTGGAGATGAGAATCAGAACGTAAAGGCGATGGAGTTGTTGAGCTACGAACTCGGAGAACCGGATGAATCCGGACGACGCCGTCCTGTTCCTATCGAGGGCAGCGAGAGTATTATGGAGGTCGACACGGTTGTTGTAGCTATCGGCAACGACTCGAATCCGCTTATAGAACAGACTACGGAGGGTCTTGAGACAAACAAGTGGGGAAACATTATTGTGAACGACGAACTCGAGTCCTCTCTTGACGGGGTTTTCGCCGGAGGCGATATTGTCCTCGGCGCTTCGACGGTAATTCTTGCCATGGGACAGGGGAGAAAAGCCGCAGAGGGAATAAACAGAAAGCTCGCCGAACAGGCGTAGCGAGTTATTATGGGCCCCTCTATCGGGTCTTTATCAGATCTCCTCCTATAACGAGGAGGGGGATTCTTTCATCTCCCTCCTCCATAGGCACTCTCTCCACCAGTTGCACCGAGTACCCAATAGCCGCAGGTGCAAGAAGACCCCTCTTGCTAAGCTCCCGGTGTTCGGAAAACCATCGGTCGTAGTAGCCCTTTCCTCTCCCGAGTCTGCCTCCGCAGCGGTCGAAGGCGAGCCCCGGTGTTACCACAAGAGCCGGAAGGCCTGCCTCGGAGGGAAAAATCGGAGCGCTTGCCGGAGGTTCCAGCACTCCGTAGGGGTGTTCTTCCAGGCCTTCCGTTGTGCCGCCCTGGGTGTGGAACTCGAGTCTGTCTCCGTGCATTCTCGGAAAAGCCAACATCTTCTTCTCTTCGAGTGCTCGTTTTATAATCAGTTCCGTCTCTATCTCCCCGGCCATAGAGATAAACGCGAGAATCGTTACGGCATTTTTCCATTCGTCGAGGGTAAAGAGCGTGTACCCACAGGAAGCGCTTTCGGCTGCGGCCCGTTCAGGGGGGAGCTCGGATATACGCCGGCGCATCTCTTTTCTAAGTTCGTTTTTCTCCTGTTTCATTAATAATCAGTATACATCACCTGGGAGGATTGGAAAACGGGTATCCCTGGTATACAATGGGCAAGGACAATACTGTATGACACTTGAAAACACGGTTACTCTTAGCACATTTCTTCTCTTTTTCTACTTCCTCTTTGTAACGGTACTCTCTATACGAATCCTCCTGGACAACAAACCGCCGGAGGTCTCTATTGCCTGGCTCCTGGCAATTTACTTTCTTCCCTACGCCGGTGCCGCCATCTACCTCTTGAGCGGGGTAAACTGGAAAAAGAAAAAAATAATGAAACAACTGCCGGAGAAGACCTTCGAGAAATTTTTGGGGCCGGTTCTCACACGACAGATGGAGTTTATGAAGGGGGAGTGGGATAATATCGAGAACGATATAGCCAAAAATATCACCCTCGCCATCAAATCCGGCAACTCAATTATTACACTCAATAACGCTGTAGAGATGTACTCCCAAGGGCATTCTTTTTTTGAGAAGCTCATGGAGGATCTCGAAAACGCGGTCGATTCGATTAACCTGGAATTCTTTATTTTCCGCTCCGACGGGATGGGGCGGCGTATCCAGAGTATTCTCTCAAGAAAAGTTCGTGAGGGTGTAAAAGTAAAGATGATTTTCGACGGGGTCGGCTGTTTTAACAAAATGAGCCGCCGCTTCAAGAAGGAGCTGCGCCTGTCGGGGATAGAGACCCGATACTTTCTCAACCCCATGAATGTGCTTTCGGGAAGACTCCTCAACTATCGCAACCACCGTAAAATAGTGGTTATAGACGGCAAAACCGGATACACCGGCGGGATGAACATCGGGCTGGAATATCTAGACGGGGGCAAAAAATATCACAGCTGGCGGGACAGTATGATAAGGGTTGAGGGAGAGGCGGTGCAGATGCTGCAGGGAGTTTTTCTCTCCGATTGGTACAACAGCGGCGGAGAGATGGTGTATGATGCCGGGTTTTTCCCCGAGGCGGAGCAGAGAGAAGCCCAGCTTCCCATGCAGATTGTATGCAGCGGTCCCGATTCCGAATGGAACAGCCTGCGAATGATGTTCGCGGGGCTTATTCATAACGCAAACGACGAGATTTACATACAGAGTCCCTATTTTGTCCCGGAAACCACTATTATGAACGCCCTTACAACTGCAGCGCTCTCGGGGGTGGAGGTGCATCTGATGATGACGGGAATACCGGATAAGTATATACCCTTTTGGGTAGCCCACACCTACTTCGAGGAGCTTATCAAGGCTGGAGTTCATGTGTATCTCTACGAGAAGGGGTTTCTCCACTCTAAAACTCTGGTCGTGGACGG
>JBKHFZ010000220.1:0-3627 GCA_046539925.1 Spirochaetaceae bacterium
TAATAGTGTATGCAGACTACCACCGACGGGCGCACGAGTTCAATATAGGCCGCTTTGCTCACTCTGCCTGTTCTTCAAGATCTTTTTCCTCGAGGGCCTTGTCGAGAAGAGCTTTGCCGTACTCGATGGAAACGGCGTAGGAGAGGTCGGAATTGATCGGCCGCACCCCTTCCGGTGTCTCCCTTCCCTCGAGCTCTACAGGATCAAAAACTCCGCCAACAACACCTATTACACTTTCACCGTTTACGCTAATAAGAGGGCCGCCGGTATCGCCGTACTGAACTCTGCGGTCGAAGATAATCATGTTGGTTCCGCTGCGCGACTTTATTCGGCCCGAGAGAATCGCCTGGCTCGCTATTACCCCGTGTATGCGGTAGTAACCGAAGGGGATTCCGAGGGACATGAGCATTGCGCCCCTGGCATCCTGGGTGCTGTCTCCTAAAATGCTGGAGGGCATATTTATCTCGAGTTCAGGTGTAAGTTTGAGGAGGGCTACATCGTGGTCCATATCTTTCGATACTACCTCTACAGGCACCGGAGATACCTCCTCCCTGGAGACCGGTGCAAAATTATCGTCCATATCGGGAGGTACCACCACGAGTTCTCCTCCGCCGCTTATAGTCCGGGCCGCGGTAAGAAGATAGCCTTCGGGGTGGACGAGAAATCCGCTGCCAAGAAAGGTTACCTCCTCCCCGGAGTGCTCCATTACCATTATGCAGCTGCCCTGGTATTTTTGACTTACCGCTTCCAGCATCTTTACTATCCCTCCTCTATTACTACTCTATTCCCTCTACCCAGGTGTCTACCAACTCTTTATGTGTTTCGATCCATCTTAACGCCTGCCTGTAGGGATCCTCCTCTTTGTCTTCGTGGATCCAGCGCATCAACCGTTCCAGATCTTCAAGCGTGTAGGAGATGCGGGAGAGCACCTTGTAGGCATCGGGTGCTTCTTCCTCAAAACCTCCGCGTACCATGGTGTGGATAGACTCTATGCCGCCGTATACCTCCTTGGGATCCTCAAGAAACCTCAAATTGTGGTGTTCAAATACCCAGTGTGGCCTCCAGCCGGTAAAGACAATCCACTCTTTCCTGTTAATTGCAGCGGATACCCGGTTGAGCATCCGCTGTTCATCCGTCTCCAGCACCTTGTACCGATTTTGCATACCGTAGGCTTTTAGCGCATCGTGGGTTCTTGCCACAACCCCCGCCCCCGATTCTATTCCCACTATTCGTCTGTCGAAACGGTGTGCGGTCTGAGCAAGCTCTTCGATGGAACGTATTGTTACCAGATCGCGGCCGGTCTGCCCTGTATCTCCGGTTTGTCTTCCGGGAGTAGAAGCAGGGACCGCGAGACCGATTCTCGCTTCATCGAGGTTCGGGCCCAGGTCCTCTATGGAATCCCCATACTCGTCGATATAGTCTCTATGGGTTGTAGGCAGCCATGCACCGGTAATAAAGTCGGCCTCTCCCTCGGCAACCCCTCTCCACATCTCCTCTGCAGGCACGAGCTGCAGATCCACCCGGTAGCCGAGACGTTCCTGAAGTACCGCCTGGAACAGGTGTGCACTTGCCCTCTCGGAAGACCAATCCGGATAGAAGAGGGTAAGAGTTGTTTCTGCTCGCTTTGCTCTGCGGGTCTCCAGTTCTCCATCTGCCGTACTTTCACTTTTTCCACAGGAGAATACAAGAAGCAGGAACAAAAAGAGAGCGGGAATAATTATGAGTTTAGGGATACATATCCTGAAATGTCGATATTCCATCACTCCTCTCCTCCTTTCTTCTCTCTCTTGCTCTTTCCGGGACCGAAGACCTTTTTAATCCGCTTTCCAAAGCCCCTGGTCTCTTCTTTTTTCGCACTTGGATGTCTCTTGACCTTCTGTTTCCCTATCCAGCTTACGTGCCCGTGCACCATATCCGGTTCTGGGTGGCTGGAGATGGTGCGAAACACATGACCATGCTCGTAGGGAGGCAGAGAGAAGCCGGGACCCTCGGTATAATTGGATAGACCCTTGTGCAGGCTGTAGATCATAAAAAGCAGTACCAGTGCAAAGGGAAGGCCCGTGGAAATTGCCGCGGTCTGTAGAGCAACGAGACCGCCCCCTACAAGGAGAGCGGCCGCTACAGCTCCTTCGAGGAGCGCCCAGAAAAGGCGCTGAAGCTTTGGAGGGTCCGGGTTTCCTCCAGCGGTAATAATGTCTATTACCATGGAGCCTGAGTCCGAAGAGGTCACAAAAAAAGTGATAATTACCAGTACTGTCATTCCGGAAGTAACCAGATTAAGCGGAAAGTGTTCGAGAAGTTTGAAAAGGGCAACGGGAATATTATCCTGCACTGCACGGGCTATGCCGCCCGCCCCGAGCATCTCCACATTGAGGGCGCTGTTCCCGAATATTGTCAGCCATGCAAATGTTATAAGGGTGGGAACAAAGAGGACGCCGAGTATGAAATCACGTATGGTCCGTCCGTAGGAGACACGGGCAATAAACATCCCTACAAAGGGGGACCAGGCTATCCACCAGCCCCAGTAAAAAACCGTCCAGCTGTGCTGCCAGTTGGTCGCTTCGTAGGTCTCGTTCCACGTAGAGAGCACCGGCAAGTACTGAATATAGTGCCCAAGATTCTCGCCAAAGGCCTTAAATATAAAGAGGGTCGGCCCCAATATGAGAACAAAGAGACATAGAAGCCCGGCGAGAACGAGGTTTATCTCCGAAAGGCGCCGGATGCCCGCGCTGAGTCCTGCAAGGACGGACCAGGTTGCAAGAGCGGTTATTCCGGCAATCAGAATAACCTGGATAGTTGGACTCTGCCCTATGCCGAAGAGGTGGTCGAGGCCGGCGTTTACCTGCTGAACACCCAAGCCGAGGGATGTAGCCACTCCGAAGAGGGTCGCCACGGTTGCAAGAATATCGATAATATTACCCGCGGCGCCATGTATTTTCTCTCCGAGAACCGGGTAAAAAACTGAACGGATCGACAGGGGCAAGCCCTTGTTAAATGCGAAAAAAGCGAGGGCAAGACCGACCATGGTGTATATTGCCCAGGGATGAAAACCCCAGTGGAGAAAGGTAACATCCATCGCAGCTCTGGCCGCATCCGCGCTTCCCGGCTCTGTCAGGGGGTAGGTGAGAAAGTGAAACATCGGCTCGGCCACGCTGTAGAAGAGCAGCCCGATTCCCATACCCGCGCTAAACAGCATGGAAAACCAGCCCAAAGTGGAGAACTCCGGCTTTGCATCGGAACCGCCAAGGCGGATATCTCCGTGTCTGCTTACCAGCAGAACCAGTACAAAGATGAGGATAATATTCATTGTCAAAATGAAAAACCAACCGGCCCCGGTAGCTATACCCGTTTGAATAGTCTCAAATAAATCTCCTGCCTGGGCTTGAAAAACTATGGCAAGCGCTACCGACCCGATAATAATAAAGGCGGAAGAAAAAAACACCCACGGGTGGATGTCTACGGCCAACCAACTCTCCTTCTCCTCTCCGCTGCTCATACAAGCACCTCCAGTGTTAATAAGCATAGAAAATACCCGGGGCGCTGTCAACAAAGCGGTCAAAGCCTGCCAAGTCGCTTTACAAATAGACAAATTGAATTTATTATACATAAATTACTAAATATTTTTGT
>JBKHFZ010000221.1:0-3616 GCA_046539925.1 Spirochaetaceae bacterium
CCAGACCTGTCCATCATACCGGGGCCTCGAGCTCCGCCGCTTTTTGGACCGTGACTGCCCCGGGAACAAGACAGCCTTCCACCGAAAGGGCGTCCCCCTCCCGCCTCTCCTGTACACCCTCCGCTGCCAAAGCGGAGACAGAGAACATACCAATAACCGCTGCCGTTAGAACCAAAACCATACTGCGTTTCATATAACCCTCCTATAGGTTAAGTTTTTGTGTCTGGTCCCAAGGTAGAGTAAAAATGTAAACGGAATATGAAGGAAATATGGAGTTTTTTCTGTATATAAGTCCCTTTATCGGCAAGCCCCTTACTAGGCTTCCTTTACCGTACTTCCTCTACTATAACTTTACTGAAAGCTGTTTTACTGCTCTGCCAATCGGTTCTGTCTCAGGGGATTCTTGAAGCGATAGAAGAGCAGACCGATAAAGAGCATGTTTATCATGGAAGTAGCGGCAAAAGCACCCCAGCGGGGTGTTCCGGAGGCTATACTGCCGACAAACTCGTGGAGCTTAACTCCGATGGTAAAGAGCGAGTCGTCCTGCAGGAAAATGAGGGGTACGAGGAAGCCGTTCCATGCGCCTATAAAGGCCACCATCACACTGGTAGCGATAATAGGCAGACTGAGGGGAAGGAGAACGGAGATAAGGTACCGCAGGGGGGTTGCCCCCTCGAGACGGCTGATCTCCTCGAACTCCTTGGGGATGTGCTCGAGATAACTCGAAATGGTAAAGAGGGAGAAGGGGACGGCGTGCATCAGGTAGATCAGCACAACCGGTACAAAGGTGTTTATCAGTCCAAGGTGTCGAAATATAATAAAAAGAGGAATAAGGGCGTGGATACCGCCGAGTAGACCGAGCATCTGGATGAAAGAGAAGAGCCTTCCGGCTGCCGCAGGGCGCATTCTCGCTACTGCGTGGGCGGCGGGAAAGGTGAAAAATCGTGTGAGGATCCCGGTAAAGGCGGCGACGAGAAAGGTGTTGCCGAAGTAGCGGAGAATACCCACTTCGGTAAAAATCTCTATAAAGTGATCAAAACTGAAGAATGTCGGCAGGGGACGGTCGATATAGGCGGCTTGCAGGTCGGAAAAACTCATCCAGAGGACCATGTAGATAATCAGCAGTGCCGAGGCGAGGGTAACCCCGGCGATGGCGAGGGTAAAGACCCTCCACACCCTTTCTGTCCACACTCCCCCGGTTTTTACCGCCACCCCTCTCGGAGGGGTATTGAGCCGGTGCGGTGTAAACGACGGCGCTCCGGAGCGCCGGCTTGGAAGTCGGTGCTCTTCTATGCCGGGCTGTTCGGCCCTGCGCTTTTCTATCCGGCGCCCTACAGGAATGCGCCCTCCAGGAATGCGCCCTCGGTGGAGTATGAAATTGGAGGAACGGCTCCCGAGGATAAAGAGCAGCGCCAGAGCAATCCCCGCCGTTCCGCCGAGGGTTAACTCCACCACTGCCAAAAAGAGGGCAATCCGTATACGCCGCCTCTCATTGGCTTTTACAAAGAACCAGATAATCATAATAAGGACTACAAGTCCTGCGGTTACCACCGCGTAGGCGGCGGGAACACCAAAATCCCGGGCTTGCATAAATATATCGTAGAGGAGAATCTCTACGGTGGTGGCAGCTCCGATTATATGCTGTTCTGTAATGCCCGATACGAGGGGAGGCCCTCCCGCGGTCATCATAAAAGGGAGGGTAAACTCCTTGAAGCTTCCGATAAAGTTGAAGACGAGCATAATCGCCGCGGCGTTTCCGCTGAGGGGTGTGTAGATCCATCTAAAACGGCCGAAACGTCCGGCACCGTCGAGCCGTGCGGCGTCGATTACATTGGTCGATATCTTTCTCAAACTCGCATAAAAGACAAAGGCGGTGACGGGCAGATTCATCCAGATGCTGACCATCAGGACGGTAACAAAGCTCAGTACAGGATCCTGCAGGAGGTTTATCTCGAAGCCGAGGAGATGGGAAATGAGGCTGGTTCCGCCGTTGCCGTGGACAATCATCCTCCACAGGGGAACGGAGATGTAGATCGGGATGCCCCAGGGTACGAGCAGGGCAAAGTAAAACCATCGGAACCCTCTCTTCGCCTCGAAAAGGTAAACTCACCTCGATTGCCCGATTATGGTCTTTATTCGAAAATAAGTTCTATAGCTTCGATGTTCCGCACCGGTTTTATTCCCTCCGGTACAGTCTCTGCATTCTTGTCCCAGACAAGGATCAGGGGCCACTCCCGGTTGGGGAGGACTTCGCCGTTTTTGTACATTGCGATGATTACATCGTCGTTTTGATGCAGCTCCCGAGAGTCCAACTGTATGGAGTAGCCGTCTGCAGCGGTTATCTCCACCGTGTACCCTGATTCGGCCTCATCCGCCTTGTAGGCGAGAATCGATTTGTCCTGCTGCTTGTGAGGGGCGTGCTGAGGGTCGTCGGAGAAGGCGAGCAGATAGTGGAGTGGAATTCCCGTATACTGATCCTCCTCGTCCTTCCAGGAGAAGTCAACTGTCTGTTTGTGGCAGCTGACTCCGCTCTGGATGGTGTGTCGTTCGAGGGAAAAGTCCATCTTTCCCTTCATCTCGGGGGTAAACGGCTTAAAGCCCTCACCCTCTACCACGATCTTCTCTATCATCTTAACCGATTTGTGACCGAGGATATTGGGCTCACTCTCACCGACCTTTACCGTGCGGATGTAGCCTGGGTCCCTGGGCAGATACTCCCCGTCCCGCTTGAAGGCGAGGATCCACTCTCCCTCGCCGGGCTGCAGTACCTCCTCTCCTTTGTAGGTCATCTCGTAGCCGTCCATGGCCACGAAAGTAACGGCGCTGTCGGGCTGGAGCTTGATGTACTGGGAGAGAAACTCCCTCAGCTTGATCCCGCCGTAGGTGTAGGAGTAGGTGGTTCCTGCGGAGGTGGTGTAGGAGCCGGGGCCCTCCACGTAATGGGGGTATCCCTCGAGTTCTGAGAGGCTGAACGAGTGGAGATCGCCGTTTTTCCCGAGGCAAAGTAGCTGGTCATCGCGTCCCGTTCGGAGATCTCGAGCAAGCCGCGGTCGGAGAGTTTCATGATGTAGTTAATTGTATCGGCGGTAGCGCTGTTATCTACGGTAATTGAGCCGTCGGAGTTTATCAGGTCCGCCAGGGAGGAGGACTGTATCATTACCAGGTCCGGAAGTTCTCCACCGCCCCGGAGGGTTGCGGTGAGCTTGGTGTCGGTGTTCGGTACCTGTACGAGTTTCAGCTCTACCTGGTGGGTCTCTGCAAAGTGCCTCAGCTCTCTCTTTAGCTCATCAACCCCCTCCCAGCTGAGCCAGATGGTGAGGGATCCGGATTCTACCGGATACCCGTACACGTCCACCGAGAGGGTATCGGGGTAACTCTTGTCTCCGACAATGAGGCGGTAACTCTGTTGGTCGGAATTGTGCGCCGAAGAGACGAGGGCACTCTCGAATAGCAGATCCCCCAGGTTATCCCGTTGCAGTGTGGCGGTAGTATGTCCTCCGCTCTCTTTTCTATAGGTTATGTCCATACGGTATGCGCTGGTAAAGAGGGGGAGGAGTTCCGCGTGCAGAGAGCATTGCTTTCCTCCTTTCCAAGCACGGGAGGCGCGGCAGTTTCC
>JBKHFZ010000222.1:0-3532 GCA_046539925.1 Spirochaetaceae bacterium
CCCCGCTAAAGCCCCCAGGGCCACCGCGTCGGTGCCGCTGAGGAGCATCTGTTTTTCCGACGTGCCCTTGGTTATCTCGATTTTGCAGGATTCGCCTAGCTCTCTGCCGCGGCGATACCCCTCCTGCAGGGCTTTGCGGTTCTTATCGACCACATCGTCGCCCTTCGATGTGAATACGGCGGTAATATGCTCTTCCATCAGCTCTTCGCTCAGTTTTAGCAGTCCGCCGATAAGCCCGAGGGCAACACTGTTGGAGTAGAGTTTATTTCCAATCTCCTTTGCAATGGCGGAGAAGGGGACATCTATAATCTCATCGTAGTCCAACTCCTCCTTTTCGCCTATAACAATCGTATCTTCGGTAATTCTCTGTTCGAGAAAAGGGGTCAGCCCCTTCTTCAGGGGGATAAAGATGTCAATCTTGTCCACGTAGGCGTGCCCCGGCCGGGATGAGACCCTAATCTCTGTGGAATTCATCCCTCCCCGAACTCGGGACATAAACTCCGACGTCGTAAAAATGTGGTAGCCGTCGTCCTTGACGATGCGGGAAAGAATCTTTTCTATCGACTGTATCCCCTGACCGGCAGCACCGGCGAGTACGATCGATACTTCTTCGTGTATGGTTTTTTCACTTTTCATCCTCTACCTCTCTACTAGTAAGTGTAGTAGCCTAAACTGTGTTAGTCAAAGGGTTGGATATTTGGCTATAGAGATGAGATTGGCCGGGAATGTCCGTCCGAGGCTTATCATCTTGTTTTTATGGGACAGATACCTGCTATCATATTCGGGCCTGGAGACTACCGGGCTCCGGGATGGGAATTTTCCGACTTTACCTTCGACCTGCTCCGCGAGTACGGCTTCTCCTATTCGAGCAACATGTTGAACGAGGATATTCGAATGGATAAGTCCTTTGGCATTGGAGTTCAAGCGCTGGGTCCAACAGTAATTGCTTCTGGGTACATCGACTTGTTTTTGAGTCCTCATATTAATCTTGAAGCAGGTTTTAACCTATTGTTGACCTATACTGTGTCCTATCCCTCCGGATTTTCCCCGAGGGCTTCGATGTCTGCGAGGTCCTTATATCTGGCGGTTGTTCTCTTGTTGCGCAGGAGTTCCTGTTTCCCTAAAAAATTGACCGGTACCTGTCCGTACAAACCACCCACTATTATGTACTTAACCTTATACCTGTTCAATAATTCGAACAGTTCGGCGAAGTCTTCCTGTATATCCATGGTACCGCCTTCTCAGTGTTTCTACAGCGGAAATTCGCTCCTCGGGGGTGCGACTCAGCCAGTAGTGCCTGTCCCTCGATCCCTCCTGTTCTTTATCCAAACGACCTTTGTGTACCCTCTTTTCTATCATCTTCGATCTCCACTTTTATTATACTCGAAAGTTTCTTTTCTGTCTCTCGTCTTCCGAGAGTAGTGAGGGTTATGTACAAGGGCTTATAAGGATTTTGGGGTAACCTCGTCATTCGACTAAAGGGTATACTGCGTGGAGGTGGCCATTACCACATAAGCCCGAGTGTCCACAGGGGAATAATTCCGGGTGCCGGCCAATCTGCTCCGTCTCGAACTACAAAATCCGCTCTTTTAGGATTCTTTTTCCTTCCGCCGACCTCGACGGTAAAGTCGTTGTCTATCAAAAAATCGGCTTCATGTTCATTCGAGGCAGGGTTGACCGTCATTCCGCTGGACTGAAAAGCGCAGGCTGCAAACGCTTCGCGGGTATTGCCTTCGCGCCCGCTCAAAGCCGAATAGAGAGTGGGGTCAGCCAAAAAGATTTTTGTTCCGACCGACATTGCTGTATGGTCGCTCTTTCGCCTTATAATACGGACCAATCCCGATTGTTCCATCGCATGCACAAGGGAATAAAGTTTCTCCTTCCCGATGTTCCACTCTCTGCAGAGAGAATTGACCTGTATTACCGGTATATCCGATTGGGAAAGATAACCGAGAATCGCATTCATTAAGCGAAAATGATTGGTGCCGAGATGTGGAATAATGTAGGGAATGTCGGCCTCTATCGTCTTTCGTGCCACTTGTATTACTTTTGTGCTGTAATGTTCGTCTCCTTCCATAAAAATCGGACGCATTCCTGTAGACAAATACGACTCGAATAATGACAAGACATTGTGTGTCTGTAGAATGGTATCTAGTACATCATGCGGATCCCCGAAAGGATTGATCGTCCCGTAGTCGGGAAGTCCATTCAAAACGAGATATTCCCTGAAGGAAAGATAGGGCAGATGTACCCCGATGAAACGCCGGGAAAGATCGCCGATGCCGGAGGAGAGCAAAAGCGAACTGGAACCGGATGCCCGGATAAAACAATTCGGATAGGAATCATAGAGCATCTTGAGGGACCGGCTCCACTCAACCGCGTGGTGTATCTCGTCGAGATACACATGGGTAGCACCACGTTGAAAAAGAGCTTCTACCCATTCGAATAATGGACGGGTCGAAAGTGCAGGATGATCCGTGCTCAAATATATTCCGCCGGTAGCCTGTGCTACGCGAAGTAGATATGTCGTTTTTCCGGTACCCCTTGCACCATATAAAAGAATCCCTCTCTCCTTGGATTCTCGATCATCGACGAAAAATCCTTTCCAGGGGCGAGCCGGTTTAGAGATCGATGCGGAGAGTCTGCTCTGCAGAGTACGCATCATGTCGAGTGTCTGATATACATCGTTCATTCTAACAGTCTAATAAAGAACCGAAATAATATCAAATGGTTTTATTATAGAACCGATATGTATTTTAAAGCGGGCATTCTAAAGCTACCCGCCGATAAACCCGAGAATCGCGTTGTTAACGAGCCTGAAAGGAATGACGGGAATGTCGAAGCCGATCTGTAAAACCAGTACTCCCAGGAGGAGGTAACTGCTGTAGCGGAAGTAGAGACCCGCAGCCCTGGGGTTGGTGCGAGAGAGGAGCATGCCGACGACCTTCGAGCCGTCGAGGGGGGAGAAGGGGAGCATGTTGAAGAAGAAGAGCATACCGTTTATGACGGTCAAGATTATCATCACATGAAAGAGGGGTGGCCAGTAGGCGATGCTGCCTGCCTCTATGAGAAAGCGGTAAACCCGGGCGAGGGAGGCGAAAAGCAGTGCCATTATGAGATTGGCGCCGGGGCCTGCAAGGCTGACGAGAATGAGGTCGCGTCTCGGCCGGCGGAGGCGCTGAGTATTTACCGGTACCGGTTTTGCCCAGCCGACTCCCACCATAAGGAGGATCAGAAGCCCTGCCGGGTCGATGTGCTTGATCGGATTGAGGGTCAGACGGCCTGCCTCGGTTGCCGTCGGGTCGCCGTTGAGGAAGGCGACTTTACCGTGAGCCCACTCGTGTACTGTAAGACTCAGCAGAAGGAGGGGTACAAGAATGGCAATTTCTATGGGCTGCATGTCGAATATCATAGGTAAAACTCATCTTGCACGAGGCCGCGTGTGCGTGTCTATCCCCGTCGGCATAGGTTTTTCCCTGGCTATGTGGTATTATCTAAAGGGTGGAGCTTCGTTCAAAATTATCTTCTTGAA
>JBKHFZ010000223.1:0-3510 GCA_046539925.1 Spirochaetaceae bacterium
GCTGCCGCGGCCCTTGTCGCGGCAATTTTTCTCCTCTCCCCTCCCCTGCGGAGAAAATTGGAGAAGCTTATACCCGCCTCTCTTTCCTCCCAAATTACCGCCGGACTGCGGCCGTTGATTGCCGCCGTTGTCCCTGTGCTCCTTATATGGTTTTTAATCCTCACGGCAATTCCCGCTCTGTTCCAGAATCTCCGGGTCGCGCCTAACGAAATAACCATGGAGAGGCCTTATATAGAAAACAACATACGGATGACCCGAAGCGCCTTTGGACTCGACGATGTAAAGAAGGAACAGTTCTCCGTCTCCGACACCTTTGACGAAGAGACAGTGGAAGGCAACAGCAGCATTATCGACAACATCAGGCTGTGGGACTGGAGAGCTCTGGGGGAGGTGTACAAACAGTTTCAGGAGTTCAGGCTCTACTACGAGTTTAACAGCATCAATATAGACCGTTACACCATCGACGGGGAGTACCGTTCCGTAATGCTCAGCCCCAGGGAGCTGAATACAGGCAACCTCCCCCCGGAGAGCCAGACTTTTGTAAACCGCCACTATATCTACACCCACGGATACGGTATAACCATGAACACCGTAAAGGACTTCTCTTTGAGCGGACTGCCGGAGTTTATAGTCCGGGACTTGCCGCCCCAAACCGATTCCCCCTCTCTTGAGGTTTCCAGACCGGAGATCTACTACGGAGAGACTACCGACGACTATGTGATAGTAAACAGCGAAGAGATGGAGTTCGACTACCCCAGCGGAGACGAGAACCGCTACGTCCGCTACCAGGGAACCGGAGGTGTGGAGATAAGTAATTTCTTCCGGAAGTTTCTCTACGGATCGAAAATCGGGGGGACCGATTTTCTCTTCTCGGGATATATGACCGACGAGAGCCGTATAATGTTCCGCCGTCAAATTACCGAACGGGTAAGGGAGGCAGCTCCTTTTCTCCGGCTCGACTCCGAGCCGTATATTACCCTTGTAGACGGCAAACTCCACTGGATTATGGACGCCTATACCTCCTCCGCCTACTTTCCCTACAGCCAACGCTACAGCGACACTAATCTGGTCTCCAGCAAATGGGACCTCAATGCCGCCAGAGGAGGCTACGCTCCGGAAGGTTCGGTCTTTAACTACCTCCGCAACTCGGTAAAGGTGGTAATAGACCCCTACAACGGAGACCTCGACTTCTATATCTACGACGAAGACGACGCGCTGATTGATGTCTGGTCCAAGATATTTCCCGATCTTTTCAAGAGCAAAGAGGAGATGCCCGAGGGCATTCGAAAACACGTTCGTTATCCGGCGGACTACTTGCGCATCCAGGGAGAGGTATACTCCAAGTACCACATGACCGATCCCGGAGTATTCTACAACCAGGAGGACCTCTGGGTACCGGCTACCGAGGTCTACCACGGTGAGTCCCAGGAAGTTGAACCCTACTACATTATGTGGGAACGTCCGGGCAGCGATGAACCGGAGTTCGTCTCCATGATGCCCTTTACCCCCAAGAACAGACAGGTGATGATAGGCTGGATAGCCGGGCTGAGCGACCCGGAAAACTACGGAGAGTTTATCTCCTACAGTTTTCCCAAGGATGAGCGTGTCCTCGGTCCGCAGCAGATGGAGACCAAGATCGACCAGGACGGTGAGCTCTCCAGTCAGCTCTCCCTCTGGGACCAGCGAGGCTCCAGTATAATCCGCGGCAACATTCTGGTAATCCCCATAGACGACACGGTACTCTACGTGGAACCGATCTACCTGCAGTCGGATTCAGCCGCCTATCCCGAGCTGCGTATTGTTGCCCTGATGCACGGAGACAAGCTCTCCTACGCCCCCACCTTCGAGGAAGCCCTCGAGGGCTTGTATAAAGAGGATGTTCCGCGAAAACAGTTGCCGAGCGATGCCGTGGAGCAGGAAGGCGAAGAGGCCGCGGCAGCCGGTGAGCTTCCGCGGGAGGATCCCGGCGAAGCAGATGCCGCCGCCACAGCAGAGACAGCCGCGGGCACTGCCGAAGAAGGCGCCCCGTTACCACAAGAGTTGAACCGGCTTATAGGCGAAGCAAACGACGCCTTCGAGAACTATTTCCAGATGCTCGGAGAGAGACAGTACAACAGAGCCTCGGAGGAGCTCGATCGGCTCGAACGTCTGCTCCAGCAGATGGAGGAGCAGGGCAGCGGTCAGTAGAATGCCGGCGCTCCCGAAATGTACATGACGACGCAGATAGAATCAGGTCCCGGCCCCCGCGTTACGATTGCCGCAATACTCGCCTCGGCATTCCTCTTGGGGGCCGGGACAACACTGCAGAGCACTATTGTTGCCTACAGAGCGGGAATACTCGGCTTCTCCGAACCGGTAATCGGTGTAATAATGTCCTCTTTCTTTATAGGCTTTATTGCCGGCCCCTCGGCGGTTGTTTTTTTTATCCGCCGGGTCGGGTATATTCGCACCTTCTCGGCATTTGCTACCCTTGCCTCCACTACCTCGCTGTTTCATCTGCTTATCCAGGCAGCCCCGGCATGGATAGTGCTGCGAATGCTTCACGGGCTCTGCGTCTCCGGAATGCTTGTTATAGTGGAGAGCTGGTTAAATATCTCCACCTCCAGCTACAACAGGGGCAGAGTGCTGGGCCTCTACAGCCTCATATTTCTCGCGGCGATGGGAGCAGCCCAGCCCTTGATCGGCCTCCTGTCCCCGGGCAGTTTCGAAATCTTTGTCCTTACCAGCATACTTATCTCCGTCTCCCTTATTCCTCTGGCGATAACCCAGGTAGGTGGTACTCCAATAATAACCCACACACGAATCCGCCTTATCCAGACCCTCCGCCGTGCACCCTTGGCGGCATTTGGAGTTATTGTTGCCGGTGTAAGCTCCGAGACGATGTGGGCTTTGGCGCCCCTCTACGGCCAGCGTACCGGCTTGAGCGCCGGGGAGACGGGAACCCTCCTGCTCTTTGTCTCCCTCGGTGCCCTCGCTTCGCAGTGGCCTCTGGGGGCAGTGTCCGACACCTACAGCAGGAGGGGTACAATTTTCGCAAGCTCGATTATCAGCACCCTCTCCGCCGCCGCTATTGCTGTTTTATCCCCGGCGGGTATACCTCTCTTTCTGCTTGCCTTTCTCTACGGCTCTTTCTGCATGCCCCTCTACTCCCTGGCAATTGCCCTATTTAACGACCAACTCTCCTCCGAAGAGATGGTGGAAGCCGCCGGAGCGCTTATTGTCTTTTACGGACTCGGCTCTATGGGAGGTCCCTACGGAGCCAGCCTTGTAATGGGGCAAATAGGTTCTCGGGGACTCTTTATCTTTATAGGGATCATTTTAGCCGTTTATTCCGCGGTTACCTTTGTGCAGCTTTCCGGGGCCAGAAGAGTCTCGCCGGCCCAAGACCAAGAGACCGGAGAAAAAGAGCACTACCACCCCTATCCCCGCACCACCTTTGCAGCTTTCTCCCTGATCAAGAGAGCGGTAAAAAAAGGACGGCGGCCGGCGGCGGCGCTTCGGACATCAAAG
>JBKHFZ010000224.1:0-3506 GCA_046539925.1 Spirochaetaceae bacterium
GGAGGAGGAGAACGCAGCGGATGCTGGAGATCTGAAATTTGATAAAGAGACAAAAACACCTGAGGGGGCATCCACTGCTGAAGACTCGGAAGAAGAGCCCGAGGGGCCGGTAAAAGATGCGGCGGAATTAATAGAAAGGGATGGAAGCAAAAAAACATTTCGGCTTATCCTGTTCCCCAAAATAATGGAGAACCCCTTTAGAAGATATATCGAGGCAGAAGAGGGCCCCCCATATAGAGTACGTCTCTCGGTACGCTTCGCCGGGGGAAACGACCAGGTTTTTGTGTACAGCTGCCTCCTCCAGATGGCGGACAATCCCTTCAGCTCCCCCCAGTATTTTATTGTCCCGGAGCCATAGCTGTAAAACCGGCAGCCACGTCCAACCCGCACCTGTCCGCAATCCTATCGGCATACCCGGCGGTTACATACAACCCGCACCTGTCCGCAAACCTATCGGCACACCCTATAGCCACATCCAACCCGCACCTATACCGCAGGTGCAGCAAAAATATCCTGTCTTCTTCCCTCTTGCCTGTTGAAGCATTTCTTCTCTTGAGGTAGAGTCGGCGTATGAGCACATACGAGGTAGAGGGAAGCTTTCCCATAAAAGGCAAAATCCGCGCGAGCGGCAATAAAAACTCCGCGCTGCCCTGCATTGCAGCGGCGCTCCTTACCGACGAGCCGGTTATTCTCCGAAACATTCCGGCTATAGAGGATGTGCGGGTTATGTTCGATATTTTCTCGAGGCTTGGAGGCACGGTGGAGCAGCTCGGCCCCAACGAGCATCGCCTGCAGGCGGGGGATGTGGTAAGCTCCGAGATACCGCCGGATATTGCAAAGCATGTGCGCGCTTCTATCCTCTTTGCCGGGCCGCTTTTGGCGCGAACCGGGAAGGTGCTTCTGCCGCCTCCGGGGGGAGACGTTATAGGCCGCAGGCGTCTGGATACCCATTTTCTCGCCTTTACCTCCCTGGGGGTTCGGGTGGAGGTGGACGGCGTATTCAAGCTTACCGCAAATAAGCTGGTGGGGGAGGATATCTTCCTCGACGAGGCTTCGGTTACCGCAACCGAAAACGCACTCATGGCGGCAGCTGCCTCCTCCGGCACCACGGTAATCCGCAACGCCGCGAGCGAGCCCCACGTGCAGGATCTCTGCCGGCTTCTCAACAGGATGGGGGCGGAGATAACCGGTATCGGCTCCAACATCCTCACCATAACGGGGAACAAGAAACTGGGGGGTGCGGACTTTTCCATTGGCGCGGATTTTATGGAGGTAGGCAGCTACATCGGCCTTACCGCCGTAACCCGGGGCGAGCTGGAGATAGAGGCCGCCGGTCCGGAGCATTTGAGGATGACCCGTATCGCCTTTGCCAAGTTGGGTATCCGCTGGGAGTCCGACGGTTCCTCGATATATATTCCCTCCGGCCAGGAGCTCAAGGTGGTTCCGGAAATGGGCGGTATGATTCCAAAAATTGACGATGCGCCCTGGCCAGGATTTCCGCCGGACCTTACCAGCATAATTACCGTGGTGGCTACACAGGTGGACGGTACCGTGCTTATCCACGAGAAGATGTTCGAATCGCGGATGTTTTTTGTGGATAAACTTATAGGTATGGGGGCGCGGATAATACTCTGCGATCCCCACAGGGCGGTGGTAAGCGGTCCTTCCCGAATCAGGGGAGATAAACTCGTATCTCCCGACGTGCGTGCCGGCATGGCTATGGTAATAGCGGCACTATGCGCGGAGGGGCACAGCGTTATCCAGAACGTCTACCAGATCGAGCGCGGCTACGAAGACCTGGTGGGAAGGCTTAATTCCCTGGGCGCCCGCATCAGCCGCGGGAATGCTCCTTCATAATCGATTCGTAGGCGTTGCGGATTTTCAAAAAGGCCTCCTCCGCGGCTTTTCTCTGGTGCGGTTCGAGTGAGTGGAGGCTGTCGGGGTGAAACTGTACCGCCAGGGCCCGGTATACCCGCTTTATCTCGCCCGCCGGTGCCTCCGGTTCCAGTCCGAGTATCCGGTAGCTCTCCGTGTCGCGGCTGCGGTACATAAGGTCTGCCATGCGGGCGGTCTCCGGAGAAATCCCGAAGGCCTTCGTTACTCCTTCTATAAGCTCCCTTGTCTCCCCGGGAACAGGGCCAAAGAGCGAAGCGGACTCGAAGAGGGTCTGCATAAGGGCAAACTGTTCCGAAGAATCCTCAAAGGCAATTTTAGAATCCAGCAGCGCTTCGAAGACCTCGCGGCCTTCTCCACCCGCCTTGGCGGGGTTCACTGCCCTTACCGCCTCTGTACCGGAGGCAGATAGAGCAAAATTCCGTATTATTTGGCGTTTGACCAGTTCTACCTCCTGGGAGTCGAGGCTGCCCCCCTCACTATCTGCCTCGATTCTCTTGCGCTCCTCCCCTTTTTTTGCAGAAGGGGCTTTCTCTGTAGAACTCGCTCTCCTTGCAGAAGGGCGGTTTTCCGCAGGGGCGGCTCTTGTTGCAAAAACAGCTCTCTTTGCAGAGGCGGCGGTCTCGAGAGCGCATATTGTCGCTGCGGCAACCCTACCCGCCGGAGTGTGGGAGAGTTTTCCTCCGCCCTCGAAGTGTTTTACCTCTTTCTGCAGTCGGTAGTGTTCGATAATTGTGTCGATAAGGTATCCGAAGAGGAGGCCAAAAATCAGACCAAAGAGGCGGAGTCCGCTAAGGAGGCCGACCAGGGAGCATATGAGCTTTCCCCTGTGGTGTTTCCAGAGAAACAGCCCAAGGGTTTTAATTTTTGTCCGCCAGGCAAAGCGAAAAAATCCGGGGAAACGGTCCATAGATCCTATGTTTCCCGGTAGCGGACGGAAAAGTAGACTGCCAGGAAGAGCAGCAGCGCCTGCAGTACGAGAAAGACGGCAATGCTGGGGGTAAAACCGGTAAAACGGGCGAGGATGGTAAATATCAGCCTGTGGATATACTCAATTATCAACACCACATACAGGAGAAAAAAGGGAATTGCCGGGAGGAAGAGATAGAGCAGGGGATGAACTCTGCCGCTTCTCGGCCGGAAACGAAGTCCCAGTCCCACAGAGAACAGGGAGAGGATAAGTATTATAAAGGGTCCCAAAAGCCGCATAAGAGCTTCTACCTGTATTTGAGATTCCGGGAGTGTATACTTTTCGAAGGTGCTCTCCAGCTTAAAGAGATCGAGAAGGCTCAACCGTTCGAGAAAATCGGTATGCATGCTCATAAGAGAGAGCTCGTGTAACGTTGCCGTGCTGCGGTATACGTTACGGGGCTCCGCAGTCTCTTCAGTCTCCGCAGCCTCTGCCGACTCTCTCTGCGCCGCCTTTCCGGAAACAGTCGGGCCGATCGATGCCTCCGGGTTCCTGTTGTCGATACCCCGGAATATAAAAACCGAATACTCCTCTCCTCTCTCGTTTACTTTTGATAAGAGCTTTGCGTATTCCGCCGCAAGATGCTCTTCGAGCTCTCCTTCGGCGGTAAATCTGATTATCTCGACATCGTGGAGCCATGCGT
>JBKHFZ010000225.1:0-3455 GCA_046539925.1 Spirochaetaceae bacterium
CAGAGATTCTCCGAGCTCCGCGAGGGAGAGAAACAGCTCTTCCGCGGTTGCAATGGAGTCGTGGTAATCGGCCCCTGTGGTGTACCACTCGAGCATGGTAAATTCGGGATTGTGCATCGGGCCCAGCTCTTCTCCGTTGCGGAAGCTCCGGACCAGCTGAAAGATATCTCCGCTCCCTTCGGCCAGGAGTTTTTTCATGTAGAGTTCGGGGGAGGGCAGCATAAAGAGGGGGCGCTCACCGCCTCTGCCGTCAAAATAGGCGGTTTCGAAGAGCTCTATGGGCGCTTCGGGAATTACTCCCGGGGAGAGAATAGGGGTTTCCACCTCCAAATAGTCTTTGGAGAAGAAAAACGAGCGTATCCGTTGATGTACGCGGCTGCGCGCTTTTACTGCCGAAAAATCCATACCCTTTAACTCCGGTTAAATGTGTACGTAAGGAGTGTACCACCCCTCGGCTCTTCGTGTATACTTGCTCTATGGAACAGAAGAGTACAGAACACAAGACGCCTCGAATTGGAGACAGTTTTTACGGCTTTACCGTTATCTCGGTCAAGCCTGTGGAAGAGTACAAGGGAACAGGCATACGGCTCCGCCACGATGCAACAGGCCTTGACGCCTACCATCTCTTTACGGAGGACAGGGAGAATCTCTTTGCCTTTGCCTTCAAAACGCCCCCCTCGGATAATACCGGGGCTGCCCATATTTTAGAGCATACGGTTCTCTCGGGGTCAAAAAAGTATCCCATTAAGGATCCCTTCCTCGCACTTATGAAGGGAAGTATGAATACCTTTCTCAACGCCATGACCTATCCCGACAAGACAGTGTATCCCGCAAGCACCGTTGTGGAGAAGGACTACTTCAATCTGATGAATGTATACGCGGATGCGGTCTTTAACCCTCTCTTGAAAAGAGAGCTCTTTCTTCAGGAGGGATATCGCCTCGTCCCCAGAGAGGACGGCGAATTCGATGTGGACGGGGTGGTGTTTAACGAGATGAAGGGCAACTACTCGAGTTTTGAATCCATAGTGGGAGAGTGGTCCTACCGCTCGGTGTTTACCGACTCGCAGTACGCCTTTGATTCCGGAGGAGAGCCCCGGGAGATTCCCCGCCTCACTTATGAGGGGTTTACCGATTTTCATCGCCGGTACTACCATCCCTCAAACTGCCGTCTTTTTCTCTACGGAGATATCCCGACGGAGAGACAGTGCAAGTTCCTTCAGGAGGAGTACCTCAGCGGCTTCGGGCACGGGAAGCCGGTGGGGGATGTAACACCCCAGAGCCGATGGGAGAGCCCCCGCCGTTTTACCAAGTACGCCCCGGCGGATGAAGATTCAGAAGGGAAAAGCACCATTATTGTAAACTGGCTTACCGAACGCACCGCGGGGGATCCCCTTGCGATGCTCACCGTGCAGGTGCTTTCGGATATTCTAATAGGCCATCCCGGCACCCCCCTGTACAAGACGGTGGTCGATTCCGGACTGGGAGAGGATGTCTCTCCCTCGAGCGGGCTGGAGAGCGATATTGCCGAGCCTGTATTCTCCATCGGCGTGCGGGGAGCTTTGTCCGAAAAGAGAGAAGCCTTTGAGGAGCTCGTTACGGGAGAGCTCAGACGACTGGCCGATGAGGGTATACCGGAACAACTCGCGAGGGGAGCGCTTAACAGAGTGGAGTTTCGCAATCGTGAGATTAAGGGGGGAGCCCCCTTCGGCCTGCGACTTATGGGCAAAGCCTTGAGAGGATGGCTCCACGGGGAAGACCCGGAAACAACACTTGAATTTTCAAGGCATATGGAGGAACTCAAACGCCGCTACGAAGAGGAGCCCGGGTATTTTGAAGGGTACATCCGGCGTCTTTTTGTTGATAACCCCCACAGGAGTACGGTAACGGTAGAGCCTACACAATCCTACTTGGACGAACTGGAGAGCTCTATTGCAGAGTCGGTAAAGGAGCATCCCCATGCAGGCAGCGAAAAGGGCAGAAAGCAGGTGGAGGAAGATTTTAAGCGCTTTCGAGTGTTTCAGGAGACTCCCGATTCCCCCGAGGATATAGAACGCATACCGGTCCTCTCGAAGGAGGATCTGCCCGAAGATATTTCCACCATAAAAACCGAAAGGGAGGAGGTGGATTTCGTACCTCTCTTTTCCCACAAGCTTTTTACCAACGGGATCGCCTATGTGGATATAGCCTTTAACTTGAAGGGTTTGTCGGATGAGGATCTCAAACTCATGCCCCTTTTGGGAAAGATGATAACAGCCTCCGGTGCCGGCGGTGTGAGTTACGATGAGATTGCAAGACGCCTTGCCCTGTCCACGGGCGGACTCTACCACTCAATAGAGGCAAGCCCTCTTGTCGGCCGTCCGGATGAGGTGTTTGTGTTTCTCCTCTTTAGATTAAAGAGTCTTGCCTCCCATGCGGAGGAGGCCCTCGATCTTGCAAAGACAATAATAAGCGGCGCCTCGGTAGACGATGCCGGGAGGCTGCGTGAGGTGCTCTTTGAATACCGAAACGATATGCGTTCCGCGGTTATACCCTCGGGGCACTCTTTTGCCGCCTTAAGAGCCGGGGCACATCTTAAATCGGTAATCGGAATAGAGGATGAGTGGAGGGGGATCGGTCAGCTGGAATTTCTTTCCAGTATAGGAGAAGACGGAGGCCCGAGCCTGGATGAGATTGCCGAAAAACTGAAAAGGCTTCGGGACAAGATAATTACCCGGGAGAGAATGCTCCTCAATATTACCGCGGGGGACGATGATTTTGCACATGTGCAGAGCTCTGTAGAAAAGGTAACCGCCGCATTAGCGGAGGGAGGGGAGTTTTCCGGGCCGGGGTCGGCAGCAGCCTTAACCACTATACTGCCTCCCGGACCAAATTCGGAAGACCCCGTAACCTGGGAGAGTCTTATAGTCCCCGCGGCCGTGGGCTACAGCGCCCTCGTGCTTCCCGCCGCTACCTACGGAGAGAGGGCGCATCCCCTGCAGGTTCTTTTTGCGCATCTTTTAAAGACGGACTATCTTTGGGAGAGAATAAGGATGCAGGGCGGTGCCTACGGCACCTTTGCCGCCGTCAACGCGCTGGAGGGGGTTTTTAGCCTCATCTCTTACCGGGACCCCGATGCGGGGCGTAGTCTTGGGGTGTTTGAAGAGGCCTTCCGGGATTTCTCCGAAAAAGAACCGGATAGCAAAGAGCTGGAGAAAGCCGTTATAGCCGTTGTGGGAAAGGACGCACGTCCTAAATCTCCCGGAGAAAAGAGTATTATTGGATTAAGGCGGAGCCTCTACGGAATAACCGACGAATCCCGGAGGGACAAGCGGCGTCGGATGCTGGAGGCTGTTCCCGGAGACATTTCCGCGCAGGCGGCATCTATGCTCACCGAGTTTTCCCGTGCAGTACGGGTGGTGCTCGCGGGCGAGAAAATGGCGCTAAAAGCCGAGGAGCTCTTTTCCGGCGACGGAGAG
>JBKHFZ010000226.1:0-3414 GCA_046539925.1 Spirochaetaceae bacterium
CGAGATAATAGAGGCGGAGGACAAACAGAGGGTACTCGAGAAACTCGGCTTGTAAGTTGGATCGAGATTATTTCCGGCCGTTTTATAAGGTGTCTCTTTCGCATTTTCCCCCACGGCCTATATACTATCATGGTATAAAAACGCTGCATCCCAACGCAGGTTGAACGGCCGGGTGTGGTAAACCAAACGGTGACCTCTCATTGCAAAAAATACACATATATGATAAATTAATGCAATGAAATTTGAACGTTTACTGGAAATTGCCTCGGATTTACATTGCTTCTCTCCAAGTATTCTGACCGCAGGGGAACAAATACAGCAGGTGCGTGTCCAGCTCAATAGGTGGGTGCAAAGCGGAAAAGTCGTCCGGCTCCATAAGGGGTGGTACACACTGGCCGAACCGTATAGAAGGGTCACAATTTCCATGCCTGTAATCGCCTGCTCAATCAAACCCGGCTCGTATGTCAGTCTGCAGTCGGCGTTATCACAGCACGGGCTTATCCCGGAATACGTACCGGAGACAATGAGCGTAACTACCGGGCGCCCTCAGCTCATCCATACCCCCTTCGGCAGAATTCGCTACAGACACCTAAAGAAAGAGGCATTTTGGGGATATGAGGAAATCGTATATGGCAACCAGAGGGCGTTCATAGCATCTCCCGAGAAAGCGCTCCTCGATCTTTTTTACTTTACCTCCGGCAGCCTCGACAGTGCTTATGTGCGCGAGCTTCGGCTTCAAAATCTGGAACATCTGCGGCTTGATGTACTTACCCGAATGGCCGAACACTACGGAAGCCGGCGGTTTACACAGCTGCCTGCCCTCCTACGGGAAATTATGGAAATGGAGTAAATCGATGAAAGACCGGCTGAAAGAACTTCTTAGAGAAAATACGCCAAAGGCTCACACCACAGCTTGGTCGGCTTTGGTTGCGCGGGAGTACCTTCAAGCTCGTATACTCGAAATGCTGCAGCGCCTTGGGGCATTTCGCAATCAAACGAGGTTTTGAGGCTGAAACCTACGAGGTGGATATTCGTTCCTGGAGGGAAGGGGTAGTGCAGTCGGCCTTTATCGGGTTTCCCGGCCTGCTCTATGAACTCGGGTTATCAGGGCATAGACAGCAAAAAATGTCGATTAAAATTGAGATCGATACAAACCCTCCTAAACACGCGGGAACTCAAACGTCCCTCATCCGTCGCCATGTTCTGCTTAACCTTCTCCACTACGACAAGTCGAGTCTTTTCGCGGGTAAACTCCACGCCCTTATTCAACGGCCACATGTAAAAGGTCGGGACCTCTATGACTTGCTCTGGTATCTCAGTGACCCAACTTGGCCTGAACCGAACCTTCAACTGCTCCATGCATCACTGCGGCAAACCGGAATGGACCTAAACCAAGACCAAGTCCTTGCATGGCGAGATATAGTTGCGTCTAGACTCAGAGAGGTGGCCTGGAAAAGAGTTGTTGATGATGTGTCCCCTTTTCTCGAGCGCAGTGAAGATATCGACCTTCTCACTAGAGAAAACCTCCTTAACCTACTACAGAACAGCACGTAGGAGCAGCGAAGAGCGGAACTCTCCACTCGAGGCACGTCAGGTTATCGAACAGACAGCCGGCGGGGAGGCAGGCCATATCCCTCGCTATGCTACGCGGCTCTGTACAGACGGTCGTCGGCTTGGTATTCTTAAAGTACCTGAGGAGAAAGTTTACCGAAGAGATCCTCCGAGTTCTGGTAGAGGAGGTCCGCCGCCTGCCGGCTGACAACTACCTCGCAAAAGCCATATACCGCGCACTGGCAGCGGCAAAAGAGCGGCGGGAGATAGAAGACTTCGAGGCACTCGATGCGGCTCTCACGAGATAATAGAGGTGGATTACCTGCTTTAAAATCCTCCAAGGCATGGGCAAACTGACTCGTCAATTTATCTAGCTTTGCTTCCACACCTCTACTCCTTTCTGTGTGACCTGCCGGACAAACTCATCGTCGGCGGTATCGAAATTGATGATATCCACCGAATGGGGGATGTTCAATTCGTCTTCGATTCCCTCTATGAGGTTTTTCACACGGAAGAAATCCTCCCTTGAGATTCCGGATACTCCCAGATCAAAATCTGAGCTCCTGCGGAGCCGGCCGCCTACCCTCGAACCGAAGAGAAAGATACGGCAGGAGAACGACTGTGTTCGCCGCAGCACTTCTCTT
The DNA here is from genome assembly GCA_046539925.1 of Spirochaetaceae bacterium. Classification (GTDB taxonomy): domain Bacteria; phylum Spirochaetota; class Spirochaetia; order DSM-16054; family Sediminispirochaetaceae; genus CAYFVU01. The sequence goes on from JBKHFZ010000226.1 coordinate 2,196, forward strand.
TTGAGTCTTTCCTTGTAACTCTGTTCGCTCTTTATATCAACATTAGCCATGTGTCTTTCTGCCTATATAATAGCATGGGATAAGAATGAGGGAAACCGGAGGCGGTCGATAGTACGTAAAATCTCACCTGCCCCAGTGGCTCGGCGAGACCGGTGCGGCGGACCCTGCACAAACGGGAGCTCGATATTCTCGAGCGGGTCGTACGCGTCGAGGATGAGCTGAAGAACCTGCGCGAGGTGATGGAAAAACGCTTCAATATCATGCAGAGACACATGGATAAGCAGGTTTTATTATTATTGCCGCCCTTATAGGCATCCCGCTTATTTTCTGATCAACGAAGATATTCTCAATATATACCCAATCCTCCATTCCAACGGGCCTATCTCGGAATACGTACCGGACACAGCGAGGGGTCTGTAAACATGTAACTGTAGTTGTACGCCCACTGTTTTTACGCTATACTGGTCCTATGCACAATAGGTGGAACGATTGGTTGCGGCAAGCCGAAGACGACCTCCTCTGGGCGAGAGACACCCTCGAGGGGCAACGCTACGCCCAGGCCTGTTTCACCGCTCAGCAAGTCGGAGAGAAAGCGCTAAAAGCTTTGGCTTTTAAGCTGGAATATGATGTGGTACGAAGTCATTCTTTGCGGGAAATAGCGGAATCCCTCGAAATAAACGGGGAGGTCGCCGGCATGGCTAAAAGGCTCGATCTCTACTATATAAGCGCCCGATATCCCGACGCGTTTCCTTCGGGAGCACCCTTCGAATATTTTACCCGCGAACAAGCCGAAGAGGCGGTCTCTTTTGCCGAGAGAATTGTCGCTGCGGTCCGCGCCCGAGTGGCGGAGTAAAAAATGGGACACGAAATTCTCATTTCTTACGACCGGAACCCTCTCCGGGGCTATAAGCCCAAAGATTTTGTACAAAAAATCGCGGCGATGCTCGATGGCAGAGCCTCGGCGGTGTATCTGTTTGGAAGCTTTACCACCGACACATTCTCCCGCCACAGCGATGTGGACCTTTTTATCATTACAGAAACCGATGTCCCCTTCCTAGAGCGGCCGATCCTCTTCGACGACCTCCTCGATACCTTTCCGAGCCTCGATATCCTCGTCTACACTCCGGATGAGTTCAGGGCCCTCACCTCGGACCCCTCCCCCGGATTTTGGGACTCCGCCGTCGCGAATATGAAGAGAATAGTTTAATCGCAGTTACCG
>JBKHFZ010000227.1:0-3411 GCA_046539925.1 Spirochaetaceae bacterium
GGAGACTATAAGCGTACCCGCCTCGGCATGGTTAATGCGAACAGGCAGTTCATCGGACTGTAGTTTAAAAGAGAGAGGAACGGAGATAGCGCCGGTGAGTATAACACCAAATTCGGCGGTTACCCATTCGGGACTTCCCTCGGCAAGAATGGCGACCCTTTGATTTTTACGAATTCCTCTGTCTATTAACGCTGCGGCAAAGGCTCTCGAATCACGCAGTACCTCCATAAACGTCTTTTGCCGCCATCCGTTATCATCCTTTTGCACAACAAAGGGTCTTTGGGTAAAGGTACGCGATGCATCCAAGAGCATCGAGATAACGGTTCTCTTCATACATCATTCTCCGGTACGGGTATTTTAATCGTTATTTTTGTTCCCTCATTTTCCCGGGAGTCTATCCACATGCGGCCCCGGAATCTGCGCGCGGTGTAATATGCCTTGGTAAGGCCGTATCCGCCGCCGTAACTCCTCTTCTCCGCTACATTATACGCCCTTACTCCGTAGTCTACAATAGATTCAATTTGATCCTGGGGTATTCCCTTGCCGTTATCCTCGACAGTAAGGGTGAGCATTTTCCCTTCTACCCTCAGTCCGGCGTCTATCTTTCCTCCGGGTTCGGTATACTTTCGCGCATTGGCAATCAGATCTCTAAAGACATCCTGTATTTCCGGGGGCATATAGATAGTGTTGTCCCTTTCTCCTTCTATGAGCAGTTTTACAAGATAGCTCTTCTCGTTGTGCTCAGCTGGATCGAATACTATAAAATAGCGGCCTTTGCCGTTTTTCTCTATAGCTCGAAAAACCTCCAGAAAGCGTTCCTTCAATTTCTCGGTATCGTGCCGAACCCACGCCGAGTAGCTGCTCTCTCGGGAGATGATCTCTGCTGCGCGTATTTCAAGTACGTTGAGAAGGGAGAGCATATTGTCTTTTGCGTTCTTTAGGTGAGCAATATCAGCGGAGCTCTCTCGTACTACACTCTCCAGGTTTTCTATAATATGCTGTTTCTTCTCTCCAATTTTGGAGAAGTGGCCCATCGTTTTTTTCCTGTCCGAAAGGGTGGAGGCAATTTCCTGTACGCTGTTAAGAGAGGGGAGTATCTGCTCCCGACTGCCGGTGAGCTCGGAGAAAGCAAGAAGTTCGTAGGTGAGAATATTGAGTATGTTCAGAGCGCTGTGCATTTCCACAATATTGCGCTCGCCCTCGGAGAGGTTCAGTTCCTTTTTAATCTCCATACCCTTTACCACCTTTTACCAGACTCAATTATAGTGTATACTCTGTATATATTCACATTAACATAATAACATATATATATCTTATAAAAACAGTCTTATTTACACATTTTTGTTCAACAAGGAGAAAGCCATGGATTTAGAGACTTTGATAAAAAAAACAAGAACCTACAGAAGGTTTGATGAAGAAAAGAGAATCCCCCTAAAAGAGTTGAAGGAACTCGTCTCTCGCGCTCGTTGTACCGCCAGCGGAGCAAATTTGCAGCCCCTGAAGTACTATCTTTCCGCCGATTCCGAAACAAACGGAAAAATCTATCCCCATTTAAAATGGGCGGCATATCTGAAAGACTGGGACGGACCGGAGGAGGGCGAACGTCCCGTAGCGTACATGATTATCCTCAGGGACAAGGAGATCAAGGACATTGCGTCTCGTACAGATGCGGGAATTCAAATCCAGACAATCCTCCTGTCGGCAACGGAGAAGGGATTCAGCGGCTGTATTTTTGCCTCTGTTGATAAAGATACGGTAATGGAAAATCTCAACATCGATAAAGACCGGTACGAGTTCTTGTACCTTCTCGCTTTCGGTTATCCACAGGAAGAGGTAGTGCTGGAAGACCCAGGCCCGGAGGGAGACATTAAGTATTACCGGGACGAGAAGGGTGTGCACCACGTACCCAAGCGTACTCTCGACGAGCTCATTATATCCTGATCCTGATGTATATGGACGATGGCAGATTTGAACTGCCGACTTCTACCGTGTGAAGGTAGCACTCTCCCGCTGAGTTAATCGTCCGTTACGGGAACCATTATCACCGCATAGGCATACTTCTGTCAAGAAGTATGCCCCAGTTAAAGCCCTCTATTGTGAATACACCTCCGGATTAACGCAGTTCGGAGCCTCTTCTCCCCTGAGCATTGCAAGGAGATTCTGTGCCGCGGTGGTTGCCATGCCGGTGCGGGAGCCGTAGGTGGCCGAACCGATATGGGGAGTTATAGTTACGTTGGAGAGTCTCTCCAAGCCTTTGGTTACCTCCGGTTCGAACTCGTACACGTCTATCCCGGCGCCGGCTATATGCTTCTCCTCGAGGGCGGTAAGGAGGTCCGCCTCTTTTACTATAGGGCCTCTCGATGTGTTTATAAAGTGGGCGCTCTTCTTCATCTGCTTGAAAGTCTCGAGTGTAAAAAGATGGTGGGTCTCCTCGATAAGCGGCACATGTACACTTATAAAATCGGATTCCCCAAGCAAGGTGGGAAAATCGGTCTTTTTTGCACCGAGCTCCTTCTCAAGAGTCTCGTTGGGTTCGGCATCGTAATAGAGTACCCGCATATTAAAGCCCGAGGATTTTAGGGCCATTGCCGTTCCAATTCTCCCTGCTCCCACTATTCCGAGGGTTTTTCCTGCAATATCCGCCCCTAAAAACTGTAAAGGCCCCCATCCCTTCCACCTGCCGCCGCGTATTTCCGAATCCGCCTCCACGATTCGTCTTGCCGAGGCAAAAAGCAGAGCCCACGCGGTTTCCGCAGTGGCATCGGTAAGAACTCCCGGAGTGTTGGACACAGGTATGCCCCGCTTTGTCGCCTCTTTTACGTCGATGTTGTCGTATCCCACCGCGTAGTTTGCAATTCCCTTCAGGTTTTTGGCGGCATCCAAAACCTTTGCGTCTATCTTATCGGTAACCAGAGGAAGAATGCCGTCGCAGCTGCGGATTTTTTCTGTAAGCACATCTGCAGGCACCGGGTGGTCTTTCTCGTATACCTCTACTTCACACTCTTTCTCGAGCATATCTATACCCTCTTTAGGTATTTCTCTTGTTACATAGACCCGTAATCTGCCCATACACACCTCCCTAAAACAGCATAATTGCATTACTTTGGTATTCATACTATTATAGGAGATTGTACGGACAAACTACAACCATCCACAAGAGGCGAGTAATATGAAAGAGACCGGTTTTTTAAATGTGCTTTCCGACAGAAACTTCAAGGAACAGCAGATTATTATCAATCCGAACGACGGCTTCGATTTGGGTTTGATGACCACGGAAGCTACGGTAGATATGTATGTGGGAGACTCCTTGGATGTACTGGATGATCCGAATGCCGAAAAAATCCCCAGTAGAATATATCAAAAAAACGAGTGCAGACTCGGAACGGTGGAGCTGAGTTATAAAGTCGTGGG
>JBKHFZ010000228.1:0-3406 GCA_046539925.1 Spirochaetaceae bacterium
CCCGGGAAGCACCCCGGTCGAGTGGAGCTGCATACCCTGTGCCGGCTCCCCCTTTTACCGGCTAACCGGCAACGGTATAGAAGAAGCTTGCGGCGGAAGACGCTGAATCTGCCGGCGAGAAGGAGGAATGATGAAGATACTTGTATACGATCCGTTCTCCGGAATAAGCGGAGATATGCATATGGGGGCTATGGTGGACCTCGGGGTACCCAGGCAGTACCTTATAGACTCATTAAAGGCGCTCAACCTTCCCGGCTGGCACCTGGAGTTCAAGGCGGATCAACGGAAGGGAATAAGCGGTACCAGGGCGATAGTCGCTGTAGAGGGTGAGGATCACGGCCACGATCATGAGCACGATCACGAACACGAACATGAGCACCACACGCACCACGACCACGGCGGCCACGAGCACCACGACCACGGCGATCACACGCACAGCCATGAGCACCACACGCACGGCGCCCATGAGGAGCCCGAACACGGTCACAGCCACCCCCACCGCGGCTTGAAGGAGATAAGAGAGATTGTGGAGAAGAGCGCACTCTCGCAGAGAGTAAAAGAGCGCAGTATGAGGATGTTTGACCTTATTGCGAGGGCCGAGGGAAAAGTTCATGGCAAGGACCCCGAGGAGGTGCATTTCCACGAGGTGGGGGCGGTAGACTCGATTGTCGATATCGTGGCGGCCGCGGCGGCTATTGAATATCTTGCTCCCGACAAAATTCTCTCCTTTCCTCCGGAACTCGGAGGGGGGTTTGTACGCTGCGCCCACGGGAAGATACCCGTACCGGCGCCGGCTACCGTGGAGATTCTCTCGGGGGTAGAGAGCCGCAGGGGGGCGGTACAAAAAGAGACCACCACCCCCACCGGCGCGGCTATCCTCAAGGCAAATGTCCACGAGTTTGTAGAGACAAGCGCCTACAAGGTATCCAGGACGGGCTACGGGGTGGGCAGCCGGGACACGGAGATACCAAATGTGCTCCGGGTCTTTCTCGCCGAAGCGGAGACCTCCGGTGAGACCTTCGGAGAGGCGGTCGGTGAGACCGAGACCGAGGCCCTCATAATGGAGTGCAACATCGACGACATGAATCCGGAGTTCTACGACCATGTGCTCACCACCCTTTTTAAGGCGGGGGTAAAGGAGTGCTATCTTACCCCGGTGTATATGAAAAAAAACCGGCCCGGCATGCTCCTTACGGTCATGACGGTGCACGAACACCGGGAGAAGATAAGGGAGATCGTTTTTCGGGAGACCACCACCGCGGGAATACGGGAGTATCCGGTAACACAGACCATGCTCGAGCGCTCCTTCGAGACGGTTAAGACCGAGTTCGGAGAGGTACGCGTAAAGAGCCTGTATTACCGGGGAGACTGTATTTCCAGGAAACCCGAGTACGACGATGTAAAGGCCCTCGCCGAAGACGGCAAGGTCTCTCTAAAAGAGATTTACAGGAGCATACCCCTATGAGCAGCGATAACTCCGGGGGTGTGAACTCGAGCCTCTCTGAAAAGCGAGACTGTCTGTTAAAGACGCTGGAAAAAACCGGCGGCTGTGTTATTGCTTTTTCCGGGGGGGTGGACAGCAGTCTGCTGCTTGCGGCGGCGGTACGGGTTCTTGGTAAAGAGGTAGAGGCGGTTACCGTAAATACTCCTTACTTTCCTGGTTGGGAACTGCGGGAGTCTCGGGAACTCGCTGCTTCTTTGGGGGCGGAACTCCATGTAATAGAGATGGATCTGCCCGAAGAGCTGGAGGAGAACCCGGAACAGCGCTGCTATATATGTAAAGGACGTATTTTCTCGCGGATAGAAGCCCACGGCCACAGCAGGGGAAAAACCGTGCTTATGGACGGGTCTAATGCGGACGACGGGAAGGCCTACCGTCCTGGAATGCAGGCTCTAAAGGAGATGGGGGTGCGCAGCCCTCTTGCCGAGTGCGGCTTTACCAAAAACGACGTGCGCGAACTCGCAAAAATATGGAACCTCGATGTCTGGAATAAACCTGCCTACTCCTGCCTCCTTACGAGGCTTCCCCACGGTACGGGAGTAGACGCGGAGCTCCTCCGGCGCGTCGAGGGAGCGGAGGAGTTTCTTATACACGAGGGCTTTCCCGCGGTGCGGGTCCGCACCCACGGAGACAAGGGGGATATTGCCAGAATCGAGATTCCTCCGGGGGAGAGAGAGGAGTTCTGTAGGATAGATCGTATGGACAGGGTCGATGGGGGCCTGCGGAAATTGGGGTACAGATACGTAACCCTCGACCTGGCCGGGTACAGGAGCGGCAGCATGGACCCTGAATCCGCCCACAAGAGACAGAAAGAACACAAGAGACACAGGGGAGAGTAGAAGGTATGGAGAATCAGCATGAGCAACTGGAGAGCATTCTAAAGACTTATAAAGAGGGCAGTGCTGGACTCGAGGAGGCTCTCGAGGCGGTGCAGGATCTCTATTACAAAGACCTGGGCCACACAAAAGTAGACACCCATCGAGGGGAGCGGACCGGTTACCCGGAGGTTATCTTCTGCCGCGGCAAATCCGCCGGGCAGATAGGGGATATAATTTCCGCTATGGCCGAAAAACGGGTGGATATACTCGCTACGCTTCTCTCTGCCGATATGTACGAGGCGGTAATATCAGGGCTTTCGGAAAACCTCCACAAGGGTGATGCGGCTCCGTCTGTGGAATACCACGGGGATGCGCAGATTCTCAGTATTCGTTTTACCCCCTGGGAAGACCGCGGCAAAGGGGAGATAGCGGTGGTAAGCGCGGGAACCTCCGACTTTCGCGTTGCAGAAGAGGCTGCCCTTACCGCCTCATTCTACGGCCATCGGGTAAAGCGATACAACGATGTGGGTGTTGCGGGTATCCACCGTCTGTTGAGCAAGATCGACGATATCCGTAAAGCCCGGGTAATTGTAACGGTGGCCGGGATGGAGGGGGCCCTTGCCGGAGTAATCGGAGGCCTGGTAAGCGCTCCGGTTATCGCTGTCCCCACGAGCGTGGGCTACGGCGCCAACTTTCAGGGGCTCTCCGCCCTCCTTACCATGCTCAACAGCTGCTCCTCGGGTATCTCGGTGGTAAATATCGACAACGGCTTTGGAGCGGGCTATATTGCTGCGACGATAAATGCCCTATAGAGTCCGTGAAGCATACTGACGGGTAAAAAACTTACTCCTCCTCGGGCAGATGTTCCCGGTAATACTCTTCAATTTTAGGGGAAGGTCCATAAGCTCGGGCTTCTCCTCTGCGGCTAAAGAGAGGGCGCTGCTGCCGTCCTCAGCTTCCAGGACTTCAAAGCCCTCCCTTGTAAGCACCTGCTCCACCACAAGCCTGTTTAATTTTTCATCATCAACAACAAGTATTTTTGCGGTCATGCTGACAAGTGTAATAAATTAATCCGAGATTGCAAGAC
>JBKHFZ010000229.1:0-3391 GCA_046539925.1 Spirochaetaceae bacterium
GCCAGAGCGGGTGCCTCATCGGTTTTTGTGTAGATAATAGTGTGTCCTTTGGTTTTCATTTGTTCCCTCTCTTCCATCCGTAGCTATCCTGCTCTACCCGCCCATCATTACGGGAACTATAGACAACAATATACCCGCGGCAATGGCCGAACCTATAACCCCTGCCACGTTTGGCCCCATGGCGTGCATAAGCAGGTAGTTGTGGGGGTTCTCGTCTTTTCCCACTTTGTTTACCACCCGTGCGGCCATGGGTACCGCGGAGACGCCGGCGGCGCCTATGAGCGGGTTAATAGGAGCATCCTTCGACAAGACGTTCATGAGCTTTGCAAGGAGAAGACCCGTGGCCGTACCAATTGCAAAGGCTATGAGGCCGAGTGCCAGAATACCGAGGGTCTCGAGGTTGAGGAAGGACTCCGCTTCCAGTTTTGAGCCCACCGTAAGGCCGAGAAAAATAGTGGTAATATTCATGAGCTCGTGCTGTGCCGCCTGGTTGAGCCGTTCGGTTACACCGCACTCCTTGACCAGGTTTCCGAACATGAGCATCCCGATAAGGGGTGTTGCCGATGGCAGCAGAATAATGGCAATAGCCAGAACGGCAATAGGAAAGAGAATCTTCTCCGTCTTTGTTACGTGCCGCAGCTGCTGCATTTTTATCTGCCGCTCCTCCTTTGTTGTCAGAAGCTTCATAATGGGCGGCTGGATAATCGGCACAAGGGCCATATAGGAGTAGGCGGCAACGGCGATGGCCCCCAAAAGATGGGGAGAGAGTTGACTGGCCACAAATATCGATGTGGGTCCGTCGGCTCCGCCGATAATGCCGATGGCCGAAGCGTCGGCCAGGGTAAAGTTGAACCCCGGAACGTTGGAGAGGGCCAGAGCGCCCAGCAGGGTGGCAAAAATGCCGAACTGGGCCGCCGCCCCGAGGAGTGCGGTTTTAGGGTTTGCAATGAGGGGTCCGAAGTCGGTCATCGCTCCAACTCCCATAAATATGAGGAGGGGAAAAATACCCGTGTCGATCCCGATCGCGTAGATCATCCCGATAAATCCGTCGGGACCGGCAATGCCCACCAGGGGGATGTTTGCCAGTATGCCTCCGAAGCCGATGGTAAGCAGAAGAAGGGGTTCGAATTTCTTCACAATAGCCAGGTAGATGAGTATAAGACCGATAAAGATCATCACTATCTGCCCGACCTCGAAGTTTACCAGGCCGGTGGAGATCCAAAAGCTGTGTAGTGCGTTAGATAGATTCATAGAACCTCCACTCCTAGGATATTGTCGCCAGAAGGTCTCCGGCGCTAAGCTGGTCGCCCTGTTTTACGGCGACCTCTTTAATCGTACCGGAGGCGGGAGCATGGATTTCGGTTTCCATCTTCATCGCTTCCATTACCAAAATGAGGTCGCCCTCCTGGACGGCGTCTCCCGGGTTTTTCTCGATCCTCAGGATAAGACCGGGCATGGGCGCCTCTACTCGGTGTGTCTCTCCGGTGCCTTGGGCCGCTCCAGCTGCGCCCTCTGATCCGCCTGCCTGGCTGCTCGCGGCCTTTACATCTATATCGTAGCTCGTGCCGTTTACCACAGCTTTGCCGTTTTGGAATTGCACAGTGTAGGGTGTGTTGTTGACGGTAACGGTGTATGCCGATGCTCCAGCTGGGGCTTCGGCGGCGCCCTGTGCTTCTGCCTTCTCAGCGGTTTTATCCGGAGCGGTTTTATCGATTTTCCGTACGTTGGTGCGCGCTTCGCCCTTGAGGAAGGTAATTCCCTTCTCCTTGCAGGTAGCCGCTATAAAGATATTCTCGTCGTTAACCGGCAGGTTGTCTTTTTCCAGCATTTTTTTGGCTGCTTCGATTCCCTTGGAGGAGTCTGCATCATTTATATCGACAACTTTTTTGGTGGTGGGCTCGAGACCGAGCTGCTCCTGGGCGAGTTTTACCACTTCCGGGTCCGGCTCTATAGGGGTTTTTCCAAAGTAGCCGAGGACCATTTTACCGTAGCCTTCGGCGATCTTTTTCCAGGGTCCGGCCATAACGTTGTTAAAGGCCTGCTGGAAGTAAAACTGGCTTACCGGAGTAACGGAGGTTCCGTATCCTCCCCGTTCAATAACCTCTCCCATCGCCGCGGCAACCTCGGTGTATTTGTCGAGGATGTTGTTGTCCCGCATCATCTGTGTGTTTGCGGTAAGGGCTCCACCGGGCATGGGGGAGAAGGGGATAAGCGGTTCCACCGCCTTTGCCTCGGGGGGCACGAAGTAGTCCGCCATGCACTCCTTAAACACCTCTTCCGCCTCTTCGACCTTTTTTATGTCTACGCCCAGGTCGAAATCCGTGCCGCGAAGGGCGTGCCACATGGTGATAATGTCGGTCTGGCCTGTTCCGCCGGATACGGGGGCCATGGAGAGGTCTATCTGGTTTGCACCGGCGTCGAGGGCCGATTTATACTGAAGCACACCTACTCCGGCCGTCTCGTGGCTGTGAAAGGTTAAGTGGGTGTCCTCTCCCAAAAGCTGCCGTGCCTGCTTAATTGTCTCGTACACCGTCGCGGGTACCGAGGTTCCCGAGGCGTCCTTAAAGCAGACCGAGTCGAAGGGGATGCCGGCATCGAGGATCTGTCGCAAAACTCCCACGTAGAATTCCGGGGTATGGGCACCGGAGGCCTCCGGGGGAAGGGCCATCATTGTTACCACGACTTCGTGGTTGAGACCGGCGTCGACAATACACTGACCCGAATAGGTAAGGTTGTTTACGTCGTTGAGGGCGTCGAAGTTTCGTATGGAAGAGATACCGTGTTTTTTGAACATCCGTGCGTGCAGGTTGATGATGTCCCTCGGCTGGCTGTCCAAACCTACCACGTTTACCCCTCTTGCCAGGGTCTGCAGATTTGCATCGGGGCCCGCCGCCTCCCGGAACTGGTCCATCATGTCGAAGGCGTTTTCGTTGCAGTAGAAAAAGAGGGACTGGAATCTGGCTCCGCCTCCTGCCTCGAAATGATCTATTCCGGCTTCAACCGCCGCCTCTACGGCGGGGAGAAAATCTTTTGTAAATACCCGCGCTCCGAACACGGATTGGAACCCGTCTCTAAAGGCGGTGTTCATGAATTGTACGCGTTTTTTCATTTATACACTCCTCTGTATGGCTTTTATCTATTCTTTTGTGCATACGCGGCGGCAATTGCAACCGCCACTTCCTGAGTACCCGTGGATTGCCTGGAGGTTTGGAGGGGTTTCTCCGGTTCCGGAAAGTACCTAAACACCACGGCCGACAGCAGTTTCATTACCACGACCAGGAGAATAAGTATCAAGAAAACCACCAGCATCCCGATAATGGTGAGCGTTAGTCCCTGAAATATCACTGTGGACTCCTTATTCCTTTATCGATTTTTGTCGACATTTTGTATA
>JBKHFZ010000230.1:0-3342 GCA_046539925.1 Spirochaetaceae bacterium
GCACCGCCTATCCCGTAGAGGGCAACGCCTCCTTGCCGAGCCTGCAAGGTACAGGCGCGTGCGTCTATATTTACCCCCTCGGACTCCATAACAGAGGCAACTCCCCCGCCGTCGCAGTTTCCCGGTACCGCATACACCAGAGGATGGAGCTTTTTCAGCTCCGAAATTACCTCGCGGGCCTCCGCTTCGTTCCCAAAGTGGGTAAGATCTCCGTTTACTATAAGTGCGTCCGCCTTTTCCGCCGACTCTTTAAGGCTGCACAGTTTTTCACTCTTTCCGTGGATATCCGAAATTACACACAGTTTCATCTCGAACATTTTAGCATACCTCCTCCCCGGCCTCCAATAAAAACCCGGTCATAATTTCACAAAATTGCCCCCTATAATTGCTTCCGCCAACCTGGTTAAATATAATTAATGCAGATCTTATATATTTACTGCAAATGGAGAACAGGAATGATCAATCAACTCTTGTACGTCGACGAAAACCTGGGCTTTGATCCCCGGGACAAGGCGACAAATTGTTATATCTTTGACGAGATACACAGGCTCAACTACCGGCGGCTTCGTCTGCTCATTTTTGTTCCCCTGTTTCTCAGCCTCCTTATCCTGTATACGGCCGCCGCGGAGGTAAACCTGTCCACATGGTTCCGGGGCACCGTACCGTTGAATACAAGTCTTATCCGGGCAGCCTTTTACGCGCTCCTTGTAATACTCCTCTTCTTCGGCAGGGGGGAAAAGAAAATCATCCTCCACATATCCTTTGCTGTCTTGATTGTGCTTATCGCCTCTCTTACAGCCTCGACCCTCAATATTGCCGTCCTTATGAAGCTCCTGGTAAATGTGTTTCTGCTTAACCTCTTTCTTTTTCTGCCTCCGAAAATCTCCATATCTACCAACTCCCTTATACTCGTCTCTTTTCTCTACTTTCGCATACTCCACGCATCTCCCCAGGGGGAGTTTGTCGCCCAAAGCGGTTTGTCCATGTTTCTGCCGGTAACTATCTCCTTTATTATACTTATGGTTATGGTTACCTACCTGAGCTATTACAATTACAGGGATATTATCCGCCAGATTTACCTGAGAAAGCTGAGTTCCGACCAGATAGAGACAATTAAAGCGCAAAAGGAGGAGCTCGAAGAGCTCAACAAAATGCGCGACCATGTGGAACGGGTAGTGCGGCACGATCTAAAATCTCCCCTCAACGGGGTTATTGGAGCCTCCCAGATTCTTATGGAGGAGGACATTTGCAAAGAGCGGAAGGAGTTTGTCTCCCTCATACAACAGAGCGGCCACAAAATGCTCCATATGGTAGACAACTCCCTCGACCTCTACCACATGGAGGAGGGAAATTACCTGATAAAGGCCGAGACCTTCAACATAAGAGAACTGTTAGATGAGCTTCAGAGGGAGAGCTCCTCCCAGCTGATGATGAAGAACCTCTCCATGTCCATCAGTTTTATTCCCAAAGATGCCGACGAGAACGCGGCTATGGAGGGGGAGCGGATTAAAATTGCGAGTATGCTCTCCAACCTCATAACAAACGCCATAGAGGCTTCTCCGGCGGGAGAGACGGTAGATATTACGGTAAACGTCGAGAATCCCGGGAAGGTAATAATGGACATTCATAACCCGGGAGCTATTCCCGAGGATATTAGGTCAAACTTCTTTACAAAATACAGCACCTCGGGGAAAAAAAACGGTACAGGCCTCGGGACCCACTCTGCAATGCTCATTGCAAGGTCCCACGGAGGAGATATCTCCTTTACCACCTCCGAGGAGGAGGGTACACACCTGCATATAGTCTTACCCCGCCAGCAGGGCGTATAAGCGGCGCTCCAGTTCCAGCAGGCGCGGGTTCGACAACTCTCTCTCCCCCGCGGGAAGGGGGTTTTCGAACTCCCCCGCTATTCGCGCAGGCCTTTCGGAGAGAACCGTAATTCTGTCTCCCAGGATAAGTGCTTCCTGGATATCGTGGGTTACAAATACGGTTGTCCTCGGATCCCGATCCCAGAGGCCGATAAAGAGCGTACTCAGCCCCAGCTTCAGCTTCAAATCCAGCGCCTGGAAGGGCTCGTCCAGAAGCATAAGAGCCGCCGGGAAGGCAAAAGCCCGGGCTATCGCCACCCGTTGCCGCATCCCCCCGGAGAGCGCGTGGGGGTAGTAATCCAAAAAACCGTCGAGTCCCACCGCTTTGAGGAACTGCTCCGCCACGTCCCTCCTCTCGGAGCTGTTATAGATGCCTTCCAGCACTATCTCCACATTGCCGCGAACCGTCCTCCACGGCAGCAGCCTCGGTTCCTGGAAAAGGTAGCCTATCCGTGCGGTCTTGCCGCTGCCGTCGGCCTCCTCTATCTGCACTCTTCCCGAATCGGGCTGGAGCACACCGGAGATAAGGTTCAACAATGTGGTTTTTCCGCATCCCGACGGGCCGAGCACCGCGGTCACATGTTTTTCGGGAAATTCAATATTGAGGTTCTCGAAAACAGTAAGCCCGTTAAAGGATACGCAGAGGGAATTACACCTGATCCGCACCGCCGTGCCTCCAGGGGGAAAACTTGAGAAGTGCAGAGAGGAGCCTGTGGCTTAGAGCGGCACTTACAATAGCCACCGCCGTCCACGCGAACACCTCGGCGGTCTCCAGACTCATCTGGGCGTACTGCATTTTGGAGCCGATCCCCGTCTGGGGAAGACTCAAGACCTCCGCCGCAACAACAACCTTCCATGTAAGGCCCAGGGTGGTCTGTGCGCCCGAAACCAGATACGGAATTACAGAGGGGATATACACGGCGGTGAGTAATCGGTACCGGGTAAACTCGTAGGCCCTCCCCATCTCCAACAGCTTTGGATCGGTCTGCTGTATTCCCACAATAATATTCTGCACCACCACGGGAAAGCCGATAAGAAAGGCCGAAAAGATGGGGACCGTGCCGGTCTTGAACCAGAGCAACGCTATAAGAATAATCGACATAATAGGTGTGGTGCGGATAATCGAGAGCACGGGGTTAAAGGCTTTCCTTATAAAGCCGTGGATACCCGCCGGTATTCCCACAGCCAGACCCGCTGCCAGGGAGAGGGCAAAACCGGCTCCTACCCGCCAGGCGCTTATACCTACGGAGCGCCAAAAGTCGGTCTTGCCCACCAACACCACAAAGCCCTTTAGAGTTAACAGGGGGTCGGGCAGAATAATGTCGGCATCTACCGCGGCGGCGGCTATCTTCCAGATCACAAGAAGAGCAGCCACCGCGGCAAAGGCGGGCAGCCCCGCCAAAAAACCGCCTGTTCCCTTAGTATTCGAGGTAAAAATCTTCATCCGGGAGCGCACCGCCCACCGAGGCGGGGT
>JBKHFZ010000231.1:0-3317 GCA_046539925.1 Spirochaetaceae bacterium
ATATCTTTTTCTCCGCTCAACTCCGTAATAGTGTCGATCATTTTAACCGGGTTAAAGAGTTTTGTGTTATTGGGGTCGTAGAGGGAAACAGAAAGGCCTGCCTTTTGAGACAGATCAACAATTTGATCCCATGAATAACCTGTTCCGGCCTCCTGTTCCATCTCCCTTTTTACATTCTGAAGAATGTGCATACCTGCTGAGTTCTTGAGTAAGGTTATTGTATCCGAAGCGCCGCCCTCATTAGCAAAGCTCATATCGTATACGGTATCGTTTATAATAGGCTCGTGTAATTCAGTACCAATGAGCGACCATGTTCCGGAACTTATAAATATAAATTGATCTTCCTGCGCAGGAACAGATACCACAGCAGAAGCAGTATCGTGAGAGGGAACGGATATAAAGGGAACGGTTTCTACTTCGAGCATCTCTGCTATTGCAGGCAGGAGTTGTCCCCTGCTTTTACCGTGGGGGATAACCGGATGAAACAGGGAAGAGTCTATACCGGCAATTTCAAAAAGTTCTTCCCGATAATCCTGCTTTCTCATGTCGAGAAGTTGAGAGGTGCTGGCGATGGTATTTTCTGTACCCTTCTCTCCGGTAAAAAGATAATTGAGGAGATCGGGAATAAAAAGAATATCCACGGCGTTTTCGTAGTATTCGGGGAGAAGTTGCTTTATTCCGATCAACTGGTAGAGGGAGTTCATGGGGTGATTCTGAATCCCGCTGAGGTCGAAGAGTTTTTTCTTTGTCTCTTTGTCTACCGATTCAACTCCTCTCAAACCGAACTCGTTTCGATAGCAGAGGGGATTGCCAAGAATATGGCCGGATTTTCCTAGAAAGCCAAAATCGATGCCCCATGTCGAGATCCCCACCGAATCTATACGGCCGCAGGAGTCATACGCTTTTTTCAGGCCATTCTGCATTTCGAAGTAAATATTTAAAATGTCCCAATAGTTGACTCCTCTTATGGTGATAGCTCTATTGGGAACCTGATGAACAACCTCTGTTGTGATATTTTCGCCGTCATAAGTACCGACGACGGTTCGGATGGAAGAATTGCCGCAATCAAAACCTATACATCGTACTGAATTGTCTTTCATAACACTTCCTCTGTTGTATTTGATAATAAGTTAACATATCTATGTTAATATTAAGACAAGTTTATTTCTGTGTCAACAAAGTTTTTCCGTCTACTGTCTACAGTTATCAAGCTGGACCTTGATATTTTCTTTGCCTATAAAACAGAGAGGCAATGTTTTTTATCTCTCAACTCTCTGCAATAAGCCGCATATAAAACTTCACAGTGGTAAAGATCTTCTCTATGGGGATACGCTCGTTGTGGCCGTGGATGGTCTCTCGCTCCTCTTTGCTAAAGGCCATTGCGGAGAAGCGCATAACCTTGTCGCTTATTCTGCAGTAGTGGCGGGAGTCGCTGCAGGCTATCATCAAGTAGGGGGAGACGATAGCTCCCGGCCAGGTTCTGTGTATGGCCCTGCTGAGTCTTTTCCAGCCTTCGGATGAGGTGTCCGAAAAGGGGGAGGGGTCGTTGCCGTAGAGCTTGCGGAGGGTAATGTCCGGATTGCCGATAACCTTCCTGAGGTACTCTTCCGCAAATTCCGTTGTCTCTCCCCCCATGAGTCGCAGGTTCGCCACCATCTTTGCCGAAGAGGGGAGCACGTTTGTCGCTTTGCTGCCCTCCGCCATGGTAAAGGCGCAGGAGGTCCGCACCAGCGCGTTGAGCTCTCCTCCCCTCTTTTTGCACGCGAAGTTGATAAGGGGGGAAAAAATTCGGAGGTTGGCGAAGATAATCCGGGCGGGGAGGCTCGTGTGCCTTCCGAGGGTGCTGAACATCTCCTTTACCGGTTTTGTCAGCCGAAAGGGGAAGGGGTGCTTTTCTATGGCGACCGCGGCCTGGGAGAGGCTTCCAAGAAGGGTGTGTGGGGGCGGTGCCGAGGCGTGGCCCCCGGAGGACTGCATGGAGAACTCCATATCCAAAAAGCCTTTCTCGCCGGTTCCCACAAGAGCGCAGGGTCCCTCTATTCCAGGAAACACCCCCTCCACCACGGCACCTCCCTCATCCACCACCAGGGCGGGGCGGACTCCCCTCTTCTCGAGTTCCGATACTATCGCTGGGGTGTCTTTGCCCGCTATCTCCTCGTCTCCACCAAAGGAGAGATAGATGTCGTTCTCCGGTATAAAACCCCGGGAAATATGGGTCTCCACCGCCTCCATGATGCCGCAGAGGGTTCCCTTGGTGTCCAGTGTTCCCCGTCCCCAGAGTACTCCCTCTTCCATTATCCCTGCGAAGGGCGGTTTTGCCCAGGACTCCTCCTCGGCGGGAACCACGTCGTAGTGGGACATTAAAACTGTGGGTTCCCCGTCGGATCTGCCCTCCCAGCAGTAGAGCAGGCCGTTCTCTCCTATCCGTTCCAAACTGCAGGTGGAGTGGAGCTCCGGGTAGCGCTCGGCTAAAAGTTTTCGGAAGGCTTCGAACTGAGTCGGGTCGGTAAGCTTGCTGTTCTTGCTTGAGACGGTTTTGCAGCGAACCATTTTTGCAAGGCTCTCTGCTGCCCGCTCATTGTCTATCTCAAGGGGCATCTCTTCTGCCGGCTCCTGGGGAAGCGGGGTGAACAGCAGCGCCCTTATAATCAACAGGGCAATAGATAGTGCGAAAACAGCGACGGCGATACTCACAGCGGTCATAAGCGGCTCCTGTAAAAAGCGGTGTCAATTTGAGCTTATATCAAAGATGCCCGGGTTTAAAGATACCCGCGTCTATAAAGTATCCGGGCAACCCCAATTGTAAAAAGCGCCCCTACGGGTACCAGTACGCCCACCGCCGAGGAGAGGGAGGGGACGCTGACGAAGAGGCTTACCATCAGAATAACAGGCGCAATTGCTATTTTCCAGTGCTTCGAGACAAACACTACCGCCAGTGCACCAAAGAGCGCCGGGAGAATATTTGCAAAGGCCGGTGCAAGCGCTTCGGACTCTATGATAGGCCGGATCAGCCCCAGCATAAAGACTCCTCCCATTATTACAAAGGTGGTTACCAGGGCAGAGACTGCAATGGCGATGGTGCTTATTACCTCAGCCTTTTCGCTTCCGTGCTCGAACTCCGCCGCCTCCATAGCGTTGAGGGCGCAGGGTACCTTGAGGTTGGTAAGGTTGCCCGTTACAAAGCCGAGGTAGGAGCCTCCTGTGCCCAGCATTGGTGTGTAGGTAAGCACCTCTATAACCCCCACGGTCCAGAATATGGGGGCCACACCGAGAAGCCCCTTTGCCACCGGCAAAAAACCGGGCCAGGCGTCGTAGTA
>JBKHFZ010000232.1:0-3308 GCA_046539925.1 Spirochaetaceae bacterium
ATTTTGGAGTGCTTTAAGTACAATTCGACTTTTATTCGGTTTTACCTTTCTTCTATACACCACAAGAGGATCCATCTCTATCTGCTCTGCCGTCCACAGATACATATCCGCGGCAGTTTTTATCGGTATGCGGTATCTCCTGGGAATAAAGCGGTACCCCTCCTCCGCCCGGCGCTGCCACTCCCGGTAGAGCTCTATCTGTCTGGTATGAAAATCTATAAATTGTTGCGGATTATTTTTTACATACTCCTCTTCGAGGGTGGGAAGATCCGAACCCTCTAAAGGGAGATAGCGGCGGCCGAGCTGCAGATCCTCCTTTATATCCCTAATAAAGTTGATGTACTGCATTGCCCGCCCCTGCAGTGCCGCAGCTTCGAGGGCCTCTTCGGGCAGACCAAGTATACGGGACATAAAAAAGCCTATGACCTCGGCGGATCCGTAGATATAGCCCAGAGTCTCCTCAAGGGTGTTGTACTCGCTTTTTCTCAGGTCCGCCTCCATGGAAGAAAGAAAGGCCTCCGTCCATGCGGGGTTAAAGTTTTTGCGCGCCTCCAACTCTACAAAACGGTCTATTATCGGATCGCCCGACGCTGCACCCTTCCGTGCTCGTAGATAGGTATTCTTAAAGTCGTAGAACCCTTCCGCATCCTGTGGAACCGCATCGACAAAATTATCGGCTATACGTACGAAGCCGTAGAGGTAAAACACATCCCTGCGCACCTGCGGAGGGAAAAAGATACTGCTGTTAAAATAGGTGGTGCTTCCCTGCTTAAAAGCCTGGTAGTGCGGATCGGCTTTTTTCATGTAATTCTCCCCTTGTATTTTCCCTGGTAATCTCCCAAAATCATGCAAAGTACAAAGCCGCTTCAATTATAAGAGGCTTTGCCCATAGAGTACAGCAGGAAGAGGCAGGCAGTTTGCATACAGACGACAGGAGCTATACGGAAAATTCATCCACCCCATCGCCGGTTCCGCCTATTACTATAGAGGGACTCAGTTTCTCGTATCCCTCCTACCCCGGTCTGGGGGCTGCTCATCTTTTTGAAGATGCGAACTTCCTCCTTAAGCCTGGAGAGACCCGTATAATTCTCGGCTCCCCGGAATCCGGTAAAACCACCCTCTCCCGAATACTCGCGGGATTTATTCCCCGCTACTCCGGCGGCAGTATAGAAGGAGCCGTGCGGCTCGGAGAGACAGACATTCTATCCACCCCCCCCTCCCATCTCATAGACCGCATTGGTATGATTTTCCAGGATCCCGACGAGCAGATATTTACCACCACTTGCGAATCGGAAGTTGCTTTTCCCCTCGAATCTCTCGGACTGAATCAAGAAAAAATGCGAAGGAGGATAGAAGAGGGACTGGCAATCACACAGCTCGAGAGTTTCAGGGAGAGGCCCCCAGGCTCCCTCAGCGGAGGAGAGAAGAAGAAACTCCTTTTTACAGTTCTCTTTGCCCTCCGCCCGAGCTACTGGATACTCGACGAGTCTATGGACGAGATGGACTTTGAATCGAGCCGCCGGATTTTTTCACACCTCTGCAACGGAGAATACGGAGTTCTCCTCTTTGCTTCCAAGATACTCGATGTATTTGCGGAGTTTCCCCTCCGTTACAGCCTTCTGGAGGATAAAAAAATCTATTGCGAGGAAGAAATAGGCAAAGAGGAACTTATGGAGCGGGCCCGCGGTCTTGGTCTTGCCTATGACGGCTCGGGAAGGATTTGGGAGGGCCTCCAGGCTTCCGGGGGTATCCCCCAGACCTCCGGTGGTTTTTTGCCGGCTTCCGGGGGTATCCCCCAGACCTCCACCCCCCTCTTGTCCGCTTCCGGCCTCCACTTCTCCTACGGAAACACTTCCCATAAAAAAACAGCCGCAGAGAGCACGGCTTTTTCCCTGAATATAGAGAACCTCGATATTTATCCTGGAGAACGGGTAGCCCTCGTTGGTCCTAACGGATGCGGGAAGACCACACTGGCAAAACTGCTGTGCGGACTCCTTCCGCCGGATGCCGGTACAGTAAGGGGGATCGATAGCGGACCCCTGGAAACTCAAGTGGCCTATATTTTTCAGAATCCGGATTACCAGATTTTTCTCCCCACCGTGGAAGACGAACTCGCCTACGGCTTAAAAGAGCTCGGCCTTCCGCGCGAGGAGATAGATACAAGGGTAGCAGAGGCGTCCGAGCGGTTTCTACTCCCCGCCCTCAACGTTCCTCCTACAATGATGAGTTACGGTGCCCGAAAACGCCTGCAGGCGGCGGTGTATTATCTTCTCGAGCGACGGGTGTACATTATAGACGAAGCCGACTCCGGTCTCTCCCTGCGGGATTTTGCACACCTGGTAGATTCTCTTGCCGGCAGAGAGAGCGCTTTGATAATTATTACCCATAACGAACGGATGGGGCGGATATACTCCGACCGCACCCTCTTTATGCAACAGGGAACACTCATTCAGGCGGAAGACCGGCAGAACCCTGGTGGAGGAGAGGGATGATAAGCAGCGGATATCTTCCGGGAGACTCTTTTATTCACAGACTTGACCCGAGAGTAAAGACCGTGCTTCTCCTCTTTACGGCTGTCTCTTTCTTCTTTCCCGTACCCCCACCGGTTATTCTCTGGTACCTTTCGCTCTGCGCAGCTGCAGTAGTTATCTCCCTTGGTATTCGAGAACTGTGGGTACCCATTAAGACAATCCTGCCCCTGCTTATTCTCGTTACTATCCTTACTCCACCCTTTCACCCCTCCGGAGATCCTCTCTTTACCCTCTGGGGTCCGGTGGCAGTTACCACCGGAGGTCTTCGCGAGACCCTTCGACTGCTTGTCAGATTCTCCGGCATTACCCTCAGTTTTTTTCTCTACTTCCGCACCACCAGTATAGACGCCCTTATCCTTACTATGCGGTGGTACCGTCTCCCCTACTCTCTCTCACTGGTAATTGCTATAGCTTTTCGGTATATTCCCTATGCGGCTTCCCTGTACCGCTCCATTGCGGATGCTCATAGACTGAGGCGTCCCTCCCAAAGCCCTACCCGAAGGCGACTAAGGGACCGAATGCATCAAATTTTCCCCACCCTCGTCTCGGTGATGATCCACGCGGTAAAGACAATCCCCTCCCTTGCCATGGCCCTTGAATCGAGGGGTTTCGGAAGATCGGAGAAGCGGAGCTCCCTCTACCTGCTCCCCTCCCTTACGGGGAAAAAGACGGATCTTTTCTTTGCAGCTCTTATCTTCCTGCTCATCCTTCTTCCTCTGGCCCTGTAGACCCTTACCATTTGACACCTTTCATATAAAAGTGTAGAAGTGGTAGATA
>JBKHFZ010000233.1:0-3303 GCA_046539925.1 Spirochaetaceae bacterium
GCATAGAATAGATATACTGGTAAGCGGCCGCGGGAGCCTGCTTCCACCCCTCCTGGAGGCGGTGGATAAAGGTGAGATTCCCGCTTGCATCGGGCAGGTAATAAGCGACAGACCGAATGCCCCCGCCCTCGATTGGGCTCGCAAAGCGGGCCTTAAAACCCTCTGCCTCGACCGCAGAGAGTACGGGCCAAAGGCAGGCGGCGAGCGCGGCTGGAAGCGAGGCGGCGAGGGGTGTGACGGCCCGGAGGGGGTTGAGGTGCTCGGCAGCCCCGGGTGGGGCAAGGGCACCCTCTCGGATGCTGTTTTGGAGAACGTGCGGGGAAGGGCGGACCTCCTGGTGCTCGCCGGGTTTCTCTCTATTCTCGAAGGAGAACTCCTCGAGGAGTTTGCCGGACGCATTATCAATATTCACCCGGCACTGCTTCCTCTCCACGGGGGGAAGGGGATGTACGGTATGCGGGTACACGAGGCGGTTATAAAAGGAAGAGACGGATACAGCGGCTGTACCGTCCACTATGTTACAGAAGGAGTGGACCGCGGGCCTGTTATCCTTCAGCGTAGCGTGGCTGTACTTCCAGAGGAGACGGCGGAAAGCCTGCAGGAGAAGGTACACCTGATAGAAGGTGAGACGCTGGTAGAGGCTATTCGGATGATTTTGGAAGGAGAAAAGAGAGAAGGGGAGGCGGATACATGAAGATTATGATAGTGGGAGGAGGAGGACGGGAGCACGCCCTGGCATGGAAACTCGCAAAAAGTCCCCTTGTCGACACCATACTCTGCATACCGGGCAACGGCGGCACGGAGGCAACACCAAAATGCCGAAACATCGTGTTGGAAAAGCACGAGCAGCAGGTGCAAAAAGCGGTAGAGGAGAGAGTGGATCTGGCGGTTATTGGACCGGAGCTGCCCCTTATGGCGGGGCTTGCGGATCTGCTGCGGAAGGCCGGAATCCCCACGCTAGGGCCGGGAAAAGATGGCGCCGCTCTCGAAGGGAGCAAGATACACGCGAAGAATTTTATGAAGCGCCACGGCATCCGCACGGCAGAAGCTCAAAGGTTTAGCAGCGGTGAGTATAAAAAAGCCCAGGAGTATCTCCATTCGGCGGAATACCCCTTGGTAATAAAGGCCGACGGCCTGGCCGGAGGGAAGGGAGTGACAGTGTGCAGCTGCCCGGAAGAGGCTGCGGAGGCGCTGGAGGATCTCTTTCTCCGCAACAGTCTGGGAGAGAGCGGACACTCGATCCTCGTGGAGCAGTATCTGGAGGGGAATGAGGCCTCCATACTGGTTTTGTGCGACGGAAAGAGGGCATTGCCCTTTGTCTCGGCTATGGACCATAAAAGAATAGGCGATGGAGATACCGGCCCTAATACCGGCGGGATGGGGGCGGTCGCGCCTAACCCCCACTTTACCGCAGAGTACGAGAGAGATTTTACAGAGGCAATTCTGGAGCCCACATTAGAAGGTCTTCGCGCAGAGGGCATCGACTTTAGGGGGGTTCTCTTCTTCGGCCTAATGCTCAAAGGGGGAAAGAACTATCTTCTGGAGTACAATGTACGTTTTGGAGACCCGGAGACCCAGGCAATCCTTCCTCTCCTGGAGGACGATTTGGCACCCATTCTTATGGAGGCGGCCGAGGGAAGACTCGAGAGGCGCAGTCTCGGTTACAAAACCGGCGCTTCCTGCAATGTAGTCCTTGCCTCCGGGGGGTATCCCGGCTCGTATTCCACGGGATTTCCCATTATGAAAGGGGAGGAGCCCTTTACCTGCAGGGAGGAGAGCGAAGATACTGTCCCCTTTATAGCCGGAGCGGAGATGCGGGAGGGGGTGCTCTACACCTCCGGCGGCAGGGTTCTGTCGGTTACCGGGACAGGGGAGGACGCTGCAGCCGCGGCTGATAAAGCGTACGCTTTGGCTTCCCGTATACATTTTAGGGGCTCATACTACCGCGGCGACATAGGCGGATCCCGGAAATAGGCCGGCAGCTGCAACTGTAGCCGAGCCCATGCGGGCCTAAAATCCGCGAAGCACTGGCCCCCTGGCCCTCGGGTCTACAAGTTGAGCTTCTTTCAAAATTATCATTTGAAAGCGCCTCGGTAATTAAAAAAAAACAGATAAATTCCAGTTTTTAAAAGCACAAGGCTCTCTTTCCCCCTACTAGGGGGAAAGGGGGTAAAAATGAAAAATTTGGCAATTAAGAAAGAGAAGGGCAAAAAGGCTGAGGAGAAAAAGGTAAGGGACATGCTGGACAGCTGGTTGGAAGCACCCTGGTTTTTCTGCCTATTTACGGTAAAACAAACAGGGGAGGATGGAACCGTGCTTGTTCATCCGGAAGGAGCGCCTCCTTCAAATTTTCCCGAACCGAACCGGTGGGACTCCCTCGTTCTTTACTCTCCGCAGGTAGTGGAACGGTACAAGGAGGAAGGAGTAGAGCTGTTTTTGGCCCTGCTTGCACCGGTACATGAGGTGTATTACGCCTTTGGGACTATTCTTCCTCTCTACAGCATCGGCGCAAAGGATTTCCGTTTTTTTGCGGATATTGTGGATTCTTCACAAGAAGGAAAGGAGAATGTTCCTCTCAAGGGGTTGCACCGCCGGGCGGAGCATCTCTCCGATATTATCGGTGCCCAGCCGCTTCCTTTCTTTCAGCTTAAAAACTGGAATAGAAGAACTGCCTTTAGGCGTACCGACCGAAGTCCACTGGTCAAGTGTGTCTCTGCAGCGGCCCTTTCGCCGCAAAAGTGCGTACTCGGAGAGCCGGCGTGGCGTGCCGCCGTCGAAGGCAGAGGGAAAAAGCTCTTTGCGGCGGCTTTCGAAGAGAAAGCGGCGGTTCTGTACATAGGCTGCGGTACTTCACTCTTCGATGCCATGCTGTATATTACCTATACCGGCGCCAAGGCCTTTTTGTTTGCAATGACCGAAGAGTCGTACCGCATCGGTAGAACAGCTGTGTCGGATATCTGTCTGTTTCCGGAGGAACCGGAGGTGTGCGCATCTCCGTGGGTTGTTACCGCAGCGCGGAGTATCATGGACTGCAGGGACGAGTTTTCCGAACTGCAGGACTATTTTAAAGACACCGTGGAGATGTGGGCCATGGAGGAGGAGGGTGCAGAGAACGCCGCTTGAGCTGTGGGAAATGTGAAGCCCGCCGAGATTGCCCCTTGAGCTCGAAACACCATGGATAGGAGAAGAAAAAAGTGCTACTGTATTAGGCGCACCCCGCTTCTGTTAGTACGGCCCGAGAAGCAGGGGGGCTATATTTTTACAGCACGGGGAGTATCGGTTGAAGGCGCATAAAAAAGTGAG
>JBKHFZ010000234.1:0-3171 GCA_046539925.1 Spirochaetaceae bacterium
TCCGGGCTCGGAAGAACCTCGTAGGTACCGTCAAACGCCTCTTCGCGGTTACGGAATTTCATCAGCTCAAACAGCTTACCCACCACCGGACGCTTTACCTCCCGGGCAACCTCTTCCAGGGAGTAGTTGTGCCTGTTTATGTTTCTGCCCACCTTTGTCTCCTCTAAAAGCTCTATATCGTTTCTGCCGGCTAAAAGGCCCACGTAGTAGACCTGGGGGATGCCGGGGGTAAAGAACTGCACCGCCCGCGCAAGAATATACGCTGCATCCACCTCCCCGAGGGCCGAGTAGTAGGTGCAGTTTATCTGGTAGACATCGAGATTCTGGTACTTTGCGGTGTTGTAGATACGCTTTACATTCGCACCGCGGCTGTACACATTCTCCTTCGTTCGCTCCATCTCCTCCTCGGTCATGAGGTCGTACACATCGACCACACCAATACCGTCGTGGGTGTCGAGGGTGGTAAACTGGTGGCGGGGACAGACAGAGAGCCAATGCTTGAGGTTTCGCGCAGAGCCGTCGTAATGGGCCTGGAGAAAAAGCATGGGAAGGGCAAAGTCGTATACGTAGTAACCATGCTCCGCAATTCTCTTCTGCATCGTGTAGTGCTCGTGGACCTCGGGTAAAAGAACCCCTCCCGCCGGGCGGATCACCTCGTCGGCAAGCCGGAGAAAATCCCACACATCAGGCTCGAGGAAAAAGCAGGTTGTTCCCGGTTTTTTTGTGGCATAGGCAAAGGCATCCAGGCGCACCGCCTTTGCCCCCCGCTCTATAAGGCGCCTCAAAAACCCCCGGAGAAATTCCTTTGTCTTTTCCTTGTAGATATTAAGGTCTATCTGTTCGGTATCGAAGGTACACCATATTTTCTCCTTCGAGCCGTCTCCAAACTCCTCTTCGATATAGGGAGGGCGGGGTTTGCGGGTGTAGATAAGGTCCAGGTCCTCCTGGGTCGGTCTGCCCTCCGGCCAAAACTCGGAGTATTTAATAAAGAGATCCGCCCAGGGAGACTCGTCCTTTTTGTCAAGAAAATCCTGGTAATACTCAGACCGCCGGGAAATGTGGTTAAACATGAGGTCCACCATCAAATCCCACCTGGAAGCGATCCACTCCACATCCCCCCAAGTGCCGAAGGCAGGATCCACCTCGTCGTAGGTTTTGGGAGCAAAGCCCCGGTCTCCGGAGGAGGGAAAGAAAGGCAAAAGATGGACCCCGCCTAAGAGCCCGGAAAAATACTCGGCAAGGGCCCTATTGAGAGAAGAGATGTTCCCGCCAATAGCGTCGGGATATACTATGAGTTGACATTTGTTCTGTACAGACATATTAGCCCCTTATTACACTCCAAGTATCTTTTTTACCTTGTTCCCCTCCACCTTTTCAACCGCCTCGGTAAAGAGCCGCCAATGGCGAGCTTCCTCATCTGCCAGCCTGCTTACCGTTCCATCGTCTATTCTGTCTTCCAGTTCCAGCAGCTCCTCAGCTCCCGCGGTAAGGAGGTACTCCGCCGACACTTGATCCCCCTTTGCAGCGAACTCGCAGCTCTTGTAGAGCAGGGAAAATACCGCCTGGCCGCGGGCAAGGGGCCCTGCAAACACACCCGGCATCGGGTCTATCTGTTCCTTTACCCCCCACTTTTCCGCAAGGTGGCTAAAGAGTATCAAACGGTACATATCGCCCAAAAACCGGCCGGCGGCGGTCTTTTTCTCCGCCCCCGCCACGGCGGATTTATAGTGGGCTATACGCAAATTCGGATGAAAGATCCCCCGTATGCCGCCGTTCAGACCGGAAAAGTAGAACTGCTGGTCCTCCGCCCGTCCCACCCAGGAGACGGTAAAGGGTGCCGCCTTCCGCAGCCCCTCGTTGGTAATACCGTAGCCCCCGCCCTTTACTACAGGGTGGCTAATTCCCTCTTCCACCGATTCAAAGCCGTTATACAGCGCAGTAGCCCGTCCGTGGGCAAAGCCCTTCTGGAAAAACATGCTCGGCCCGGTCCAGGTATCCGGTACCGCTACGTCGGGAGTTCGCAGAGCCCTCCTGTAACCGAGCTTCTCGATATCGGTGCTGTTTACGTACTCCCCCTCGTTTACCGCGAGCTCGACTTCCTTTCCCTCCGGATCGCTCGCACTTCCTCCCCAGTAGGGGTGGCACATAGTCTCAAACCAGGTCCGTCCCGTGGTATTCCAGAGCTCCTCCGTTCGGATTCCCTCATCCGTGTCCAGCTTGAAGCCGGCGCGAACCCCCAGAGCCTTTTCCAATAGAAGCTGACCATATTTTAAAGCGTTAAAGTGCCGGGCGTATTTCCCGAATACCGAGAAGAGCTCGAACCTCCCGCCGAACAACTCTTCTCTGAGCACGCGGCAGAGCCCCTCGGTAAGCACGACTACCCGCACATGGGAATACTCCTTCTGAGCCACCACCTCGCCGATCCATTTCCCAGCCGTCTCGTCTATGCCCTCGTGAGTTACCGATACCGAGAGGAGAACAGGGACCCGGTGATCTTGCGGCAGGACTCCCTGTTCTTTTTCGAAGGCAATATCCCTATCGAGCTCTTCGAGGCAGCTCTCCAGCTCGTGGCCCTTACCCTCTACAAAAAGAGGCACCGGATGGTCGTAATCCGCGATTTTTTTCCCGGGCTTCTCCATAATCCGTCTTCCCTCATCTGCAAGCTCGGAAGATATTGTCTCCGGGATCCCCTCGGGAACAGTGTAGAGAGCATTGAGCTGAAGGACCACTTCCGAGGGCTCGATGGGTTTCGGATTCGCTTCCAGGCTTTTCAGCCTCCAGCGGGGCAGGATGTCCTCGTCCCGAAGCCTCAGCTCGGGAGTCCAGAGAAGAGAGATCTCTTCGCTCAAAAGCTCGGGATTTATTCCTTCCTCGAAAAGCGAGAGAACCTCCCGTGCCTTCTCGAAGCCCTCCCCCGAGTAGAAGTTGAGAAACGCCTCCACCCCCCTCGCTGTAAGCTCCCGCAGAGGCGGGTGTACACCGTCAACTGCTCGCAGAGCATCCAGAAGATGGGAGTCTTTACTCCAGCCGGCGGAAACAGTTCTCAGAAGTCTTACCGCCTCCGCAGCTCTCCCCATCTCGGCCGCTTTAAGGTCCACGAGCCCGAGAGGCGCATGGGTTTCATCCCCTATAATGGCCGAGGTGCTCTTTTTAAGGACCTTTTCCGCCTCT
>JBKHFZ010000235.1:0-3157 GCA_046539925.1 Spirochaetaceae bacterium
GAAAAATTTAAAGGAGGAGAGAATAGATGGGAATCGAGCTGTCGAGAAAACAGCCGTATCCATATGTTTTTCCAGTTTCGGTTGCCGCACAGCGGCGTGCGAAACTAGTCGTGGACTCTCTGAATAAGCAAATTATCGAAACTCAAGGAGAGATTGTTCGTTCGAAAGGAAAAATAGTTCCCCTCCTCAGGAGCCTCATCCAGATAAAATTGAAAATATCTGTCCGATTGGGTAGGATCATACACTTTTACCTTTCCGTTGGAACCGTCTACTTGAATTTTTACAGGAATAACCGTGTCCATATAGGAAGTGTCCAGGTATCTTACAGGCAGTTCCGTCTCGTAGTCTTCGAGAAGTTCCATCTCGAAGTGTTTGGTGCTTTTATATACCTGTGCCTGCAGGCCGGCGGAACCGTATATGGGGTCTTCGTCGTAGTTGAGCCAAAGGAGACAGGATTCACCATTGCCCCAGGATTTACCGGCAAATGCCGAGTCGACAAAAAGGTGGACACCGAATCCTCCCATTCTGTCCTCGATACCCCCTCCTTCGTACCTCACATCAAAACGGTACTCCATTATACCCTTTTGAGGTGCTTTGAAGTTGATCTTTGCAAGGTGCTCCTCCGTGTCCTTCTGATAAAGCCTGCCGCCGTCTACCTCCCATTGTCCGTAAGCCCCTGAATGATCCAGAGACCCGGAAAAGTTTTCCGAGGCGGCCGTCTGTGCGAAGAGATAACCCCCTGAAATAAGCAGAAAAATAACAATACTCAAAACACTTTGTTTTCGCTTCATACGTATCCTCCTACTAAGATAAACAGTGCGGAAATCTCTACGTTACATAAAAAAAAAAAGATGCTACAATCAGGCCCATGGAAAACATCGAACAGCTTATTTCCGAGCTTAGATCCGAATCCGATTTTAGCCGAAATGTTACGCGCTTTCACACCGTCCCTGCGAGGGAGGCCCGTTATTCTCCTGTTCCGGAGGATATACCCGGAGTGTTACGAGAAGTGCTTCGCAGGGGTGGGATAGATAAACTCTACTCACACCAGGCACGTTCGTATGAGCTTGTAAGGGAGGGGAGAAACCTCGTTCTCGTTACCCCCACAGCCAGCGGTAAAACCTTGGCCTATAACCTTCCTGTTGTTCGAACTCTGCTCGAAGAGCCGGAGATGCGGGCTCTCTATCTCTTTCCCACAAAGGCCTTAAGCCAGGATCAGCAGGCCGGCTTGAATGAGATTGTCTCGGGGGCAGAGCTGCCTATAAAGGTCTCTACCTACGACGGAGACACACCGGGGAGTCTCCGTGTCTCCGCAAGGGAGGGCGGCAGAATCGTAATTAGCAATCCCGATATGCTCCACTCAGGTATCCTCCCCAACCATCCAAAGTGGATCAAGTTTCTCAGCAACCTCAGGTACGTTGTTATAGACGAGATGCACAGCTACAGGGGAATATTCGGCTCTCATATGACCAATCTCCTGCGGAGACTGAAAAGGATAGCGGCCTTTTACGGTACCGAACCTCAATTTATCTGCTGTTCCGCCACTATCGGCAACCCCCACCAGCTTGCAGAGCGTATTCTCGAGGCTCCGGTGGAGCTGGTAGAAGAAAACGGAGCCCCTTCAGGGGAAAAACACATAATCTTCTATAATCCGCCGATCGTCGATCCTGTGCAGGGTATACGGAGGGGGGTGGTCCTCGAGTCCAGGCGCATAGCTTCCAGGCTTATTAAAAAGGGCATAAAGACAATAGTCTTTGCACGTTCGCGAATTCGCTCGGAATTAATAGCCGACTACATCCGAAAAGAGCTCAGTAACTACTATACCGACGACGGAGGCTTTAGAATAGAATCCTATCGTGGAGGGTATCTTCCCAATGAGCGTCGAGGTATAGAGAAAGGGCTGAGGGAGGGGAAGATCCACGGCGTTGTCTCCACCATCGCCCTGGAGTTGGGGATCGATATAGGCGAACTCGATGCCGCCGTGCTCGCCGGATTTCCTTCCTCCATATCCTCGGTATGGCAGCAGTCCGGCAGGGCGGGAAGAAGAGTAAAAACCTCTGCGGCTTTTCTCGTGGCATCTGCTTCTCCCACCGACCAGTTTCTTATCAATCATCCGGATTACTTCTTTGCCCAGTCTCCAGAGTCGGCGTGGATAAATCCGGACAACCTCTTTGTGCTTATAGACCATCTTAAATGTGCCGTCTTCGAAATACCTATGAGCGAGGGAGAGATCTTCGGCGGTGAGGTGGAGGAGCTTCTCGAATACCTCGAGGAGGAGGGGAATATAAGAAAATCCCGGGGCAAGTGGTACTGGGCGGACAGAGGATATCCGGCAGAAAGCATAAGCTTGAGGTCCGCATCTCCGGAAAACGTGGTTATAATCGATGCAGGTAAAGGGAAAAACGAGGTTATTGGAGAGATGGACCTCCCCTCTGCAAAGGAGCTTCTCTTTCCCAACGCGGTGTATCTGCATAGAGGTACCCAGTATCTCTCGCTCTCCCTCGATGTTGATGAGCTCGTGTGTTATGTTCGGGAGGAGAAGTTGAACTACTATACCGATTCCATCGTAAAATCGGACATAAAGCTCCTTCAAGTGGATGAGGAGAGGGAGGAACCGGAGGCCCATATTTTCCTCTCGGATGTACTGGTGCGCTCTCAGGTGTCGAAGTACAAAAAACTCAAATACGGGACCCACGAGAACCTGGGGTACGGAGATATACACCTTCCGGAAGAGGAGATACACACCCGGGCGGCGGTTATCGTGTGTGCCGAGGCCACCGCCTCCCGCAGGGCCTTCGAGGAAGTTCCCCTGGAAATACGGGAGGATATACTCTCGAGAGTGGGCACCCTTATTCGAAATGTTGCACCCATTTTTCTACTCTGTGAGCGATCGGATATCGGGATAGTAGAACGGTTGAGGGATCAATACACCGGAGCTCCGGCTATTTATCTATACGACAACGCGCCGGGGGGCATCGGTCTCGCGGAAGGATTTATAGAAAAACTGGAGGAGGTCCTCGGCTCCGCCTTCGAACTGGTAAGGCGTTGTCCCTGCCGTGAGGGCTGCCCCTCCTGTGTAGGTCCCGACGAATCGACGGATGGAGAGAATAGAAAGGAACGGGTTGTCGAGTTTCTCGCTAGATGGATGGGCTACGGC
>JBKHFZ010000236.1:0-3144 GCA_046539925.1 Spirochaetaceae bacterium
TTATATAATGAAAATTGCTTATAGCAATTTTCTTATTAGAGAGTTTCTAAAAGGAGGAAATTGTATGCGCACATTCTTTTCTAAAAAAAGGGTATTTTTGTTCCTGACGGTTTTATTAATCGCCCTTGTGGGAACAGGGAGTCTATGGGCCGGTGGACAGGCCGAAGACGAGGAAGAGGCGGAAGCAACTACCGAAGAAAAAGAACCCACCGAGGTCGTTCTGGCAATGTCGGGGAATCCGGACACCCTCGACCCCCATGTAACTAGCGGTACTCTGACTTTTCAAACCATCAACAGCTTTTACGACAACCTTATAGAACCCGACAAGGACGGAGAGCTGGTACCCGCGCTTGCGGAGGACTACGAGGTGAGCGACGATTACGAGACCTACACTTTTTATCTGCGAAAGGGCGTTACCTTCCATGACGGCACCCCCTTTACCTCGGCAGATGTAAAAGCCACCTACGAGAGAATTCTCGACTCGGACCTGGGAAGCCCCCACGAGAACGAATTCGATGTTATCTCCGAGATTGAGACTCCCGACGATCATACCGTCATTTTGCATCTCTCCAAACCCTACTCTCCTCTCCTCGGGTCAATCGCCTCCGGCTGGGGAGCTATTCTCCCGAAACATCTTATAGACGACGGACACGACTTCGACGCGGAACCGGTAGGCACGGGCCCCTTCGTATTTACCGAATGGGTAAGAGACAACCAAATTTCTATGGAGAAAAACGAGGACTACTGGATGGAGGGCGTACCGAAGGTAGACAATGTGGTACTGCAGATAATACCGGAACAGTCCGTGCAGCTGCAGGGGCTTCTCTCCGGCCAGGTGGATATTACCTACCTTATAGAAGAGACCGACATCCCCAGGATTGAAGAAAGCGACAGCGTTACCCTTAACCGGGACATGTCCTCCCTTGCCATGATTATAGCCATAAACTGCTCCCGGGAGTACCTCGACAATGTGAAGCTGAGACAGGCGATGAACATGGCAATAGACCGTCAAGAAGCTTTGGACATCGCCTATTCGGGGGGCCGTCCTATATACACCTTTATGGATTACGACGACCCCTACTACGTCGACCTCTCGGAGAAGTACCCCTACGATCCGGACAAAGCCCGGGAGATGATCGAGGAACTCGATATCCCCGAGGACGAGACTTTTACCATGTACCTCCCCCAAAACTATCCCCCCCATGTAAAAGCGGGAGAGTTGTATCAGGAAATGCTCGAGGAGGTCGGCCTCAATATAGAGCTTAGAATGATAGACTGGTCCACCTGGATTAGCGATGTGTACAGCGACGGCCAGTACGATTTAACCGTTATAGGCCACACCGGCAAGCTCGACCCGGACGGAAGACTGGCAAACTACGGCAAAGCAGACGAAACCTATGTGCAGTGGGAAAACGAAGAGGTTGCGGACTTAATCGAAAAAGCACGCCGAGTAGCGGATTTTGACGAGAGAAAAGAGCTCTACACCGAGGCGTTAACCATAATGTCGGAGGAGGCTCCCTTTGTATTTGTCGGTACCTCCTTCAGGTATATTGCCCATCAAAAGGATGTAACAGGTTTTTATCTTACACCGAAGCTGGATGAATTCGAGTTCCGCTATGTTGAAAAGAAGTAACATTCTCTTTTATATTGCAGTCTTATTTATACTCATTATCGGGGCCACCGCCGTGGCGGCCCCGCTTATTGCCCCCTTCGATCCTACCGACCAGGACCGGTCGCTTCGTTACTCCGAACCGGGAACCGAGGGGCATATTATGGGAACCGACGACCTTGGACGGGACATATTTAGCAGAATAATATACGGTTCCCGCTCTGCGCTGATGGTGGGAGTTGTATCGGTAGGAATTGCCTTGAGTATCGGTATTGTGGTAGGACTTATAGCGGGGCTGGTTGGAGGGCTGCTGGACAATTTTCTCATGCTCCTTATGGACAGCATTCTCTCCTTTCCCACGGTTCTGCTTGCAATTACTGTCGTCTCCGTGTTGGGTTACGGCCTGCTGCAGGTTATTACCGCAATAGGAATTATTTTCAGCCCGATTTTCGCGCGGCTTGTACGGGCGGAGACCCTCTCCATAAAAACCGAAGGCTACGTGGAGTCTTCCGTTGCCATGGGCAGCAAGACCCTCAAAACGGTAGTTCTTCATATAATCCCCAATATGCTTGGTAAGCTGACGGTTCAAGCCTCAATACTGTTTGCCCTCTCTGTGGTAATAGAGGCTTCCCTCTCCTACCTCGGCCTGGGCACCCAGCCGCCTGACCCCAGCTGGGGTCTCATGCTCAAAGACGCCAGGAGTTATATGTACACCGCCCCGTGGAGCGCGATTTACCCCGGCCTGGCAATTGCCTTTACGGTACTGAG
Source organism: Spirochaetaceae bacterium (assembly GCA_046539925.1). Taxonomy (GTDB): domain Bacteria; phylum Spirochaetota; class Spirochaetia; order DSM-16054; family Sediminispirochaetaceae; genus CAYFVU01. Next base: position 2,378 of record JBKHFZ010000236.1, read on the forward strand.
TTTTAATATTCTCGGCGACTCTATTTCGGATATTATCAACCCAATAAGCAAGAGCAAAACTACTCTGGAGTAAACTCCAGGTAAATCCGGTCTATTATTTCCGGCAGCGGGAGGGGCTCGGAGACAGAGAGAATACAGGGATCGAGGGAGCCGTTGTTCAGGTTCCCCTCTCCAATAATATCTTTCAGGGTCTCCGGGGCCTTTTGCCCCTCCAAGACCTGAGCCGTCGCTTCCAAGACCTCTGCTGCCTCTTTTTCGGCAGCCTCGAAGAGGTCGAAAAAGGATTCCCGCCTTATTTCCGCTTCCCCTCCGCAGGGGTTTTGCCATGGGGCGTGAGCCTCGTTTACAAAATCTATATCGAACTCCCACGGTCTAAGAGGATGAAACAGTGCAAGATAACGGAACTTAAAGCCGGAATCTCTATCCATCTCGTAGGCGGTTTTCATATTATCCCGGGCGGGAGGGTCTGTAAGATTGTAGAAGTACATTGTATCGAGATAGGCGTTGGAAACCTGGGCATCAATATCCTTGGCGCTTGCATTTCCCCCGCGGTCTGCCTCCTTGCCAAAGGTTCTTTCGACTGCGTGTACAAGCTGCCCTCTTACCCGCGCCGGAAGCTCGGCGCCGCAATCTACAAGAGAGTAGAAGTTGCAGGACTCGATATTCCGGTTCTCGTACTTTTTGAGGGCGTACACATCGAGTATTCTCTCGAAGAATGGGTGGGTCTGATGGTACTTTTTTGTCTCCTCTCTTTCGGGGTCTACCCA
>JBKHFZ010000237.1:0-3077 GCA_046539925.1 Spirochaetaceae bacterium
GTTCGTGCGGCTATATCGATGTCGTGTGTTACCCTGGGGCTGTTGTACAGGCGCATCGCAACACCCCCGACCACGACAAAATCGATATGGTTCTTTACCAAGAGCTCAAGAAGTTCTTTGTGGGTCATTTGCGTGCTTTCTTCTAAATGAGTAGAGGAGATACCTGCGTCCGTATTCAGGATTCAGTTCCAAAAGGTTTCGGGACTCTCTTTCCAGGGAGTCCAATTTTTGTTCCGCACTTTGATGCTCCAGGATAATGCGGTTCACCTCTCGGTTATTTGAAAAATCCGTGCCGGCCATAGGACTATTTTACTCAATTTGGTGTGTATTTGGAAGGGAGGCTTCACATGTTCCCCACCCAATTGATTTTTTTTGATTTATCTACCAACCTGCACCTTGTGAGCGAGGCCAAAACACTTCGGAAGATGATTAGTCTGTACTGCAGGAAAAACGGGAACAAATAAAAATGATAATGCGCTTCTCAGGCCCAAGGATGGTGTATATGGATCCCCTTAGTGCTTTTCAACATCTCCTGAGAAAAATAACTCGATAGGCTTCGCTCGACGATAAGTGTATACTCCGCTGCCCACCGCGCCGGACTCATCGACCTCTCAACCGTAGCTGTGCAGACTGGACAAGAGATAATTCACTCCAAAAAATGTAAAGAGGGTAAAAGCAAAACCTATAATGGACATCCAGGCGACAAAGGGTCCTCGCAGCTTGCCCAGGAAACGGGAATGGAGGAAAACTGTGTAGGTAAGCCAGGTAATAAGGGCCCAAGTCTCCTTCGGGTCCCATCCCCAGAATCTGCCCCACGCGTAGGAGGCCCAGACAGCACCAAATACCAGCGCTCCTGCGGTAAAGATAGGGTATCCTATGGCAATAGCCTTATAGGTAAAATCGTCGAGAACCCTCTTTTTCTCTTTATCCTTCGTTATCAGATAGTAGATGGCGGAGACAAAACCCACTGCAAAGAATGCCTCCCCAATAAAAGAGAAGGAGACATGAAGGATGAGCCAGTTCGACTGCAACGCGGGTATGGGCGGGCGTATATCACTCGGGACTAAGGGAGAGGATGCAATGGCCAGTAGAGCAAGGGCGACCACTGCCGCACCAAAGGCGAGGAGGGGGAAAACCTCGCTCTTCCAGAAGATCCGGTAGAAGAAAATCAAAAGCAGTATAACCGCCGAAAAGAACAGGAGAGATTCGTAGGTATTGGTAAGGGCTACAAAACGGATTTCTATACTCCGAATCACCGTCTCCACAAACAGGAGTATCCCCACCGCCAGAAATCCATAGGAGCTGTATCTCTCCCATGCCGCTTCCCTCTTTAGTAAAAAAACCACCTGCAGAATTAAAGTAACCACTAAAAGCACAAAGGCCGATGTTGCGATCATCTCTTTTTCTCTCCCAATTTTTGATAGAATGTAAGAGCAAGCCCCATGCAAAATAGCAGCAGGGTAAGAAGAATGAGAGTCGTGGCGGGCATCTTTACTATTTTGAGACCGGTATAGGAAGTTACCTCCAGCTCCTCTCCGGAGAGGCCCTCCTCTACAACACCAGTCTCATCCATAAAGGTGCTCTGGAATACCTTGTAGGGCCCGTAGGAATAGGGCTTGTTTACCTCTATCGCGTAGTCCGTCAGCTTCTCCCCACTCAGAAAAATCTCCACACGGCTTATCCAATCCTTGGGACTGCCGTCGGCGTAACTGAGGGATTCGAACTCTTTCAAGCGGATCTCCAGCCCGTTTTCAAGTACCACACTGTCGCCTCTGGAGAGAAATACCGTCACCTCCTGCCGTGTATAGAGTGAATAGATACCGAGTACCATAATCAAGAGCAGTGATACGTGAACTATATCCGGACCAAACCGTGCAGGCGCCCTGTTTCGTATCCGCGAGGATAGACGCTTTATTGTGCAGACCAGCAGGTTTAAAAAAAACAAAACCCCCGGCAAAAGGAAGAGAGGAGACAGATAAAAACTGTACAGATGCAAGTTCACAATAAGAGAGCCCAGGGCTTCTCCGTAAGTGTCGATATAATACGCATCCTCTTGCCCCTGGGGTATCAGAGTGGCAATTATCGACAAGACAATGATAAGTACAAGCAGCACCACCGCGAGCCGCATCGATGAGAGAATCTTTATTATCTTTCTCATTTCTGCTCAACCTCGCAACAACCATAACACAATACCGTCCAGGGTTCTACACGATTCTCGAAACGCTCCCTACCGTCTCCGTGCCCTCAGCACCACAAAGCCGCCCTCGCCGTGCCCCTCTTGAGCATCCTGTATCTCCGTAATCTCCTCAATAGAGCCGAAGACGGTTTGGAGTATTGTTTCAACCTCGAAACCTTGTCGCTGCAGGGAAGAGATCACCTCTGTGGCAGAACGAAAGGTGGCCGAACGGTAGAATATATCCTCGTCTTTATGTTGTAGATAGACCTGTCCAAGGGGTGAATCTTTATCGACAAACCCGAAAAGCGCCCACCCGCCGGGTTTTAAGACTCTCCTTATCTCTTCCATTGCCTTATCCATATCGTCGAGAAAACAGATCGCGGTCACCATCAGGGTATAGTCAAAACTCTCGTCGGGATAGGGAAGCTTTTCCGCCGCCCCCTGCTTCATTTCTATCCCCCTCGCCCTCGCCTTTTCGAGCATGGCACCGGAGGGCTCGACACCGTACTGTACCCCAAGCCTGGAAGCGAAAAGGCCGCTCCCTGCTCCTATCTCCACACCTGTTTTGTCCTCACCGGGTATGACTCTCCTCAAAGCTTCTACCTCGGTATCGTAGACCCCCTTAAAGGTGGCGAACCACTGTTCATACTGATCTGAATGTGTATCAAAAGGTTCCGTTATAGGCATTATGTTCTCCTGGTCTGTTGAACTTGTCTATAGAAGAGAAAGAATCTACTCTCTTAATCTTTCACCACTGTTTATTGCCGACGCCACATCGATCTCCCCTAGACAGTATGCCTCTGGTCCAGGAATGGGTGGACAGTGAAGGCAAGGTTGGCCTAGTTCACCCCCGATTGAATAGACTCCATCTCTTCCTGTCCCACAAGCTTCTCCATATCGA
>JBKHFZ010000238.1:0-3073 GCA_046539925.1 Spirochaetaceae bacterium
CTGCTTATCTCGGTGGGGGTGCTCTTTGAGTGGGCTACTCTACTGCTTCTGGGAATGTGGCCGGTTCTTGCTTTTCAATACCACCATCTTGCCCGCAGGGAAGAGAAGGAACTGGAAGAACAGTTCGGTTCACACTGGTATGAGTACCGGGGGAAGACGGGTATGTACCTGCCGCGTTTGGGGAAGGGGCGTCGGGGTTAGCCCCTCAGTTTGTTGATCAGCTCCACCCGGCTGCGTGCGTCCGCCTTCCGGTAGAGATTGTAGATATGGGTCCGAACGGTGGCGGGGGATATGTAGAGTTCCGAGGCAATCTCCTTGTTTGAAAGCCCCCGGGCGATCATTACCGCCATCTCTGTTTCCCGAGCCGAAAGGCCGAGGGATTTTACCCTTTCGGCGGGAACAGTCTCGAGGGCCGGGGCACCGGAATCTCCTATCTTGAAAAGCCGGACCGCGGCACTCATGGAGACGATGTTCCAGCCAAGGTAGAAGAGGTAGTCGATCGAAAATTCCGAGAAACCAAGAATACCCGAAGAGGCTATGGCATACTCTATCAACCCCAGGGGTGCAAAAATGAGGGCGCATAGACCGTAGGCTTTCATGAGGGGCCTGAGCACCGGTGGTTCAGTCGGCTGCAGCGGTGTCCGGAGCATTATTCCCAGGGCCGCAACAGCCAGGCCTACGAGTATTTGTTCCCCCAGGTTCCATACTTCCGGCTCCTGGGCGGACGTTACGGTTATTACCATATCAACCAGGTTCATAAGGATAACCAGGGCGACAAGAATTTCGGCCGCTGCGGGAAAGAGCCTGCGCCGTGTCGAAGGCGGGGATATACGCCGTATAAGCACAATGATGACGATATAGAGGGAGATATTGATTCCGGTAATAATAAAAAGACTTATCAGGGAGAACAGGGGAGAGAGACCGTCGGAGAGGTTCTGCAGGTAGAAGTAGGCCAGCAGAATACCAAGACCGAAGAGAAAGAGAAACTGAAAGAGCAGCAGCGGAGGCAGCAGTCTGCTGCGGACCCTCATATTCAGAAGCAGCAGGGCCGCTCCTCCCATAAAACCCGTGGCAAAAAACAGTACATAAAAACCCATCAAAAAATGCTGCATAGCTTATCCGCCTGTTATCCTGACCGATAGTAATAGATACGATCAGAGTCTGGTCACAATTCCCTCGCGGCTAAAGCGCGGGGCAAGCCTGGAAATGAGAAAGTAGTCGAGTACAAAGACTGCAACGGCGGCAAGCAGTACATAGAGGGGGTTGAAGATTACCAGGCCCGTTACCTGTAAAACGATCAGCAGGACGAGGGGTATGACGATAAAGGCGGACATCTGCTGGGCTTCCATGTAGGTTTTCGCCTTCATCGAGACCATGAGGGTAACCGAAAGGCCGAGGAGACTGAGAGCAGGTGCAAAGAGGATAATTCCGGGAACCCACACGGGGCTTTGAACGAGCATAATCCCGTCGAAGTAGAGGGAAATTCCGTTTACCACGAGAAAGTAAAAGATAAAGCCTGTAACCGTCAGTATATACCCGGGTATAAAAGAGCCGAAGAGTTTTGCAGCGATAAACTCACGGTTGGTTATAGGAGTGTAGAGAAGGGTCTCGAGGGTTTTGCGCTCCTTCTCTCCCACCACGGAGTTGGCGGTAATAATGGAGGAGACCATTACCGGTATTACCATAAAGAGGGGGAGAAAAGAGTAGTTGAGGAAGATAAAGAGGATTTTTACCTCCAGCCTTTCGAGCCCCTCGGGTATCGGGTAGAGGGGAATAGCCTTCTCTATCATATCCACCCCGCTCATCATAGCCACTCCCTGGGTGTAACCGAGAATGGTAAGCACCGCGGGAATCGCAATACAGAGGAGGAGGGGTACCACGATCATCGGCAGTACCACCATCTTCATCTGCAGCACCTCACGGATATCTTTTTTTACCAGGCTTCGCACTCTATACCAGTTCATGGCTGCTCCTCCCGATGTAATGAAAATAGGCCTCCTCGAGGCTCGGTTTCGGCCGGATTACCTCCGAGATTCCGACTCCTCCGTCTATAAGCCGGCGCAGGAGGGGGTTTATCTGGGACGGCTCATCTATGTGCTCTTCTATTGTCTCTCCGGAGGTGGTTTTTACGTGTACGAGGGAGTCGTCCCCTATCGAGCTGATGATCTCCTCCTTGCTGCCGCTGCGTACTATCTGTCCCTCGCTTATAAAGCCGAAGCTGTCGCATATCTCTTCGGCCCTCGGCAGGTTGTGGGTACAGAGAAACACCGTAGTCTCAAACTCCTCGGCGAGGGTGCGTATGAGCGAGTTTACCTGTCGGGCGGAGTCCGGGTCCAGGCCGCTCGTCGGCTCGTCGAGGAAGAGCAGTTGGGGTGAGTGGAGGAGGGTGCGCGCGAGTTGCACCCGTTTTTTGAGGCCCGTAGAGAGGGTCCCGAGTTTATCGGCCCGTCTGTCCCAGAGCTGCATTCGAGTAAGGAGCTCCTTCATCCTCCCCTGCACCTCGTGTCTCTCCATCTCGTACATCGATGCAAAAAAACGCAGGTTCTCCTCGATAGAGAGGGACTCGTACATTTTAGAGTTTTCGCTCATCGTTGCCGTACGGCCTCTCAATCGCTCGTCGGCGGTTTCTATGCCGAGGACGGAAAATGTGCCCCTGTCCGGATTCAGGGCCCCGTTGAGCACCCTTACCATCGTGGTTTTACCGGCTCCGTTCGGGCCGAGGAGTCCGAATACTTCTCCCTTTTCCACCGAGAGGGAGACCCCTCTCAGTGCCTTTACCCCGGGTGCCTTTACCCCGCCGGGGTAGCTCTTTTCGAGCCCTTCTACTTCTATTACCGACATTTTAGTCTTCCCCTAGAATAATATTAATACATATCATCAGAAATACGACTTTTTGCATGGAGCAGATAGTACCTCAATATGTTCCGGTATACAAGTTTATTTTATCCTTTTCGGCATCAATTTTTATTGTTGCATTACCTCGTTGAAGATGAGTATTATTACTTTTGTGAATACGAAGAGGGATAATGTATGAGCACTGAGCACACAAGCAATGGAGAAAATAGAGTTAATG
>JBKHFZ010000239.1:0-3071 GCA_046539925.1 Spirochaetaceae bacterium
GCTACACTCAAGCTCGACGAGATATACTTTCACGACCCGCGAACCGGGGCGGCCGGGGCTGGAAGATCGCGGCTCTACTACCACCGGCCGGGAGTACTCCTGGGAAGCGACGAGAGTCCCGTTATTCATAATGTTACCTACGAGAACCAGGTGCAGCTGCAGCACAGGGACTTCGCCTCGGGCTTTGTGGAGCAGGCCGGGGGGGAACTCAGCTTTTCCAACGACGTGAGCTTCGATTTTTTTGACGGCAGCATGGCCTTCAGCTACAGCGGGGTATACAGCAAGCCGGATTTCCTCCCCTCGGGGGGGTACGACTTTACCCTGCCCCTCTTCCGGGGCGCCCTGGAGATCAACGAGGCGTACCGGGAGAATCACACCCGCACTGCTGTGGAGGTGGACCACTCGAGCACCGTCGATCTGCGGCGGGGGGACTTGGGCTCCCTGCATCTATCCACCAACCTTTCTCGAGACAGCCTCTCCCTTGCCAGAGAGTGGAGGTGGGAGGGTTCACTCTCGCCGGCCGCCGCTCCGGCGATCTCGCTCTCCGGCAATTACGGCGCCGAGAATCCGGAAAACGGCGAAAACCCGGAGAGCCTCATGGCAATAGACAACCTGCCCGGCCGTTACGGCTCCTCCTTCGCCCTTTACGTGCCCGGTCATACCTCGGGAGAAATCTCTCGGCACACCGCCCACGAGGTGCAGATCTCCGGCAAAATATACGAAACCAATTTAGACTCTTACGGGAGGTTACACACTAGAACGGAAGGGGGGAAGGAGCTCTTCCTTCTCTCGGAAAATCACCGCATGGGCATTGGCACGCGCAGCAGATTAGCCCCGCAGAGCAGCGCAGACCCCGCTCTCTCCCTCTCCTACAGCCGGGCACTAGAGACAAAAGACCCCCATGCTCACCCCGAAACGGGCGATTTTACAGAAGACATGGAGGGGGCTTCCAAAAGAAGCGCACACCAGCTCTACTTTTGGAATTCCCTACCCCTTTCCGAACTATGGAGCGCCGGCACCCGCAGCTCCTTTACCGAAGATTCAGCACACCTCAACACCGCGGTCTATACGCCCTCTATCTCGGCCCGTTTTTCCCTCACCCCCGGATCCCGGCTGAGAAACCTTATTCTCCCGACAAACCTGGAAGCGGAGGCTTCCAGAAAACTCTCCCGCTCATACGACAGCAGTACCGACACGCTGTCGATAAACGCCTCATACAGGACTACCGCCCTCAACCTCTTCGGCTCCCTCGGCCGATACTCCCTCTTTAGCTGGTACAGAACAGAGGAGATCTCCCACTCAGCCTCACTTTCATCGACAATCCCCCTCTCCGAGAGGATGAGCAGCAAAAGCGAAGCCCACACCCTTACCTTCGGCCAGTTTTTGGAACTGCAATTGAACCGGCGAGCTTCCGTTTCCGGACACACGGAGTTCGACCTCGACCTCCCGGATAGAACACAAAAACTCTCAGTAGAGACCTCTTTGAACCGAAAAAAACCCTACGAAAAAAACTTTCCCTTCAAGGAGCGTCTGGATATCCAGGAGACCCCCGATCTTGGCCACGAAGAGACCCTGGACATTAACTGGGAAGCCGATCCTCCCGAGGAAAGCCGGAAAATTCGGTTTCTTCTCTCCCACACCACCTCTCTTATTTTAAGAGAGCGGGGAGAGGCTCGAGTCTTCGGCAGATTGGGGTACGAGAGATCCGTTGTAGACGACCCCCCGGGAGAGTATATCGTCCACACCTTTGGAGGTGAACTCGGGATGGAGATAAAATTGAAATTCTAAAATCTTATCCATACACGACTATTCTCTTAATACGAAAATAGTCGTGTACGACTATTTTCTTAATAGAGAAATTCAATAAAATATAGGGAAGATCTGTAAAAATCCCCTGTATTGCACTATAGTTACTGTATAGACAACTCAACGGAGGGAACGATGAGTATACGGAGAATCATTTTTACACTGGGCATAGTGCTTATTTTCAGTCTGCCTGTTTTTGCCCAAGAGACGGATAAGGAAGACCAAGATCCCGAGGGAGACAGTACAGCAGAGGAGACGGATTCCGCCTCCCCCTCTTTTTCCATGCAGATAGAGATCGGCTCCCAGACATTTAACGATCCCGGTGATGAAGAGAGCACTACCTACCAGAGTCTCGGATTAAAACCGGATATCGCCTTCGGCAAAATAGGTATAGGACTCGACCTTACAATTAACTACCGTTTTGCCGACGACGACGGAGAGGGAGGTTTCTATATTCGCGAGGAAGACTGGATACCCGGCGACGATCAGAATCTGCTCGACCTTTACCTGCCGATATTCCGGTACGTACGGTACGGAGAGAAGGGGGACCCCCTCTACGGGAAGATAGGCTCCATAGAGGACGGCACTTTGGGTAACGGTTTTATTATGGGCAACTACTCAAATACCCTCTTTCTGCCGGAGCGGCGCCATGTGGGCCTTGCCCTGGATGTAGACGGCAAGCTCTTCAACTTTCCCTACCTGGGTATAGAGACCTTCGCGGGAAATCTTGCCAAGTGGGACGTACTGGGAGCGCGGCTCTACACCCGTCCTCTTACCAATACGAAGCTTCCCCTCCTTTCGGAACTGCAGATAGGCTCCACTTTCGCGGCGGACACCGAACCGGATGCAATAGATGAGTTTATCAACCGCGAGAGTGAGACAGATCCTCCGGATACCTACAATCCGGAGACGGCGGTAACCATGTTCAGCTTCGATTTTTTCCAGCCCCTTATAGCCAACCCCGCCTTTACAGCGGCACTCTACGGCGACGCGGCATTCCAGCCCGGCGGCGATACTGTAAACAAGGGCCTTCTCGCGGGATTCGGGGGGAATGTGGTAAAATTTATAAACTACAGCATCAATTCTCTTTTTCTCGGAGATAATTTCGTTCCCTTCTACTTCGACAGCAGCTACGACTTATACAGGCAGCAGAAGTACGAAATATATAACGGGGATACCGAGGTAGACGGATACACTGGATGGCTCGCTACCCTGGGTTTCAGTTTCCTGCAGGATTCGGTGGTGTTCAACACCAGCCTCTCCGG
>JBKHFZ010000240.1:0-3065 GCA_046539925.1 Spirochaetaceae bacterium
GCTGCAGCATTGCCGGATTCGCCTTTGTATGCCGGAGGGTATTTTTTAGCTTTGATGCAAAATCGGGATCTTCTATCTGCATGGGAGATACATTGACGGATATATAAAAACTGTCCTTCGAGTTGAGAGAAATATGGGAAAGGTCCTTACACGCTTTTTCCAGAACCCATGCCCCGAGGGAGCCGATAATCCCCTTCTCTTCGGCCACAGGGATAAAAACTCCCGGAGATACATTGCCAAGCTCTTTATCCTTCCATCTTATAAGCGCTTCGGCACCCTCTATTTTTCCCTCTCCATCCACTATAGGTTGATAGTGAAGCTCGAAAAGCCCCTCATTAAGGGCCCTTTTCAAGCCCTGTTCGATCTTCATCTCCATAGTTGCTCGGGAGACCATTGAATCACAGTAGAAGAAATACCGGTTTTTCCCGGCATCCTTTGCCGAATACATTGCCAAATCCGCATTCTGGATCAGGATTTCCGGATTATCCCCATGATCCGGAAAGACGGCCACGCCAATGCTCACTCCGATAGACACGGCAGTGGTATGTTCGTTCTCCTCTTTTGTCTCCAGATAGTAGGGTTTTCTTATAATGGTGAGTATCTTCTCTGCCACCTTTACCACATCTTCATCTGTGTGTATGTTGGGCAGCATAATTACAAACTCGTCTCCTCCAAAACGATATATGGAATCGGACTCCCTTAAACACTCACGGAGCCTCCCGGAGGTCTCTATAAGCAGCGCATCTCCCGCCTTGTGCCCCAGAGTATCATTTATATGCTTAAACCCGTCCAGGTCGAGAAACATAAGCGCCCCTCTAAAACCCGTATACGAAGCCGCCTTCTCCAAAAGGATATTCATCTCTTGTTCGAATAGATCCCGGTTTCCAAGATTTGTGAGTTTGTCGTGGAATGCCAGCTTTTTCAGCTGACGCTCAATATTCTTTCGATGGGTAATATCTCTAATTATACAGGTAAGCGTTCTGCCGTTTAAGTGCGAGGAATTTCCAAAGGACATCTCCATAGGAGAGACGCCCCTTCTTTTATGCTTCCCAAGAATCTCTATGGACTTTTTTAGCCCGGCATCGCTGCGGTGTGTCCCGTCTATCCAGAAATACTTTTTAAACTCCTCTCTGTGCCGGGCAAAAATCTCGGGCGGGAAGAGTATGCTTATTTTTTTTCCCAAGAGTTCCTCTCTGGTATATCCAAAGGTCTGAAGAACTGCGTTATTGGCAAATACGATGGTAAAGTGCTCATCAATACGGAGTATTACATCGTTTAAGGTCTCCGAAAGAGCGCTGTAGTTTTCTTCTAAAGACCTGTACTGTTCAAAAACATTTTGCCCCTTTGAAATATCCCGAAATACCCCAAGCAGACAGAAATTTCCGTTCCTCAACAGACCGGTAAAAAAACATTCCGAGGAGTGGATCTCGTTGTATGCGTTCTTTCCTCTAAAAACTATTCTCTTATCTAAAGTATGCAGGTGGTTCTCGGATAGATGAACTCTCGCCTCTCCTATTCTCTTTTCTATAACGGAATAATAGAGGGGCATTACGAAATCGTATAAGGAGCATCCCTGTAACTCCGATATACTTAGACCGAAAAAATCACACGCCGCCGCAGCAGCCCATTCTATAATCCCATCCTCCGATAAGAGAAGAACGGTATCCTCCGTCTCTTCGATTATCGAGAAAAACTCCTTCTCTTTCTCTTCTCCCTTTACAAATACATACCCAAACTCTTTAAATAATTCGCAAAAGCCTTCGTCAAAAAGAGATATCTTTCTCATTTTCGTTTTTTTAACCGGTGTTTCCAAGTGAGAAACAGCGCTGTGGCTGGCCGAGAGTTTTGGCCCTTGTATATCATCCGACATATAGTACTCCACTTTTAATAAACATCGTTATCCTTTACCATTATGGGGGCAGTGTCGGCTGCAAGCAAGTATCAATGAGCGAGTATCTACACAGTCGTTTAAAAAACACCTGTCCCTCTTACCTCTTTTAAGCTTTTTCGGTAGTATTAGACACCTATGGAAACAGTACTAGGGCAATCCCTCGCCGTTCTTACAGCCGGATGCTTTGCCTTCGTGTCCACGATATTTTCTTATGTGGGCAAGCGGATCGGATCTAATACGGTAACCCACATACGTCTCTGGCTCGCGTTACCTGGAGCTGTTATTATCCACTGGCTCTTTACAGGGGTTCCTTTCCCCGTACATATAAACCACTACTCCCTGCTTTTATTCCTTCTCTCGGGGGTATTGGGGTTTACCGTTGCCGACCTTTTTATCTTTAGATCCTTCTTGCTCCTGGGAGTAAGGGAGACCCTGGTAATTCTCACCCTCAGCCCGATTATGAGTACTATTATATCCTGGTTTTTCCTGGCGGAAGTCTTGTCTCCCGTCCAAGTGCTTGGAATCGTAATAACGGTTGCCGGAGTAATGTGGGTGATTTACGAAGAGGGGAGAAAAAAGCCCGGGGCGGAGAAAGTTCCCAATCTAGGGGTGCCCTTTGCCCTTGCCGGTGCGCTCGCCCAGGCGCTTGCCAACATCCTCTCAAAATCCGCCCTTCTTGGCGACGTACACCCTATCTCCGGCAGTTTTTTACGGATTATTGCCGGCATTGCGGGACTGGTAATTTTCTCTGTCCACCAAAAAAGCTTTTTTGCGGATTTCCGCAAAATGAGGCACACAAAGCTCATGCTCCTTCTAGCTCTTGCCGCCTTTGTGGGCCCCCTTATGGGTGTTATCTTTACCCTCTACGCTCTGCGGCTGGCTCCTGTGGGAATCGTTACCGCCCTCGTGCAGATAAGCCCCATCCTGCTGCTCCCCTACGACCACTTTGTTCTAAAAAAGAACATTACTTTTAGAGTTCTGGGGGGAACCCTCACCGCCATTGCCGGGGCGGCCATTCTTTTTGTCCATTAAACCCTCAGCGCAGCCGTACCCCCAAGCTCAGAACAGCAAGATTGAGGTTGTTCCAGGTATAGCGAGGTTCGCTCCGGCTCTTTCCCTCTTACTCCGGCATATATTCCGGGCGGCTCGGGGTAAAGTAGTCGAACAGTTCCGA
>JBKHFZ010000241.1:0-3055 GCA_046539925.1 Spirochaetaceae bacterium
CCCGGGAGTTGCGTCTCTCCTCCCGCCTCGCAGCCTCCGCCTGCCCTTCCAGATGCTTAATCCACTTGAGCTCCTCTATAATAAAACGGTCCAAGTGTACCCGGGCCTTCCGGGCCTCTAAATAGCGATCCTCAAAGGCGTCTCTTTCCTTACGGTTTTTTACATAACGGACCATGTACCTGTCGTAGTTTTCTCTGATTTTCTCTACAGCAAGCTCCACTTCCTGGGGGGTGAGTTTCTTAAAGCCCGCTTTTTTGTTTTTCCCCGGTCCTGCTACTTTTTTCTTCTTATCATCCACACGGTAATTCTAGTGAATCTTTATCCGTATGTCCATATCTGCTGGCAACATGACTTTTTTCTGTGTGGATATTAGAAAGAAGCGGTCGGCGGCGCTACGCCGCCGACCGGGTCTCCTGTAAATTTCCTGTAACTCCCTTGCAATACTCTCGTATATCCTTCGAGTAAAACCGGGGGTTCTTGCCGCTTGCAGGTCCTGCTATACTGCCTCCAGGAAATCCTCATCCTCCTCCGCAACGGGGGGAACTGCAATTTCACTCGTCTCCGCTGCAGCTGCTGTCGGAAGCTCACCATCCTCCGTGGTCTGTCTCTCCCCGTTTTTGGAGAAGACAGGTTTGAAATCCACATGCTCGGCTACAACTTTTATTCGATCCCGGTTTTTCCCGTCCTGTCCTACCCAACGGTCCTGCTTGAGCCTTCCCACTACACGTACCCCCCTCCCCTTGTGGAGATACTGATTACAGGTGTCGGCGGTCTTCGCCCACGTCTCCACGTTGATAAAAGAGACCTCTTGCTGCTGCTCATCGTCCTTTTTGTAGAACCTGTTAGATGCCACCGAAAAGGTACACACAGGTGTGCCCTTAGGCGTGGTGTGGTACTCCGGGTCCCGTGTAAGATTTCCTTCGATAATGATTGAATTCAGATTGTTCATAGTCTTTCTCCTTTTCTCTCTGTTTTTTTGTAACCCCTCCGCTTCCGGAAAGCGTTTGTACCCCTTAATAGGGCCTTACCCGTCCTTCTGCTTTTAATTTTGAATTTTTTTTTATTTTTTTTATAAAAATTCTCACTGCATACCTTTTTCGGACTTTACCTGGGAAGAACTCCACACTCCTTGACAATCTCCCTTAAAAGCGGGATAGACTGTAAAAAACACCAATAAAGAGAACCTGATGGACAGAGGAGGAACATAATGTACATCCTGGCATTTAACGGAAGCGCGAGACCGGAGGGAAACACACACTACTATATAGAAAAGGCTTTCGAACCCCTTGAAAAAGCTGGGCACAAATGCGAAACGGTTAATCTTGCCGGGAAGATAGCCCGGGGATGCACCGCCTGTCTCTCGTGCAGAGAGGATAACCCCGGCAAGTGTGTATACAACGACGATATTGTAAACGAATGTATAGAGAAGATCACAGAGGCTTCGGCAATTATTATGGCCAGCCCCACCTATTTTGGCGATATGACCGCGGAGATAAAGGCGCTTATCGACAGAACAGGGTATGTAGCACGGGGTGGAAACAACTTTTTGAGCCGCAAAGTGGGGGCCGCAATTGCAACGGCACGCAGGGCAGGACACATGCATACATTGAGCTCGCTAAACCAGTTTTTCCTTATCAACGACATGGTAGTTGCAGGGTCGAGCTACTGGAACGTAGGTATTGCAAAGGCTGAGGGGGACGCGGAAAAGGATACCGAAGGGGTGGCTACAATGAGCCGCCTTGGAGAAAACATCGCATGGCTGCTGGAAAAACTCCACAATTGAGCTGTTTCTTCAATATGAGTATTTCGAAGGCAGCTCGATTAAAGAGAAACTCCTTTTTAGGTTGATCCAACCGGGCAAAGGGGATACATTGTAACTGTGAGCGACATAGACAAAGCAATAACCACCGGTTGGTACGAAATACGAACTCTATTGGACACTCCGGATGATCTTTTCGATTATCTGAATTTGGAAAAACAGGATCTCCGGACCGTGGCCGAAGGGCTCAGGCTCTCGGTAGACGAGGGGGTGGTCGAGTATAAGCGCTCTCTTCTACACTCGATAATGAGTCAGCTCGGTACTTTAAAGTACGATTCCAAAGCTATAACCGACCTACAAACCCAGGTAAAAAAAAGCTCCTACCTTACCATCCTCCCGATACTGCAGCGGCTTCTTATCCTGGGAATTGTAAAGGCCCCTGCGGCGGAGGAGGAAGAGGTCAGACAGGAGCAGGAGGAGAGAGTTATCGAGGTGCCCGACCTTAAAACCATTATTGCGGAAGTTCGCAATATGATCAAAGAGCGGCCGGAACTGCAGAATAATCAGGATATAAAACGCATTTTTTTGCAGCTCAAGTATTACAACACGGAGCTGGAAAAGAAAAACAGCCTCGAGCCCAACATACCGAAGGAGAAGAAAGCCTCCTTTGAAGCAAACTTTAAAGAGAGGTTCGACGAGATACACGGGAAAATACAGAATGCATACCGCTCTTTTTTATCCCAGGAAGAGAAGAAAAGCCGCCCCGAGTCCAAACTGCCCATCCTCAGACGCTACGACTTTACCAAATGCGAGAATATTTACCGAAAACAGGCAGAGGAGGCTTCCAAGCTCTACCACACCCTCACCTTCGCCCAGAAGGAGCGGTATCAAATGAGGGAGATACTTTTACAAATGGCCTCAGCCGAACCATACTACGAGGACAGCTATAAGAAAGAGCTCGAGTGCTACAGACGAACAGCGCCCTTCTCCGGCGACGACATACGTGTAAGCCTTGCCCTTGCCGAAAAGCTTAGACGTTACTGCGAAAGATCCGTGGAGTGGCGCCCCCGCTGATTTATCATGGGCCGGTTAGAGAATATCCTCCCGCCCCTCTTTTTTTATCTGCTCTACCGCTTTTTTTACCAGTTGTCCCGAACCCTTTTTGGCAATAAGAACAGCACCGTTTTTTATCACCACCATCAGGTCCTCTACACCACAAAGCGCCACCGGGAGATCGGAGTAAACAAAGTTTCCCCTGGCCTCCACAGAGTAGACCTTCTCCGATTCTCCCTCTTC
>JBKHFZ010000242.1:0-3034 GCA_046539925.1 Spirochaetaceae bacterium
CGAGGCAGCGGCGGCTTTAGCCTCTGCTCCCCCGCTCTTTCTGCCCAAGAGGGCCCGCAGCCCCTCTTTAATATCCGTAATATCCCTATCGTAGGAGGTGCCGTCCTTGGCAGTCTGGAGCATCTCCTTGATTACATCTATAGATTTGAGGAGAAGATCTATAAGCTCCTCGTCGGCAGTTGTCTCTCCGCTTCGTATGCCGTCGAGCACATCCTCAACAAGATGGGTAAACTCGGCTAACTGGGTCATCTGTACCGTGGCTGCCGCACCCTTGAGGGTATGGGCCGCCCGGAAAATCTCGTCTATCGAATCTTTTTCTCCGGGATCGTTCTCCAACACCAGGATATTTTGTTCCAGGGTGTCTATTTGGAGTTCCGCCTCGATGTAAAAGTCTTTTAAAAGCTCTTCGTTATTTGGGTCCAGGTAGTCACTCATAGTGACATTAATCTTGCTATATTCATTAAATGAAGTCAAGTATACTTTTTAGATAAAATGTCGATATGTATAATATGCCCTTTGATTGGTTTTTTTATCCACTGGGTATACACTGTAAGAAGACTGTAGAAATAGGGAGTAATGTTTCATGGAACAAAAAAGAGGATTGTTTTTTGTCCTGCCTTCAATGGTGCTGATGCTGTTTTTCTCACCAGCCCTGCTTTTCTCGGCGGATATTTCCGTCTCCGAGCTCGAGTTTATCAGCCGAGGCGGGTGGAGCGACGAAGCCGACAGCGTGGTTATCGCCACACGGGGTATGAGCGAGATGACGATTTCCGGGGGTTACAAATTCGGCGGCTCTATTGCCCTGGGGTTCGAAAGCGGAGATCTGAGCTACGCGGGGGAGGAAGCTCCGGATATCGAAGACGAAAAGTACGATGATGGAGCCGGCGGATATGAACAGGAAGCTTATCTCGAGGACCTCTCTTCCTACCTGGACAAGCAGACCTCCCTCGATTTTCTCGGGGCGCAGGTGACCTACCGGGACCTCGGCGGAGAGAATACGGAGTTGAGCTATTTTGTAGGTCTCGCCGACCGCCTGGTCTCGGGAGAAGACTTTCCCGAGCATTTCGGTACGCTCCCCTTCTCTACCGCCTACCAGGGGTACTACTACTTTCCCCAAAACGCCTACCGAGGGCTCCACAGAATTAAGGGGACGGGTTTGCGGGTGAGTACAGGATTCGGCAGCGAGCAGCACCGGAGCTCCTTCTACTTCTACCAGGACGGCAACTCCAACCTGGACCCCGGCACCTACTCGGGGGATTACCGCGGACAGTTCAGCTTCGAAGACCTTCAGCTCGAATACTTTGCAGGAACTACCTTTCCCGAGGGGGATTACGGCCTCTACAGGACCGGGGTGCTCCTCTACTACAGTCCCTCCGAGAGGGGAGACTTTTTTGCCCAAGTCGGTATTCCCAGGTGGCAGCCCCTGGAACGTCTTACCATCGAGCATTTTTACTTTCTCTTCGAGCCTCGGGTTCACTTTGACCCTCTTTCGGTTATTCTTACCCTCTTTTGGCGCCCGGAGTACTACTCGATGGCCCAAACGGGGGATTCCGGCAAGGCAGACATTAACGCAAACTTTCGTGTGGGAGACCCCTTTGAGGACCGGATAACG
Source organism: Spirochaetaceae bacterium (assembly GCA_046539925.1). Lineage (GTDB taxonomy): Bacteria > Spirochaetota > Spirochaetia > DSM-16054 > Sediminispirochaetaceae > CAYFVU01. Next base: position 1,613 of record JBKHFZ010000242.1, read on the forward strand.
GGTGGAGTAGAGACAAATCTTAAAATGGACACGGAAAATATCTCCCAGGATATGCAGCTCTCCGCCTCCCCCTATGTAAAGGCACTCGCCGGGGGAGTTATATGGAACTTCTCTCTGCATTTTAATATTCTTCCCTACGACCTTTCGAGCCTGGTGGAAGGGTCCATAGGAATAAAGGCGGAGTTTTAATATGACTACTATTATCCCAGAACTCTCAAAGAGGTGGGGTTTCTTCTTCCACAGACCCCCTCTAAAGACGTCACTTATTGCGCTGCCCCTGGTTCTCTTTCTGTTTTTCCCGCCTTCTGCGGGGGCGCTGGATATAACAACCCTCTACAATATGGGAAACCTCGGCTTTAGCCGGGAATCCGAAGAACCGGTGGACGCATTGGACGGCACCGATTACTCCTACAGCCTGAGCGCCTACGGGAACCATCAGATAGACGAGAGCTTGTCCCTCGAAGCGGGGCTGTACAACGATCCGGTTTTACGCAGAACTATACATACCCGATTTATCTACTCCCACGAGTATTTCAGGGTCGGAGTGGGCCCCTTTGTGGGCATGTTTAATACGAAGGGCTCCGTCCTCAAGAGCGGTTTGAGTTCCTCCCTGCACGTGGAGTATCCCGGAAAAATCTTTGGTTCCGTGCGGTCGGACAGCACTATTGCCGCACGGTTTACAAAAAACGGAGATTATCTGCAGGAACGCAACAGCGTAGCCCTGGGATACTATATTCCCTACGCTATCTGCAGCCTACACCTCAACACCAAACGCTTTATAAGCCAAAAGACAAAGGATCTGGAGATAGACGACGGTCTTACCGAGTACTCCTTCGACGTAGATATCTACCAGAAAAACGTTCCCATCCGACTTCTACTCTCTTTTGCCTACCAGCAGAGGGAGAGGGTGTACACCTCCGCCGATTCTACCGACAAAAACACTCTTAACTCGATTGTTTTTGGTACTCGCTTCAAATACGAGGGGTTCTCCAGACTCACCCTTCTCGCGGATATTGATCACAATGTCTACTCCTTCGGGAAAAAGGTTGAGGGCGGCAGCAGTACTCCTCTCTCGATCCCCGATTCCGGGATAGGAGCGTACCTTTTCGAGGGATCTATAGGAGCCGTCTGGCACTTTTGATTTAATAACGAAATAGCCGTATCCGTGTGATGGCGGCTGGTCGAAGCCAAACAAAAAACCCCGCCTCGGATGGGTATCCGCAGCGGGGCACATTTTCAGTATGGTAAAAGTACGGTATTCTCTTCTCAAGCAGGCCGGAGATTTAACTTCGGCCTTTTTAACTTACAGAATACTTCTGCAGGATGAAACCCTTCGTTTCTTCCCGACAGACACAACCACCATCCTATTCCTGTTCTTCTTCCTGTTCTTCTTCCTGTTCTTCTTCCTGTTCTTCTTCCTGT
>JBKHFZ010000243.1:0-2950 GCA_046539925.1 Spirochaetaceae bacterium
ACGAAACTGAAAAAGGGGAAAGCTGAAACGCCTTCCCCTTTTTATTATTGTGTCTGCTAATTTTTACTCGAGATAATCAACAGGAAACTGAGGTTCTCCGTTTGCTGCTTCTTCCGGCCACACCGTCACCTTTTCGCCGTCCTGAAGCTGAAACGCAACAGTACCGCCTGCTATATTCATTCCCTTATCGTCAAACTCCGTGGGCCCCCAGAAAGTAGTTCCATCATAGGAGCTGAGAGCCTCTCTAACCGCTTCGGTGTCCAAGGAGCCGGCCTTCTCTATGGCAAGCTGCAGCAGCACGCCCCCCTGGCTTCCGGCAGCAGCCTGATATGTCAGGCGCTCATCGTATTTGCTGTTGTAGAGTTCTGCATAATCCGATGCCGAACCAAATACAGGACCGGAGTAGGTCATCTGAGGCATCCACCATGATACTCCAAAAACGCCTTCTGCATCGCTTCCCAGGTTGTCCTGGAAGTCTTCCAGCTCCGGTCCGGTGGTAAAGCCCATTGCATCGAGATCAACTCTCTGCTCATCTAGCTGCCGTACCGTAAGAATGGCCTCCTGAAGATAACCGGACCCCATGACCACGTCGGCTTCCGAACGCTTTATCTTCTGCATGGTGGAGGAAAGGTCCTGGGCTCCCTTACTGTACTCTTCGTAGTACGCCACCTCGTAACCTTTATCTTCTACATAATCACGGGCACCCTTTGCGACGGTTATCGGGAAAAGATCACTCGGGGTGATAATGGCATACTTCTCCGGGGTATTGTCCTGGTTCATCAACATGTCGAGAAAACTGTGGAATATCCACCCGCCGGGGCTGAGCACTGAGAAGACATTTTTATAGCCCCTCTCGTAGATATCCGAACCGTTGGCCAAGGTTGCAATTGTTATAATATTGTATTTTTCCGCGATTGCCGTAGTTGCAAAAGTGGGACCGCTTCCGTATGGTCCAAGAAGGAATTTTACATCGTCTTCTGTTATGAGCTTCTCTGTAAGCTTGGCAGCTGTCTGGTTGTCGGATTGATCGTCGTAGTAGATAATTTCCACGGGGATACGCGTGTCGCCGACCTGGATACCTCCGTTTTCGTTTACCTTCTCCTGCCAGAGCTCGTATCCTCTCTTTACCATCTGCCCCAATCGTGAGAGATCGCCGGAGAGCGATACCGCCGCTCCAATTTTAATTTTCTCCGGCAGTTCACCGGACTCTTCCTGCTGTCCACCGGCAAAAACTGCGCCCGACAAGACAACAGAGAATACCACTAGTAACAACAGGATCTTTTTCCCTATTCTGTTCATATGTTCCCTCCTTTAGGAATATATAATGCAAAACCGAATAATCTCGGTTAAAATTCTCTATTGAATAGACCCGTACCTACTATATTCCGAGGTAGGCCTTCTTTATTTCCGGGTTTTCAAGCAGTATATCCGCGTCATCGGCCATCTCTACCTTTCCGTTTGCTACCACGTATCCCTTCTGCGCTATTCCAAGGGCGGTTTGTACATCCTGATCAACGAGGAGAACCGTTATCCCGTTCTCCTCGTTTATCTCCGTGATTATCTTTATGAGTTTATCCACGATAACCGGTGCAAGACCCAGGGAGAGCTCGTCGAGGAGAAGAAGTTTGGGACTCGCCATGAGCCCCCTGCCTATTGCGCACATCTGCGCTTCTCCCCCGGAGAGTGTTCCAGCAAGCTGCCTGCTTTTATCCTTCAGCGGCAGCAGGGAATATACCCAGTCCAAATCCTTTCGCAGTTCCTTCTTTGATACTTTACGCGAATAGGCCCCCATTATAAGGTTTTCTTCAACCGTAAGGCCTCGGTACAGCTGTCTGCCCTCCGGTACCATCATCATACCCATCCTTGTCCGTTCGGGCTGGCTTTTGTTGGTAATATCCCTCCCCTGGTACTCGATACGGCCGCTGTACGGCTTGATCATACCTGTAAGCGTTCGCAGAAAGGTGCTCTTTCCCACCCCGTTCGCTCCAATGAGGGCTGTAATACTTTTCTCTTCTATCTCGAAATTAAAATCCCATAGAATCTGTATATCGCCATAGCCGGCGTTTATGTTTTCCACCTTAAGCATTTTGGCCTCTCTGCTTCGCGTAACGTTCGCCGAGATATGCGGATATTACCTCGTCGTTGTTCCGTATATTTTCGGGGCTGTCTTCCGCTATTTTTTGTCCATGATGCATAACCATAATCTTGTGGGAGACCCCCATAATCGCCTTCATCACGTGCTCGATAAGGAGTATTGTTCGCCCCTCTTTATTTAACTCCTGAATAATGTTCATGATAAGATCTAGCTCCTGCACATTGGACCCGGCCATAACCTCATCGAGAAGAACAAGATCCGGATCCATGGCAAGCGCCCGTGCAAGTTCGAGCCTTTTTCGCTCAGAGACGTTAAGATTCTCCACCTCAACATTTTCCTTCTCATGCAGCCTTACCTGTTCGAGAATAGAGCGGGTTTTCTCCTGTGCCTCTTTGGCGTGTCTCATCCGCTCCTTACCGAACATTGCCCCTATTGCCACGTTTTCCAGCAGGGTCATTCCGGGAAAGGGTTTAACCACCTGAAAAGTCCGAGATATTCCGTACTCGGCAATTTTGTACGGCTTGAGATCGGAAATTTCCGTTCCCTTGTAAACTATCCGCCCCTCCGTCAGCTGTTCGGTTCCGTTGATCATGGAGAGCAGGGTGGTTTTTCCCGCACCATTTGGCCCGATTATGCCGAATATCTCGTTCTTGCGGACGCTAAAGTTTACCTTACTCACCGCCTTTATAGCTCCAAAGGACTTGGATACATTCTCCCCCTGGAGGATTATTTCGTTTTCTCCGCTTATGTCACTGTTCATTACGCACTTACCCTGCGATTTCTAAAGTTCTTTAATATGCTCTTAAAGCCCATTCCGCTCTTTACAATGCTTATGAGTCCTTCGGGAATAAAAAG
>JBKHFZ010000244.1:0-2883 GCA_046539925.1 Spirochaetaceae bacterium
CAAAGACAAGGCTTGGGGAAGTTCCTCTCGTACAAAGAAATCATAAAAATCGGAGAGAGCCGTGTACAGGCGCCGCAAGAACGCCTCCGTATATTCGAGAGCATACATAACTACCGCCGCCTCTTCATCAATTGAGCTATGAAAAAGACTCTCGATATTCTCCAGCTTTTCCCGAACCGCCTTCTCATCTATAGATGCCGGGTCGAAACCCTGCAAATCCGAAAGCTCGAGAATGAGCTGTTTTGCCGAAAGGACATGCTGCGAAGCGAGCCACTCTAACAGATTCTCTGGTGTGTTTAGATCAAACCTCAGAGCCACCCCCTGAAGGAAACTTACAGGGAGGTGAAATTTAAACAGCCCTTCAATATCGGAGGAGAGGAAGGGAGAGATTTCGGCCTCCACTTTTTTTCTCCAACGAATTATCGACCTGCTGGTAAATATTCTATTTTCGCTGTCCTCGTTCCTAAAAGAGTAGTTAAGAGCCGCTCCAATAAGTTCGAAAGCCGGAATAATTTCAATCCGTAGTGACATATTACTTGCTCCTTTTCCCGCTGCTGACCTCACGTATAAAGCCGAAGCTCAAAGTGGTCAATAGCCTGGAAAGAGTCTTGTCTTTTCGTCCCCACCGGGCAGGGTGGCCGGGAGCCACTATAGGCGGCCGCAGAGTGTTGTTACTTTCGCGACGGCAGCACAGAAGATCTTCTCTTCTTCCCAATTCCATTTTGTAAATTTCATGATACGAGGTAAACATAATCTCCTCCTATATTTGATCAGTATAATGTAAGTCATTTGTTATTAGAATTATATCTTTTATTTATATATTTGTCAAACATATTTCTTATAATTAGATTAGTTTCTAGCATAACCAATAGAGAGAACCATAGAAAATTGGGTAAGATCTTGTATAGGTTTACTTTCGTAAGGCCCTTGGGCGCGCAGCACCAGCAACTGTTATTCATCTTCCCCTGCCCTTGCCGGAGACGCTTTCAAGGACTACACTATTAATATCAAGAGGAGGCGTTTATATGAACGAATCAAAAACACTGGAGATTCTCAAAAAGGCGATTATTTTAGAGCGACAGGGGCAGAGTTTCTACCGCAAGGTAGCCGAGCAAACCGACAACGAGGCGGTAAAGAACATATTCGAAATAATGGCCGACGAAGAGTCAAAGCACGAACAGGCCCTCATATCCCAGGCAGAGAGCATCAGCAGGGGAGAAGGCTTTCAGAAAGATTTTAATCTGGGCACACAGGAGGAGTTTTCCAGCACCGTACTCTCAAGCCGGATAAAGGGACACATAAGTGCCGCCGATTACGAAGCGGCTTCGATTGCCGCCGCCATCGAGATGGAAAAGAAGGCAATAGAGCTCTACAGCTCACGGGCCGAAGCTGGAACGGATGAGAGCGAGAAGGCGCTTTTCTCTGAGCTCTCAAAATGGGAACAAACCCATCTTAGCTTTCTCAACGAAATATATTCGGATATGCTGGAGTCCTCATGGAACGACGCACAATTCTGGCCGTTTTAAGGTCCCATAGGTTTAGGGTGCCATAGATGTGCACCTCGAAGGACTGGCCCATCGAATTAAACGCAGACCTCGGGAGGCGAATATGAGGGAACACCGATTTACGAAGTTATCCTTGATCTTGCTGATGGTACTGCTTGGGCTTATTGCAAGCGGACCAGCCTTCGGTTCCGGACAAGGGGAGAAAAGCGACACCGCAGGAGGAGATAAGGCGGAAACAGAAGACACTGCTTCCAAAACGACCGCCGATTACAAGGAACCCACGCAGCTAAAGGATCTTATAAAAAAAGATAAGGAGCCCCACATACTCGTGGATGTGCGTACCGAAGGAGAGTATTCCGAAGGCCACATACCCACTGCGATAAATATCCCCGTTCAGATAATTAAAGAAAGCCCGCCGGAGGTGCCCAAGGATCGGCTCGTAATCGTATACTGCCGGAGTGGAAACCGCTCTGCCCAGGCAAAAAAGATACTCTCCACCCTTGGCTACAGCCGGGTTGTAAACTTTGGCGGAATAAACTCATGGCTCTACGAGCTGGAGGTGCCTTAAAACAAGGACCGTAAGACAGAGGCAAGGGCAGCGTTATTGCCCGCAGTGAGGTTCTTTAATAATGACAATTTTGGAAGAGGCTCAAGCGATAAACTACCTGTAAAGGGTGTGTCTACCGAAACTTTTTATTTTATCGTTGCCTATATCGTAGCTTCTGTAGGTAACCTCGCCGTTTTCAAAACTGCTGGTGTTTCCATCGTACGCGTCTATAAAATAGAGCCGTCCGCCTTCAATTTTATCTACAATGGCAATGTGGGTAATAGAATCTTTCCCCATAAACACAAGATCTCCCCTCTCAGGAGTGTCGACCGATACAGTGTAACTTTCTGGAAAGTTTACTACCGCAGCATCCGAGTAGGGAAGCACGTAGGGTGTACCGGCTACAGCCTCCTCATAGCAATTAACCACTAAGCCGGAACAGTCGACCCCTTTCTCCGACCAGTGGGTTTGCCCGCCCCAGTCGTACTCCATGCCAATATAAAACTCGGCTAGGGCATACGCTTTTTTCCGGATTTCCACGGGTGCCTCTACAGTTGTGTATGAGTCGGGCTCCTCGCAAGCTACCAAAAAGATGCTAAACCCAAGGGAGAACAAAAACAAGGGTAACCTGTGCGGCCCTCGCCGGAGTAAAAAACACCTCTTTGCTCTGTCTTTTTTGTCATCAGTCTCTCCCATCATCCTGTTTTTAAGTATAACACACCCGGAAGGAGATAGCCTGGAGACCTGGAGACGGTGGTGTTGCTGGAATTCGATGAACCAGGGTATACTAAAGAGATTTTCATCGGCCGGGGTAGCAGATTTGAGCTTAAA
>JBKHFZ010000245.1:0-2856 GCA_046539925.1 Spirochaetaceae bacterium
CCCGGGATCTACAAAACCCGTCTGGAAGCTCCCTGCATCAGCTCCATCAATTTCTCCGAGGGGTTTTTGAACTTACTCAGAAAGATCATCGCGGCGATAATATAGGGTTTGTAGCTCGCCTCCTTGTAGAGGGGAACCCGGTAGCGGTCGAACACGCTCTCGGAAACTTCTCCGTGTTCGCAGCTTACACCGGTAATATCGGCGGGCAGGCAGTGCATGTAGAGGGCGTTGCCGTCCATTGTGTTGGACATGAGCTCTTCCGTACACTCCCAATCCATGTATTTTTTATTGTTCTCCAGCCCCCGTTTTTCCAGCTCTTCGAGACCCTTCTTGTCCCCAGCTTCCACCAACTGTGTCCTCTCCTCCATAACGGAGAAGGGGGCCCAGCTTTTCGGGTAAACAATATCGGCATCCTCAAAGGCCTCTTCCATACTGTTTACTCGCGTAAAAGTGCCTCCGCTTTTGTCGGTGTTTTTCCGGGCAACCCCTTCCACCTCCGGCATAATGTTGTAGCCCTCCGGGTGCGCAAGGGTAACATCCATCCCAAAGCGAGAGAAAAGACCTACAATTCCCTGGGGGACGGAGAGGGGCTTTCCGTAGCTTGGGCTGTAGGCCCAGGTCATAGCAACTTTTTTGCCCTGGAGGTTCTCCACTCCGCCGAAATGGTTAATTACATGCAGCATGTCGGCCATCGACTGGGTGGGATGGTCTATGTCGCACTGGAGGTTAACCAATGTGGGGCGCTGCTCGAGCACTCCGTCGAGGTGTCCCTGGTATACCGCTTCGGCCACCTCCTGCATGTAGGTATGCCCGCGGCCAATGTACAGGTCGTCTCTTATTCCGATTACATCGGCCATAAAGGAGATCATGTTGGCCGTCTCCCGGACGGTCTCCCCGTGGGCAATTTGGCTCTTCCCCTCATCGAGGTCCTGCACTTCCAGTCCCAGAAGGTTACAGGCGCTCGCATAGCTAAAGCGGGTTCTCGTGGAGTTGTCCCTAAAGAGGGAGATACCCAAACCGCTGTCGAATACTTTGCTGGAAATATTGTTCTCCCGCATCCCCCGGAGCACTTCCGCCACGGCAAAGGTTGCGGCTACCTCATCGTCGCTTTTGTCCCAGGTGAGAAAAAAATCGTCGAGATACATCTGTTCCGTTTTCAATCTGGAGAGGTCCCTTACCATCTCCTCGATTCCAATCTTGTCCATTCGTTCCTCCCGTTCTATTCCTTGTGTTGTAATATTGAAAATGCTATCTCATTGGCTTTTTTTGCCAATTCTTCTTCCTTAAATCCGAGGAGTCTCCCCTTCTCTACTACCACCCTGCCGTTTACCACAGTGTAATCCGCCTGGTGGCTGTTTCCGCAGAAAAGCAGTGCCGCCGCCGGATCGGAGAGAGAGCCGGCATACTCGATGCCGCTTATGTCGAAGGCCGCAAGATCCGCGGCCCACCCGTCCTCAAGCTTTCCCACCTTCGAGTAGCCGAGAAGGCGTGAGCCGTTTTCGCTTGCGATTTTATACACCTCCCGTGGGGTAAGCGCATCCGCACCGTACTTTACCCTCTGAAGGTAGAGGGCGTTGCGCATCTCCCCCAGCATATCCGAGGAGTCGTTGGAGGCCGAGCCGTCCACCGCGAGGGCCACGTTTCCGCCCCTCGGCAGCATCTCCGTAACCCGACAGATTCCCGACCCCAGCCGCATGTTGCTAGAGGGGCAGTGGGCAATGTATGTCCCGGTTTTTGCGAGGGTGTCGAGCTCCTCGTCGTTAAAATGTATCCCGTGGGCGTAAAAGACGTCCTCCCCCACAAAGCCGGTATCCTCCATGAGCTGCAGGGGTCTGCGGCCGTAGACCTCCATACAGAAGTCGTTCTCGTCTATTGTCTCGGCAACGTGGGTATGGATCCGCACCCCGTACTTTCGAGCGAGTTCGCCGGTACGCTTCATCAGATCTTCGGTTACCGAAAAGGGGCTGCAGGGGGCAAGGACCACCTTCTTCATGGAGAAATCCGAATCGTCGTGATACTCCCGGATAACCCTTTCGCTGTCCTCGAGGATCTCCTCGTCGGTCTGGACTACCGAGTCCGGGGGGAGGCCTCCGTCCTTTTTGCTGAGGGACATGGAACCCCTCGTGGGGGAGAAGCGCATTCCGAGGGTCTCCGCCGCCTGGAACTGTAACCCCAGGGGATCCCCGTGAAAACCCCTGGGATAGAGGTAGTGGTGATCGGTGGAGGTGGTACAGCCTGTTTTGAGGAGCTCCGCCATTGCCAACAGAGAGGAGTAGTATACCGCCTCCTCGTCTATATGTTTCCACACCTCGTAGAGGTAGACAAGCCAGTCGAAGAGCTTTGCATTCTGCACCTCCCGGATATTCCTGGTGAGGGTCTGGTAGAAGTGGTGATGGGTGTTTACAAAACCCGGGACCACCACGTGGCGGGAGGCGTCTATTACCCTGTCCTCCGCCTCCGGGGTAAAGTCGATATTTTTCTCTATCTTTGCAACCCTGTTTCCCTCTATAAGCAGATCGTACCCCCTGAGCCCCTCCGCATCCGCGGAGGTCTGCAGGTAGTAGATATCCTTGAACAGAATCCGTGCCATACTATAACTCCTTTAGCAGATGGTCTTCGAAAAAAGATCGGAGAAGGTTCATGGCTACCTTTTTTCGGTACAACGCCGTGGAGCGCTGGTCGTCGATTGGGCGTACAAGAGAGTCGTAGGCGGAGATAAGCTCCTCTTTCTCTCCGCCTATCTCTCCCAGGCTCTTTCCCTTTATCCTCTCTTCGATTTCTCTCGAGCGTACCACCGTGGGGGCAACCGCACCAAAGGCAATTGCAATTTCATCGACCACCGCGTCGGCGCCCTTT
>JBKHFZ010000246.1:0-2838 GCA_046539925.1 Spirochaetaceae bacterium
GCTGCACAAGAGCGAAGACGCACTTGCACACAGGTTTGCCCTCTCCTTTTCCCCTTTGAGGAACCTCTATCTGGGGAGCTCTCTCTTCACCGATTCCCTGGAGTGGCAGGATAACAACTACAGTCTGGGCTTTCTTGTGAGGCCGACGGATTATATTTCCATAGGGGGCAGAAGCGATTTTACCGCGGATACACAATGGGAACCCGCGTACCGGTTGGGTCTTGGGCTGCGCCCCCTCGCCTTTACCCCCCTTCCCGATCATACCCTTACACTTACCGGGGATATTCCCTTTAGCCTCGACGGGTTCAAACTGCCTGCCTTTACCGCCCACAGCGAGCCTATGGAGGGCCTGGAAATAGGTTTTGGATACGACATGGAAAATGAGGGGCTACTCTTCGAGGCTTCACTGTCGTTTTTCAACTTCAAATCCGGAATTACCGCGGAAGGTTCCGCCTCTAACGGTGGGGCCGCGCAGTCCGTCAGCGACGGACGGGGATATGTCCAGTTCTCTCCCCTACCCTTCAACAGACCCCGCAGCAGCGGAGAGGACCTGGTGTACCACTTTGACCTCGAGCGCCCCCTCGCGGAGACAAAACAGACGGTAAAGATCGGGGATTATTACTTTTTCTCCGACGAACCAACCGTCTTCGAAGCAAGCCGAAAGATCAAAGACCTCGCGGAGGACCCGCTGGTCTCGGGAATTGCCTTTATTAACGAGCATCCCGTCTCCAACTACGCCCATCTGCTGGAGTTGAGAGAAGCCCTCCTCGAGTTCAAATCCGCCGATAAGGAGGTTATATTCTTCTCCGAAACCATGTCCACCCTCGACTACATCCTGGCCGCGAGTACCGCCGATGCGATATATCTCTCGCCCACCGGGATGATCGATCTCAAGGGAATTTCCATCTCCTCCCCCTACCTGGCTGCTTTCCTCGAAAGATGGGGAATAGAAATTGAAAACTACCGCAGCAGTAAGTACAAAACCGGGTACGATTTTCTCTCCGAGCCGGAGATGCGGGAGGAAGAGAGGGAAGCTCTGACAGCGGTGGTGGAGGACCTGTACGCATCGATGAAAGCACATATAGAAGAGGGCCGCGGTTCGTCCCTCTCCGCACCGGTGGATGAGATTATCCGCTCCGGCCCCTATCTTCTGGGAGAAAGCGCCCTTGAAGCGGGACTTGTGGACAAACTTATATATCGAGACCAACTCGAGGAGACCATTCCCTTTTATCAAAATACCCACATAGCAGACTCCCTCCCGCTTCAGACCATCCGCAGGGAGTGGAGCGATCCTCCTACGGGCAAAATAGCGTTTATCAACGCCGTCGGCGCCATCCACACGGGCGAAGGCGTACCCGGACAGAGTATAGGCTCTAAAACCCTCTCCCATGCGATAAAAGCGGCCCGGCAGAACTCCTCTATCGATGCAATACTGCTCCGTGTAGACAGCGGAGGCGGTTCGGTTATTGCCTCCGAGGCCATAGCCCGGGAAATCAAGCTCTGCAGGGAGGGAGAAAACGCAAAACCCCTTGTTGTGTCCATGGGAGCTACCGCCGCCTCCGGCGGTTACTATATCTCCGCCTATGCCGATTCGATAGTAGGCTATCCCACAACCATTACAGGCTCCATAGGCGTAATTTCCCTGCTTCCGCATATCGAAAACCTCCTGGAAAACCAAAAGATAGAGTGGGATACGGTCAAATCGGGAGACCGTGGAGACTTCGGATCCATCTACCGCTCCCCTTCGGAGGAGGAGAAGGAACATATGCGCAGCTTTATCGATTCGACCTACCATACATTCGTCTCCGCAGTTGCCGAGGGGAGAAGTATGGAAACCGAGGAGGTCGACGAGGTAGCGAGGGGAAGAATCTGGACGGGAAACCAGGCACAAGAGAGAGGGCTTATAGACCGCACGGGGGGCTTCGCCGAAGCCCTCGAAGTTATCAGGGAAAAGAGCGAACTGCCGGACACACTGGAATTAATCGACTATACCTTTGCAGACAGCCGGGGAACATTCTCTCTAAACAGTTTTTCTTCTCAGATGATAGAAATTTTCTCCGCCGACCCAAGGCCTTACTCGATGCATGAGCTTCCCGATGAATTAAAGCCCCTGGCGGATTACCTCTATTACAGCGGGAAGGATTTTATTAACCGGCCTCCCTACAACCGCCCTCTCTACTTGATGCCGTACCATACGGAAAGTTTTACCGATTGAGGCACTTTTTTTTCGGATAATTAAAAGCATACGACCCTCCACCGCGCTAGTGGAGGGTATGAATTACCTTAACGAAGTTCACGACTCTCTGAGCAACACCCACACCGAGCGGCCCCGGGAGAGGATTCTTGCCATCGGCGCGGAGCGCCTCTCCGATCTCGAGCTGCTCTCTCTCCTTATCGGGTCCGGCATCCACGGAAACAGGGTAGACCAAATAGCCCACCGTCTCCTCGAACTGCTGGACAAGAGTAACCGACGGATAGATTTGGATACAATCCGCGCAATCCCGGGAATAGGACACGCAAAGGCAGCCCAAATAGCCGCGTCCCTCGAGTTCGCCCGCCGCCGCTTTCTCCCGGAACGAACCCGTATCCGCTATCCACAGGACGTAATTCCGTGCATCCGCCACTACGGCGACCGCAAGCAGGAGCACTTTCTCTGCATCAGCCTCAACGGCGCCCACGAAGTTATCGCGATCCGGGTGGTCTCCATTGGGCTTGTGAACCGAACTATCGTCCATCCGAGGGAAGTCTTTGCAGAGCCTATCCAGGATAGAGCAGCGGCGGTGCTTGTTGCCCACAACCACCCCTCGGGGAACATCGAGCCGAGCGCCGAGGACCGGG
>JBKHFZ010000247.1:0-2823 GCA_046539925.1 Spirochaetaceae bacterium
AGGGGTGAATGAGGCGGGTATACTGCCGAGCTACAATTTTACCAAGTCAAAGGTGGAGAACGCCGAAAACTTCAGTGGGCAAGCGTTGGCCTCGAGGGGCTATCTAAAGGGAAAAAGCGGCTGTGCGAGCTGCGCGATCCACTGCCATCGCTACAGCACGGTGGACGAGGGACCCTATGCCGGTACCAAGACCCTTGGGCCGGAGTATGAGACGATTTCCTCTTTTGGCAACGGTCCCGGCATCGACAATTTGGAGGCGATAATAAAGGCCGGGCAGCTGTGCAACGACTACGGTTTGGATTCGATCTCCGCCGGCTCCGCTATTCAGTGGCTTATAGAGACGGTGGAACGCGGAGTTCTTGAGAAAGGGGACGTCGATGGGCTCGATCTATGCTGGGGGGCGGAGAAAGAGGTACTCCAGCTCATCGAGAAGATCGCCTATCGTGAGGGGATCGGTGATCTGCTTGCGGAAGGCACCAAAAATGCTTCGGAAAAAGTCGGCGGGGATTCCTGCAAGTGGGCGGTCCAGGCCAGAGGCTTGGAACAATCAAGATGTGAGACAAGAGCTTCCATGGCCTACGCGCTGGCCTTCTGCGTTAATCCCAGAGGGCCCGACCACCTGCACACCGAGTGTATCGCCGAGGCCGGAATGTATCCCGAGGCGGCGAAGTTGATAGAGCGTATCACGGGCGATGTGAAATATGCCAACCCGACCCTCACGGAGAAAAGGGCGGAAATAGTCAGATGGCATGAAGACAACTACACCCTCGCCGACGCCTTGGGTTTCTGTGCATTCGTGAATACCGCGGCAAACATCATTTTAGAGAAGGAGATGACCGAGCTGTACAATGCGGCAAGCGGAAGAAACCTCAGTATCGAAGAGGCTCTGGAGGCGGGAAGGAGAATCCTTACCCTCGAGAGGTGTTTCAACATCAGGGAGGGCTTATCGAGAAAGGATGACATGCTTCCGTATAGAATAACGCGTACCTCACTCGGTAATGCACAAGAGAGTACGAACTCTCCGGAGATCCTCAATGCCATGCTCGATGAGTATTATAAGCTGCACGAATGGGATGTGGAGACCGGCTTTCCTCGCAAAGAGACGCTGATAAAGCTCGGACTCGAAGATGTTGCCGAGGAATTGGAAGCTATGGTCTATGCCGAAACGTTCTAGGAACAGGGGTAATTATTAGCAGTCCGCTGATGAGAAATAGAATAAACGGCCCGCCGTGTGGCGGGCCGTTATGTGTATTTGAACGCATACAGGAAATGGCACCCGGAACGCTAAAGCTTATCGAGAGCACTACAAGAAACTCATAGGAAAAGGCAAGAGAATAAGCCCGTAAACAGTTTTTCATGAAAAATTGGTAGAATTATCGGTTTTCATAGTGTATAATAGAAATTCATGAAGAAAGGAGATTTTAATAGTATTTCATATCCGGTAACGGTTTTTCACGATAGGAGGCTTCCCAAGCGGGGAAGCCCGGCAGGGTATGCAGCTTTAGTTGATGCCTATGGCCTGAACGTGCCGCTTCCGCGTCGTCTCTGTGCCATCGGAGAGAGGCACAGGATGCTCGAGAAAGATGGATGGAAGTTGTTTACCCCGCGCCACAGTCCGGAGAACTCCCTCGAGGGGCATCTCACCTTTGCTCTCAAATACGAAGGTGTCGATCTTGCGGTACTCGACCGTTTGTTCAAGAGAACTTCGCAGGATGAACTGGTTCTCATGGTACACAGATCTCCTACAGGGCTATATGCCCGTCGAGTCTGGTTTCTCTACGAGTGGCTTACCGGTACGCTTCTTCCGTTAGAAGACCTTTCACAGGGGGGCTATGTGGAAGTAATCGACCCTTCCATGCAGCTTTCGATTACCGGAGAACGGGTCAGGCGTCAGCGGGTAGTAAACAATCTTCCCGGTACTCCTCAGTTTTGCCCCCTGGTATATCGTACGGAAACAATCGAGAAGTTTTTGTCCAAAGACCTGAAACAGAAGGCAAGCACGCTTATTGACCGTATACCCCGTGACGTTGTTTCGCGTACGGCGGCCTTTCTGCTCTTGAAGGATTCGAAGGCGAGTTACATCATCGAAGGAGAGGAGCCGGCACAGAGCCGCATTCAGCGCTGGGGGAGGGCAATCGGCGAGGCAGGGGGCCGGCCCGTCGATATAGATGAACTGGTACGTCTGCAGAAAATGGTGATAGGAGACGGACGATTCGTACAGATCGGCCTCAGAGAGCATGGAGGCTTTGTGGGTGAACATGACCGGGATACCGGTATGCCCATTCCCGAGCATGTAAGTGCCCGGCCCGAGGACCTGGAGAGCCTTTTAGGAGGTATTATCGAGTTCGACAGACGGGTCTCCGGCAAGCTGGACCCGGTGGTCGCCGCTGCATGCCTCTCCTTTGGTTTTGTGTATGTGCACCCCTTTCAGGACGGCAATGGAAGAGTTCATCGGTATCTTATCCACCATGTATTAGGGCAAGCCGGCTACAATCCGCCGGGGTTGGTTTTTCCTGTCTCATCGGTAATTCTCGAGCGAATAGAGGAGTACAGGGACATTCTTCAGCAGTACTCACACAAAATTCTTCCACTCATTGAATGGGAGATAAATGAAGAGAAAAACATCGAGGTCACCAACAAAACCGATTACCTCTACCGATTTTTTGATGCCACGCCCCATACCGAATTCCTCTTCTCCTGTGTGCAGCAGACGATAGAAAGGGACCTTCCGGCGGAGACTGATTTCCTGAGAAAGTACGATAAGTTTCGCAGCGGGGTAAATTCGATAGTCGATATGCCTGATCGGACCATTGATCTCCTTTT
>JBKHFZ010000248.1:0-2817 GCA_046539925.1 Spirochaetaceae bacterium
GGCTCTCCTCAAATCGGAAGCAGAGGAAAGGTAAAAACAAACCTGAGACCGGCGGGAAAGATGGAGATAGACGGAGAGGACTACTCGGTGGTAACCGAAGGAGAGTGGATAGAGCCGGGAGCGGAGGTGAGGGTAATAGAGGTGGCCGGCAACAGAATTGTAGTGGAGAGGAGCGAGTAGATGGCGGAATTGGCTGTACTTTCTATTATCGGACTGGCCGCTATGATTATAGAGCTGTTTGTCCCGGCGGGAGGGCTTATAGGCCTCCTCGGAATAGGCAGTATAATTACCGCCGTGGTCCGCAGTTTTCAGACCCTCGGGGCCGCCTCGGGTACGGTCTTTCTTATAAGTGTTCTGATTCTCGTTCCAACGCTCTTCGTGGTATGGTTCCGTTATTTTCCAAGGACCTTTATGGGCAAAAAACTCATCCTGATGGACAGGCAGAGTACCGATACAGGCTACACCAGCCATTCCGATCCCATCTATCCCGAGCTCGAGGGAAAAAGCGGCACCGCTGTTACACCGCTGCGGCCTTCCGGTACTGTGAGAATAGAGGGACGCAGGTACAGCGCCGTAACCGACGGCGAATTTATAGGGGAAAACGAAAAAATTACGGTCAAAAAAATCGAAGGAAACCGAATTGAGGTTCGGAAAGGAGAGTCGTTATGACCATGCTTATTGTCTATGTATTAATTGGAATTGTCCTACTCATCTTTATCTCTTTCTTCTTCAAGTTTTTCAGTCTCTGGTTTCGCGCACTCCTCTCGGGTGCCCACATCTCCATGGCAAGACTGGTGGGAATGTGGATTCGCAAGGTAAAACTCAAGGTAATAGTGGACAGCAGTATTATGCTCACGAAGGCTGGAATAGATATTAACTCCGACTTTTTAGAGACCCACTTCCTGGCAAGCGGAGATGTTATCCGGGTAAGCAAGGCGCTTATTGCGGCAAACAAAGCGGAGATCGCCCTCTCCTTTCAGAAGGCCGCCGCCATAGACCTTGCCGGGCGTGATGTTCTAGATGCGGTAAAAACCAGCGTTAACCCCAAGGTAATCGACTGCCCGGACCCGGAAAAGGGCCGCAGTACCATAGACGCGGTTGCAAAGGACGGAATACAGGTGAGGGCTAAAGCGAGGGTAACGGTCCGCGCAAACATCGAGAGACTTGTGGGCGGTGCAAAAGAGGAGACTATAATCGCACGGGTAGGAGAGGGAATCGTTACTACCATAGGCTCCTCCGAAACCTACAAAGACGTCCTTGAAAACCCCGACCAGATTTCCCGTACCGTCCTCAAGAAGGGGCTGGATGCCGGAACCGCCTTCGAGATTCTCTCCATTGATATTGCTGACATAGACGTGGGGGACAACATCGGCGCAAAACTCCAGGCGGACCAGGCGGAAGCGGATAAACGCCGTTTCCAGGCGGTGGCCGAACAGCGCCGTGCCGCCGCCCAGGCCCGCGAACAGGAGATGATAGCACAGGTCCAGGAGAACAGGGCCAAGGTAGTGCTGGAGGAAGCGGAAATACCGAAGGCTATATCCGAAGCGTTCCGCAAGGGCCATCTTGGAGTTATGGACTACTACCGGATGAAGAACATACAGGCGGATACGGATATGAGGACAAGCATAGGCGGAGAGGGCGAAGGTCCCGGGGAGGAGTAGTATGACCTTTCAGCTTATCGTCTCTTTTTTGACTCTTCTTCTCTTCGTGGCCGCACTGGTAGCGCCCCTGGTCTATATGCTCTACAAGCAAAAGCAGGGCAGAGAAGAGAATGCCCGAAGACAGGCGGCAGCAGATAGAGGCGAAGAGGAACTCCAGGGGAGCGATTTATCTCGCAGTGGAACTTCCAAAAGAACTTCCGAAAGAACTTCCGGTAAATCCGCCGAGGAGAGTTACCAACGCTACTCAGCAGACAAAGGCTATAGGGTGGAAAGCAGACCCTCCAGGGTAGACGACGCCGGAAGAGAGGTCTACTCCACCCCCTATTCCGACACTGCCCCGGCAGAGAAGAGAAAAAGCGGGGGGCAGGATAGAAGCGGGGACCTGGAGGAGAAGGGCGAAACCCTGACTGCCCACACAAAGGAGTTCTCCTCCCACGCCCTCTCCTCCTCCTTAGACGAACGGTACAACCGCTGGGACGAGATGAGCAGGGACGCAGACAGCTGGAACAAGCCTGCCGCCCCCTTTGGGGAAAAGGCCGCCTCTCCCGGGGGGGGGCACGTTTCGGCTCCGGGAAGTATGTCGGCCGCTTCCGGCACACTTAAAAGCGATACACAGACTGGTACAGGATTCCGACGCATCCGTTCCCTGCCGGAGCTAAAGAGGGCTCTGGTTATGTCCCAGATTCTCGGACCGCCGAAGGCCCTGGAGCTCGAAAACCACCCTGGATACGGGAAGTACCATTAGGAGGAGCCATGGGCCGATGCATAAAGGCAACCGTAGGAGCACTGGTTACAGTCGAAAACCGAATACTTTTAGCCCGCCGCAACCACGAACCGTTTTACAACCACTGGTGCATTCCCGGCGGACATATCGAGTACGGCGAGTTGGTGGAAGAGGCGATGAAACGGGAGCTGGAGGAAGAGACGGGCCTTACCGCAGGCTCATACCGCTTTTTCGGGTATTACACCGAGTACTACCCGGAACTCGAGTGGCACGCGGTGGCCCTTATCTTTGCCGTCCTCCCAAAAGGCAACGTCCTCCCGGAAGGCTCAGAACCTGGGCAGGCCGATTCGAAAGAGCCGGGAATTCCCGCATCCGGACTGCGAAGGCAGGAAGAGGAGGTAAAGGAGCTGCGCCTCTTTACCCCCAAAGAGG
>JBKHFZ010000249.1:0-2816 GCA_046539925.1 Spirochaetaceae bacterium
CAAGCGCATCGTGGAACATCTCGGAGAGTTCCTGGCACTTGTCGTAGTCGTTCTCCACAATCGCAATGGACCTTTTGTGTCTGGGAAAGAAGGAGGACATTACCCGGTTGGCAAAGGGCTCCCGTTTATGCTCGGGAACCATCAAGCCCTTTGTCACGTGCCTGCCTATGCGCCCTCCGCCGATTATTACCACCTTTTTGAGCTCGTGGCGGGGTTTTCCCTCCACGTGGAAGGCAGTCTCCAGATGATCTTTCTGCCCTATAAGGTAGAGGGTGTCCCGCTCTCTTATTACCGTATCTCCCTGGGGGATTATGTAGCCGTTCTCGCGGATTATGACCACCACGATAAAATCGTACTGCACCTCTTCCTTTACATCTTCTATCCTTTTGTCCCGGAATTTCGACTTCTCGTCGATTACCATTGTCCTCATTTGGAAGGTGGTGCCCTCAAAGTTTATAATATCGCTTATAGCACCGTGTTCTACCGAGCGCAGAATTGCCCTGGCCGCTTCTATCTCCGGATTAACCACATAGTCGATACCTAAAAAGGGATTCTGGGCAACCGGAGAACTCGAGTAGTCGAAGTTACGCACCCGGGCAATTTTATAGGGTACGTTAAACTCTCCTGCAACCATTCCGCAGGCTATCATATTGAGTTCGTCGCTCTCGGTTACGCTGATAAAAAAGTCCGCCTCTTCTATCTGGGCCTTTTTAAGCACCTCCCGGTTATTTGCCTCCCCGTGAACTACCATGCAGTCCAGCTTGCCCGCAGCTTGTCGGAGCCTTTCGAGGTTGCGATCCACCAGTACCACATCGTGATGCTCCTCTATTAAGCGTTTTGCCAGCTGGATGCCTACGTTTCCCGCCCCAACTATAACCTTCTTCATGCACTCTCCACTAAGTCGTCCTGTATCTTTTATTTACAGGAATAGTACAGGTCTCCAGCACCACCGGTCAAGCATACCAGGACCAATTCAGTTGTCTCTTTTTACCTCCCTAAAACGGACAAGACAAAACCCGACAACTACAGCGACGGAGATTCCCATAGGCACCAGCCAGAATGGAGTGTAGGCAACCTCGCCGGCCACCTCAAAACCGGTAAAGTGATCATACATAAAACCGGCCAGCAAGCTTCCCGCTACGTTGCCAAGGCCTATAGACACAAGGCTGAATATCTGCTGAACTCCTGCCCTCGACTCCTCGTTGGTAAAGCTGTCTATAAAAATAAACGCCGCCGAGAAAAAGAGGGCAAATGCGGGGCCGTGGAACAGAATCCCCACTACCGCAAAGTACTTCCATCCCACCAGGGCAAAACAGAAAAACCTGCCCGCCTCCATTAACGCGCCGAACATAAGAGTCTTTCTAAACCCGTATTTGGTAAGTATTCCCCCAAGAAGAGAGAGAAAAATAACCTCGGTTATCTGCCCGATTGTCATAATGGGCATAATAAGAGCCTCTGCAAAACCTGTATCCTGGAGAAAAGGGCCGGTACCGAAGTAGTAGTACCTGTCGACCAGCTGTATAAAAAAGCCGGCCAAAGCGGTACCTGCAATTGCCGGAGTGGCAAACAGCTTGAGTGCCGCCCGGGGAAAGAGCCGTTTCCTCCGAGGGGCATCCTTTCTTCCCAGGGGCAGGCTGAAGGAGTATGCACCGAGGGCAATACTGGCAAGGGAGGTAAAGTAGAGGGCATCGGAGATAGCACCGCCGGCAATTCGAAGCCAGAAGAGGCTGAAAAACCACCCCGCCAGTATCCATCCGATGGTTCCCCACTTGCGGATTCCACCAAACTGGCGGGTGGAGTCCGGAGAGTGATGAAAGACGATGGCGTTGGTTACCGCCACCCCCGGCTGAAACACCATCTTGTACAAAAGGTAGATGATGAGCACGGGGAGAAACCTCTCCTGGAGGGTAAGAACAAACATGAGACATCCGCTGATAATCTGGGAGTATGCCAACAGCCTCTCCGAGGAGACAAGACGGTCGGCAATAAAAGAACCGACAAGAGGCGCCGCCAGGGCCGAAAGAGCGGACATGGAGAGAATTGCCCCTGTTTGGGCACCGCTAAACCCAAGGGTTTTTGTGAGGTAGAGGCTTATTATGGGAATATGTGCTCCCGCGGCAAGATAGAAGAGGAGCATAACAAAGCTCAGGCGGCCTGGAGAGACGTAGGGGGTCGCGCTGTTTCCTCGAGGGAATACTGTTTTTCTATTCACCGCTCAGCTTTCTGTACTCTCTGACAAGAGAAGGGTACAGACTCCCCGTCTCTTTAAGCTTTTCCAGTTCAAAGTCCCGTATATAGTCAAGCATCTCCTGGGCGTACTCCTGCAGCCCGGAGAGATTATAATCGACACCGGTTCTGTAGAGTTCCGCCGCAAACTCGCGCCATTCCTCGATAAACATGGTACCGGAAACAGAAGCCCACCGCTCTTTCAGATCGCCTTCGAGCCGCTTAACAGCTCTCTCCAGGTCTATCGCGTCTCCAGAGACAAAGGGCATTACAAGCTCCGCATCTGCCTCATAGTCTGCCTCATAGTCTGCCCCATAATCTGCCTCATAATCCGGGTCATTATCCCCGGCAGGACCGCTTTTCTCGCCGGCTTCCTGCTGCTCTTCCTCGGCATTTTCCAATCCTCCCTCCGACCCCGCTTCCGCCGCAGGAAGATCCGGAAACTCAATAGTAAATGTACTCCCCTTACCCTCCATGCTCTTCAGTTTTAACACTCCTCCCATCGCCTCCACCAGGCGTTTGGAAATTGCCAAGCCCAAGCCTGTTCCTCCGTAGCTCTCGGGCTGCCCCTCTTTCTGGGTAAAAGCCTC
>JBKHFZ010000250.1:0-2779 GCA_046539925.1 Spirochaetaceae bacterium
CCGGTCCGGGGGAGACCGATCCGCCAGGAGTTCGGCGGGCTTGGTAAGCGGGGGAGGCAGCTTCTGCTGCCCTTCGAGGAGGATCACATCCGGGTGCTCCGTTTTTCGCAGGCGGATCGTACAGACCGCCGGCGCAGCACTATCTGGAGGGAGGGCAAAGTGCTGTACGCCGATTTTGGCCGCGGCGGGGAGTGTGCCTGAGGGAGCTCCCGCCCGATACTGAAACCCCAAGCCCACCCACTAAGCCGCCGGCGCAGCACTGTCTGCCGACGAGGGGGAGCTGTAAAGCCGCTCACCCCTTACCGGAAAAATCCTTGTACATCATGCTCGGCTGGATATCCCGGTTGCCTTGATACTTGCCGCTTTTGTATTCGCTGTGGTCTGGGGATATCTGGTGGTAGTAGATCTGGCATATCTCAACATCGGGATAGATGGTAATCGGCTGAACACAGAAAATCTCCAGGGTCCAGTAGCCCTTGAAGCCGACGTCTCCAAAGCCTGCGGTTACGTGGATAAACAGCCCGAGTCTGCCAACGGAAGATCTGCCTTCGAGCATCGGCACCGCGTTGTGAGTTTCCGTATACTCAACCGTCCTGCCGAGATAGAGGCGTCCCGGTTCCAGGCTGAGTCCCTCCGGGGGGATAATAATCTCTTCGGTAGGATTTGCAACTTTCATGTCGAGTCCCGCCGCCGTGTATACCAGAAGTCTATTGTGGAGTTTGAGGTTGTAGCTGTTGGGGTTAAGCTGCTTGGGGGTATACGGTTCTATAACAATATCGTAACCGAGTCTCTTCTCTATCTCTCTGCCGGAGAGTATCATGCTGTTCCTCCGTGTGACGGCAATTTCCGTAATAGTCTAATAGGAAATTCTCTTATTGGTAAGGGGGAAATAGCAGTGGTAAACTATTATCAGTCTCGACAGTAGGGTGCTTTGACCAGCCCGTAAAACCTTTTGCCCTTTCTCCTTGATTCTCATGCCCAAAGAGCACTATCTTGGGAGCGTGGATATTATAGATGCTCTCGAGTTTGCCGATGTTCCCTCATATCTCTCGGGGTTTTCCGCCCTCGAACGCTACTTTTCCATGGAGCGGGGCGAGGTGCTTCAGGTGGAAACCGAGGGCAGCATTGTCGACTTGAGCAAACTCTTCGAGGATATCTCCTTTCCCGGACCCTCCCGCTTCGACGCGGTTCTCGATCGTCCCGGGGCTCTTGTGCTTTTTCGTTGTATTGACGACGGCGGGGGCCTCTTTGGCGGAGATACCCTCGGTGGATCGACTATCGGCAGCATAACTAGCGACTCCGGCATAGATTCGCCTCCGGATTCAGCCGGCGAGGAGTCTCGAAAATTCCGCCGCACCCTCCCTCCGCCGAGTCCCCGTATAGCTCGAATCCCCCAAGCTTTGAACCACCAGGGTTCCCTCCTCTACGATATTCAGAGGAGAGCCTTTGTAGACCGTCAATTAGCGTACTACCAGCTCAGGGACAAGACCCTTACCGCCCCCCGGGAGTTCGACGATTACGGCCAGGATTCGGCCGATACCGAAGAGCAGTCTCCCTGGTACCGGGTCTTCGAAGCTGCCCTTATTGTTGCCCGGATCGGGTACGAGCCTTCGCGGATACTAAAAGAGAAACTCTGTTCCCCCGGCTCTGCGGGTAATCCCGCCGCCTCCGGTGCGGGCAAAACCAACCGCCTTCCGATTGTAGAGCAGCGTTTTCTCCTTACAGGTGTGCTTACCGGTAAATGGGCTGGTCGGGGATTGAGGCTTCTCGAGGAGAGCGGTTTTATAGATGCTCACTGGCCGCTCCTCTCTGCCATGGGCAAGGTGGACCATTCAAAGGAACACCACCCCGAGGGCAATGTCTGGCGGCACACAGTGGAGGCCTTTGCCTACAGGAAGATACGGGAGCTTCCTCTCTCCCTCGCTCTGCTTCTTCACGATGCCGGCAAACCCTTTACCGGCCCCCACAATGGAAACGCCTTCGACGGTCACGCCCAGATTGGTGCGAATAAGGCGGTGCAGTTTCTCTCCACCCTTGGCTACGGCAGAGATATCGTGGAACAGGTCGACTACTTTGTGCGGAACCATATGCTTCCCACCTATATCCCGAAGCTGCCCTTCTCTCGTACGGAGGATGTGCTCTCCTCGCCTCTTTTTCCAGAGCTCCTCGAGCTCTACCGCTGCGATGTATCATCCACTTACCGGGGCCCCGACGGGTATTATCGCGCCTGCACCACCTATAGAAATTTCCTTAAAAACAGGAAGAACCCTTTTCGCTCCTCCGACGGGAAAAAACGGCTGCGCATGCTGGTGGATTAGGCACAGCAAACTTCTCTTTCGAGACAACTTCCCCCAAGCTTTGAACCATTAAAAAAAGTAATAGATAAAATCCACAGCTCCTGCTAATATAGAACTCGCTGGAGTAACAAATGGGTGTTTCGCTCTCTCGTATAACTATTACTGCCTCTATTTCGCTCCTCCTGCTCATAACGGCGTGCACGGGTGTCCCGGAGAATAACAACTCCGAGGAGTCCTCTAATGCCTCCTCCCATGCCTCCTCCAACGCCAAAGGGCAAGCCCGGGTCGACGATACTTCCAGGATATCCCAAGAGAAAAAAGAAGCGGAGAAGACTGCAGAGGAGCAGCAAACGGTAAAAAACGGCACAGTCGAGGGGGTGCTAAAGGGTCTTTCGGAGGATGAGATCTTCCGCATCGCCAGAGACACCATTCCGGACAGATTTCTCTTTATAGAAGAAGAGGGCAAACCGGGGGAAGGCGGC
>JBKHFZ010000251.1:0-2704 GCA_046539925.1 Spirochaetaceae bacterium
CATACTGCTGCCGGTTAGAGCATACTGCTGCCGGTTAGAGTGCGTCTCGCAAAAAGGAGGCGGCTCTCTCCTCATCCATCCTCGAAGGCAGGGCGTCGGAAAGAGGCCATCTGCATGCCTGGGCAGCGGCGGATTCTATATCCCCCCCATCTATACCAAGTTCGCTGAGTCTCGAAGGAAGCACATCGACCCCGAGATACGTACGTATTGATTCCACGACCCTGTCGGCCGCCTGTACGACGGACAAACCCTTCAGATTCTCCCCGAGCATCGGTCCCATTCTGGAGACCTTCTCCGGAGCCGTTTTTACCCCATACTCGAGCACGTAGGGAAGCAGAATAGTGGAGATAACCGGCTGGGGCACACGCTTGACCGCGGCAAGTATGTGACTGGTGATGGTGCCGATCCCCGGAGAACTTATACCGAGCCCGTAGGCTGCAAAAAAACCTGCCTGCTGAATGCGAAAAATATAATCCGTATTGCCCGGCTCCTCTAATACCTGAGCAAGATTGGAAAGAACAAGCCCTATGGCTCGTAAATGGAGTGTGTCCGAGAAAAAGGTATCCTCCCCGGAGATATACCCCTCGATGGAGGAGAGCAGCAGGTCCATTATCACCGAAAGCCGGTACTTTTGGGAGTAGATATCGAGGAGATCCGGGTCGAGAAAGCCGGCATCCGTTCGGTAATTGGGGAGCAGCGAATACACAGCCTCCCCGTTGCGGGCATCGACGAGGTGAAGCCCCCCGTTAAAAAGGATGGGAGCACGGACCGTACTCGGGACCTCGAAATATGGATAAGGAGAGACGGTGTCGTCCAGATTGCCGGTAATTATTGCCGCCGCGGGTGTGCCGCTTTTACCTGTTGCCGCAGCCCCCTTGGCTATTGAAAGGGTATATATATCTCCAAAACCGATTATTCCATCGACTCTGCCTGCTTTTGCGAGCTCTACAACTTTATTCACATGGGAGGTGTTGGGAAAGGGGCCCACATCCGTATAAGAGATAATCTCTATACCCTGGTTCTCGCAGCTGTTTTTAAGTGTCTCCTGTACCCGGCTGTCGCTGAGCTGCTGTTCCGTTACCAAAAGAAAACGGCGCCCCTTGAGGGCCGCCTCTCTACCGAGTTGTGCTGCCGCTCCGGGATAACAAAATGATGCTGTAGGTATATACACTGAGAGATTCTTCATCCTGGGAGTATCCCGGCCTCTGTATTTGCTGTTGAAGTGCTATTCGATGCCGAAAAGATCGATTATTGAATCTGCAACCGACTCAACGACCTTGTTGTCTATATAATTCGGGTCCTCGAGATTCTTCTTTACCTGTTCCACTCGGTCCCACCTTATATCGGAACCTGCCTTTACCTGCTCGGCGACTTTATACACCTCTCCCATAGTTTTTGCATCGGAAGAGATATTAACGGAATCCTTCTGTTCAGCCTTTCCAGGCTTTTGGGTTTTACTGTTCTTGTTGAGCTTCGAAATCGGCTCAACGGGACCAAGTCTCTCTATGTTCATTCCAAAACCCTACCTTTCATTCTTATTATCGTCACCTTACCCCTATATTTTAGCGCTTTTTCTTCCCGGAAACAAGTAGTGAAAACTCTCCTTTAAGGCTTTTTCTATTCTCCAAAAGAAAATACACCTCTTCCGCCGTCCCCTCAAGAAATTCTTCGTAGATCTTCGTCATTTCCCTGCCTATTATTACCGGCCGCTCAGGTTCTTTTTCGGCTACATCCTTCAAAATCTTCAGTACTCTATGTGGAGATTCATAAAAAATAAACGATTCTTCCCTGGCCAGCAGTTCTCCGATGCGTTTGGCCCTTTTCCCCGCCTTTGGACTTATAAAACCGTCAAAAGTTACCGTTCTTCCCGGAAAACTCGAGACACTAAGAAGCGTAGTAAGCGCGGAGGGCCCCGGAATAGGCACCAGGGAAAATCCGGCAGCCCGCACCGCCTCCACCACCCTGCGGCCCGGGTCGCTTACCCCGGGTGTACCGGCATCGCTTACATAGGCTGCATCCTTCCCCTCCCGCAAGGTCTCTATCAGCTTTTCCGCCCCCTCCCTCTCGTTTTCCGAGCGGATACTTACAAGGCGCGAGGAGATTTCGTAGTGGGTAAGGAGTTTTCTCGTGTGGCGTGTATCCTCGCAGGCAATTACATCCACCCTGCCCAGAGTTTCAAGGGCGCGAAGGGTGATGTCTTTGAGATTGCCTATGGGTGTTGCTATAATAAACAGACTTGCCATGTACCCATTGTACCGGCTACACTCAATCCGGACAAGGCAATGGATGGAACAGGGCGGTCTATAGCGAAGGGGGGACAAAAATAGAATATGCGGTTGCAGCGGCTTTAGCCGCACTTATTATTGTACTGCTTATCACTCTTCTGAATAAGGGAAAAACCGAAAACAAAAAATCCCGGGAGGGCCGTACACCCGCCCTGCGACACTGCCCGATATGCGGCAGCCCTCTGTCCAAAGGGGAGAAGGTAAAATCGGTGCTTTATCCGGGAGAGATAGACCGGATGATGGAAATATACGGCTGCCCCCACTGTTATCCACCAAGCCCCGCCTTACCGCGTATCTGTCCGGTGTGTCACAAGAGCCTCCCCTCCTCCGGAATTATCTACGCCCGCTACTTCCAGCGAAAAGAACGGGCCCATGTACACGTACTCGGCTGTTCCGGTTGCTACACACGGCGCAGCTCT
>JBKHFZ010000252.1:0-2695 GCA_046539925.1 Spirochaetaceae bacterium
GGTGCGGACAGCCCTTGCCCTTCTCTTTGCGGGGGTCTTTGTATTTTTAGGCTCCTGCGGTAACGGAGATATTGCCGACTTCGGCTCCCGGAAGGGAGAGGCCCAGCCCCAGGTAAGCGCTTCCCGCAGCGGTGCGGCGATGGAGCAGTTTGCCGCGGAGTCCGCGCCCATGGCTACCGAGTCCACGCCTATGGCCAAGCAAGACTCGGCGGATAGTGCAGAACCCACTGAAGTTCCCCAGGACGGCGAAAGAAAGCTGGTAAGTACCGGGTCGATGGACCTGGTTGTGGATAACCTCGACAAGGCGGAATCGGAACTCCGCCGTTCTGTAAAGGAGATGGGAGGCTACATCGCCTCTACCAACCGCCGACGCGACAGTTTTTCCATGACGGTAAAGATCCCCTCGGAGAAATTTGACGGCTTTATAGAGGAGAGCGAAGAGCTGGGAGAGGTGGATTCGAAGCAGACAAATGTGCAGGATGTGACCGATCAGTTCTACGACCTCGAGCACCGCATTACCAACAAGGAGATTCTCGTAGAGCGCTTTAGAAGCTACCTCGATAAGGCCGAGGAGATCGAGGATATCCTGCGGGTGGAACGGGAGCTTAACGATACACTTACAGAACTCGAGAGCTTGGAGGGCAGTTTTACCCACCTCTCTCACCGCATCTCTTTCTCGACCCTCCACATCAACGCAAGGCTCCCCTCCTACGCCTCGGACCACGGTCCCCTCCCCTCTCTCCGGGACGGGCTTACGGAGTTCGGCTACACGGTGGTCAAGGTCTTCTACTCCATCTTTTTCCTGGTTCTGGGCATTGTGGTGTTTGGAACGCCCCTTGTACTCGGCGCGGGACTCCTCTACTGGCTCGCCTTCGGCAAGGTAGGTGTTGTCCGGCGCTTTTTCCGCCGCCTGCGGCCGGAGAGATCTGTATCTGAAAAGAGGCGTGTCCCTGGAAAGGCCGGAACCGCATCAAAAAGCCGCAGCGCCGCCGCAAGCTCCAGAAGAAAGAGGAGCCTTTGGAGAAAAGTCCATGTGCCGGAAAATCGCGATATTACCTGAGTGAGAATTATACGGGTCCCCCCGCGCCTCACACATCAAACTCCAGGAAAAGATCCACCGGCAGGCTCCGCAGTTTTTCCATAGTCTCGAGCAGCTGCGTATCCGGCTCGGCCCATTTTTCCAGAAAAGCCGCCGCCTCTGCCTGCTCCGCCTCCGCTTCCAGCCGGCAGAGCTCTTCGAGAAGGCTTTTTATTCCGGAGCGACCTCTGTCCGGGTTAACCGCATACCCCTCTTCCGTACGCTCGAAACCGCCGCAGGAGAGCATCCAGTTGTGGGCAATTACCCCGGCGGCGCCGTGAGCCTCGTGCATGCCGAAGCGCATGGAGCGGAATTGTGCCGCCGCGTATCCCTGAAATATCGTCTTATGGTCAAAACGGGGAATGCCGAAGAAGCCGCCGTACTCGAGAAGGAAAAAGAGTCCCCCCGTGTCGGCCTTTGCCTCCTCTATTGCGGTATAGTGCGGGCCGAGGCAGCTGTCCACTTTTCTCCCGTCGGCGCGGTAGGCGGGACCGAGGCCGTGGCTCACCTCGTGGAGAATTACCTCGTAAAAGAAGGGTTCAAAATCCGGCTCCTCGAAGTTGGGCATAACCCTCCGCGCAAGGGGAACCGTTATGTTGTCGAATTTGGCCCGCATCACGTTGTAGAGCATCACCTGCTTCCAGCCCACGTTCCCCCTTACCCAGGGGTCGTTGGGCAGGTTAAAGGCCGCGGGATATATCGGTTGGCGCGCCTCCCCGGCGCTGTAGATCTGATGTACAACCACCAGGGGGGCCAAGCCGCCCACCGCCGGTTGCGCACCGGAGGGCATGGGAAAAGCCCCGGACATCTCCTCGAGGTGCTCTTCCATCTCTTTGAGCCTGCCGCATCTATCGTGGTCGACCACCATGAGCATCCCCTCGTACATCGCCTTTAGTCCCAGCAGCGCGTCTGCGTAGACCTCGTAGGGGCCGAGGACCAGCTCAATAGGCACATCGTGCAGACGCACCCACGCACTGTCTGCTTCATGGTACCTTCCCGAGACAAGAGCCTCCGCCCGTTCTCCCAGGTAGTCCGCAAAATCCGGCTCTCCCTGATCTTCGAGAATTTCCGACGCTTTTTCCAGAGCGTCAAACACCTCCGCGAGTTTTTCCGCATACACGGCGTGGTAGTGGCGCGCTTCCAGGCGCCCTCCCGCACCCCGGACAACTTTTGTTGTCGGACTCTCAAGCTCACCGGCACGCCGGCGAAACTCCTCCGCTGTCATATCTTCGGGATAGAAGCTGCAGCCGGGAACTCTGTCTGGAACATCGGGGTCGTAGCTTTTGTAATCCTCCACGGGATACCAGGGCCCCTGGAAACGACGGTAGAACTCCCCCAGGTCATCAGGCCTGTCCATTTTTTTATGAATTACACCCACATACTTCTCCCACTGCTGGGAGAGAAATATCTCATGGACCCCGTCCATCGCCTCCTTGAGATAAGGAAGCGCCGGTTTTATCCTGTCCGGCAGGGGTACATCCTCTAATGAGAGTTTTACGGGAATATAGGAGTCGAGTATGTTTCTCACACCTTCGTTTTTCCCCGCCCCCGCATGGTCTTTCCCCGCCCCCTCGTGTGCCGATTTACCGTTTTTTCTTTCCATACAAACCGCCTTTT
>JBKHFZ010000253.1:0-2676 GCA_046539925.1 Spirochaetaceae bacterium
TAATCCTGGGAGGCTTCTAATCGAGCACAGCGGGAAAAGGCGGGGGAGGCACGGGGCCTTTCGAGCTTTCCTCCCGCCCTGCCCGGCTCTCCTCACCACGGGATACGCTCCTGAAGTAGAGAAACTTTTCAATAAAACTCTCTACAAAATCACAGGAGACGGTCCCTCCGAGAAAAGTAAAAAAGAGATAATAGTCTTCTCCACTATAGAAGGCGGTAACAGGCTGCAGGGGCGATGCTTGAAGGGTATTTTTATCGGAGACAGGCCATATCTCCGTCACTGTCTCAGGCAAATCCTTCCATTTTGTATAAAAGGTGAGCAGGGGAGTACCGCCGCAGGCCTTCTCCTCCCACGAAGAAGGAGGAACGATCTCCCTGCGAGTGTGATGCAGCAGGAGGTTCTGTTCGGGGAGTTCATAGACCCCTCGATGATATTCGATAGCGTTAGGCGGTAAAAAGGGGATCCCCCTGCCGGAGGTCGGGCCGGATACGAGAACAGAGACGGTACTCTCCTCCCGGCTCGATGAGCCCGTCTCCCCTCCATTCGATTCCTGAGCCGAAATTTTCGGAACCGCAACAGTACCAAGCAGAGAGAGGAGGAGAAGTACCGCCGGACCGCACTTCCCTGAAAGCCTCGAGAGATGAGGCGTGTTCACGGGTTTTACTCCACCGTTACACTTTTCGCGAGGTTTCGCGGCTGGTCTACATCCCTGCCTAACTCGAGGGCGCAGTAGAAGGCAAAGAGCTGCATGGGAATAACCATGAGGAAGGGATACATAAGCTCGTGGGTTTTCGGTATCCACATTACATCGTCTGCAATATCCGCTATCTCTTTATCTCCCTCAACTGCTATTGCAATAACCCTTCCGTCCCTCGCCTTTACCTCCTTCATGTTTGAGATGACCTTATCCCGCAGGCCCTCGTCGGGCACGAGAAATACACTGGGAGTGTTCTCGTTTATCAGGGCAATTGGGCCGTGTTTTATCTCGGCGCTGGAGTAGCCTTCGGCATGTATGTAGCTTATCTCCTTGAGTTTTAATGCCCCCTCCATGGCAACCGGGTAGTTGAGACCCCGGCCCATAAAGAGAAAGTTCCCGTACTTTGCATATCGCCGGGCAATTTCCTGGATGGGCGCGGTATTGCTGAGGATTTTCTCCACGTGTATGGGTATTCGGTTAAGTTCGGAGACAAAGTTAACCCCCTCCTCGTAGGAGTAGTGACGCATCCGCGCCATAAGGAGGGTAAAAATATAGAATACGGAGATCTGGCTGGTAAAGGCCTTAGTGGAAGCTACGGCAATCTCCGGACCGGAGTGGATATAGGTGCCTCCGTCGGACTCCCTTGGAATTGTAGAGCCAACGGCATTACAGACTCCGAGCACCGTAGCCCCCTTGCGCTGCAGCTCCCGCATAGCGTAGAGGGTATCCGCCGTTTCTCCGGACTGGCTTACCGCGAAGTAGAGGGTGTTCGGCTGTACTATAGGATTCTTGTACCGCACCTCCGAGGAGAGCTCCGCGTGAGCGGGAATGCGCGCCACCCGCTCGAGGAGGTACGCCGCTACCATACCGGCATAATAACTCGTGCCGGCGGCAATAATCTCGACCTTGTCGATATTGAGCAGCTCCTTCGCAGTCAAATTCAAGCCGCCCAGGTGGCCGGTGGCTCCCTCCATATCGATGCGTCCCTTTATGGCTCGCTGAATCGACATTGTCTGCTCGTGGATCTCTTTCTCCATAAAGGTGGAGTAGCCGTTCTTCTCCATCTGCTCGAGCTCCCAGGTAATGTGCTCCACCTGTTTCTCTATCTCCTGTTCGTTTATATCGAACATCCTGTAGCCCTGGGGAGTTATGGTTACCAGCTCGCCGTCCTCGACGTATACCGCCTGTTTTGTATGAGCCATTACGGCCATTACATCGCTGGCCAAAAACATCTCGCCGTCACCCACCCCAATAACCATGGGAGATCCGTTCCGGGCTCCTACAATCTTGTCAGGCTCGTCCTTGTGCATTACCGCTATACCGTAGGTTCCCTTTACAAGGTACAGAGCCTCCCGGACCGCGGTCTCGAGACTGCCCCGATAGACCGAAGCTATTAGATGGGCTATAACCTCGCTGTCCGTCTCCGTCTTAAAAACGTGCCCCTCCGCCGTAAGCTTATCCTTAAGTGCCTGGAAATTCTCGATTATCCCGTTGTGCACCAGGGCTACCTTTCCGGTGTCGTCCAAGATAGGATGGGCATTTACATCGTTAACCCCTCCGTGGGTGGCCCAGCGGGTGTGTCCAATGCCGCAATCGCCGTCAAGGTCCGCAGGAACAACCTTGCGCAGCTCCTTCAGCTTTCCTCTTTTCTTTATAAGAGTAAATTCATTGTCCTTGCTTATACAAATTCCCGCAGAATCGTATCCTCTGTATTCGAGCCTCTTAAGCCCCTCAATAAGTACTTCCGCAGCGGGTTTGGGCCCGCAATATCCAACTATTCCACACATAATTCCTACCCTGTATCTCTGTTGTTTAGTAAGCTCATCCAGCCTAACTCCCAACTATATCTCAAAAGAGGTGAACTCTCAACAGAAGAGGGTAAATTACAGGAATTCTCATTTTGGAAGACTTAAGACTTCCAAAATGAGAATTAGCTCCAAACCTTTAGCCATTTTTCCTTTCTCTAAAGGGTTGTGAGC
>JBKHFZ010000254.1:0-2615 GCA_046539925.1 Spirochaetaceae bacterium
CGTTGTGTCGCCGCCGCGGCGCTGATTCTGCTCCTCTTCGTCTTTTTTGGTGTGCAGCCCGCACTGGGCAACCCGGCAGGGAATGATAATTCCGAGCCGAAGGGGCGGGCCATAGGCCAGTCGGTGGAGGGCAGACCCCTCAGGGTGTATAGATTTGGACCGATGACGGGCCCCGGGGCACGGGGCAAAGGGAGAAGTGTCGTCATATACGGCGGTATCCACGGCGGGTATGAGTGGAATACCGTAGCCCTTACCAGGCAGCTAATCGACCATTTTACAGAAAATCCTGGTCTAATCCCCGACGATATCGAAGTCTGCATAATTCCGGTGGTAAACCCCGACGGTCTGCACGAGGTAACCGGCGGCCGCCCCCTCGACGAGGTGGATTTTAGCAGCGTCTCCACCGAGGAGGGGCGGGTGAATGCGAATGGTGTGGATCTGAACAGGAACTGGGAGGGCAATTGGGAACCCGTGGCTTATTGGAGAAATCGGGAAGTAGGAGCCGGATCCCGCCCCTTCAGCGAACCGGAGACCAGGGCCCTTAAGGACTATATTCTCAAAAAACGCCCCTCCCTGGTTATCTCCTACCACAGCGCGGCAAACGGCATCCACTACGCCGGCAAAAGGGATAGATGGGAACCCGCGCTTCGATTTGCCCGGGTCTATTCGGAGGCTTCCGGCTACCCCGTGCCGGAGGGCAGCCTCGTGGGGTACCGAATTACCGGCGCCTCTACAGGCTACTTTTACAGCAAAAACATCCCCGCCCTGGTTGTAGAGCTTGTCGGCCGGGATACCCCCGAGTTCGAGAGAAACCTCGAGGGATTAAAGGCGGTTTTTGAGCTGCTCAAAGAGATCCCCAATCTTCCATAATGAGGTTGGGTATACCGTCGAAATCTTTGCTGTTAAGTGTAACGAGGGTGCATCTATGGCTTATGGCGGTTGCGGCGATACAGAGATCTATAACGGGTCTCCTGCAGCCTCTGTGCACACTCTCGGCTTGCAGTTGTGCGTATATCTCGGCTTCGACCAGGGTAAACGGTATTAGGTCATATATCCTCTTTATCGAAGGGGAAATAGAGGGAGTCTGTGCTTCGCTCCGGCTCCTGATAATCCTCGTCTATATCGTGTGTACTCAGGTAGCTGTTTCGAGCTTCCCAGACCTCGGAGCCCGCGTGGGCTGAAGCGGAAATAGGTTCTATGCGAACGAGGGGTTTGCCCCGCTTAGTGACCAGCACGCTTTCTCCGGTACGGGCCACGTCGTCACATATTTGGGACAGTTTTGTTTTTATTTCGAAAATACCGAGAGCCTTCATGTTTTTCTTGTACTAGACAACTGGTTGTTTTGCAAGGATGAGATAATTCTGCTTTTACTTTCATCCATTTCGTTTTTTAAAATGTGCCCAGAAGCATGGCATACTGTACGTGGACCAAGATGGCGGCTTTACTTCGAGGTATCCGCAGATGTCGAACTAAAATAGACAGTCTCCTCCTCCAAAAGGCGGTGAGCCAGGTTTTCCACTTCCTTCCATCTCCGGCGTAAGATCTTTTTGACTATTCTCCGCATCTGCTCATATTTTTTGCCGGCGTTCTCTTTTTCAAGGTAGTTGAGTATATTGAGCCCGAAGGCACGGTCCTCATCATAATGGGTGTACTCGGAAACCATATTTTTATCGGCAAGTTCCACCGCCGTGTACCCGGCCAGTTTTACCATCAGAATGGAGTAAAAGATCTTATAATCCTGCCTGCTTGGTGAGTCTTTTCCCTTTACCTTGAGTTTTCCAAACATCATCTCTTCTTCATCAAAGTAATCTTTTAGCCTGAGGGTCTTAGTCGCTTCGAAAGGAGAGACCTCCTCCTTGATCGTTGTATATTCTACAGTAAATCCGAAGTGCCTTGCAGCTATTGTGTGTCCTGCTTCGTGATAGGCGCAGCTTTTCATGGTGTTCTATCTCCCTGCGGTTTGAAGAGCAAACCAGTCAGTTTATCACAACCATAGAGAAAAAGCCAAGTATTTTAATCAGTAATTTTAGACAAATTTGCGCGATAAAGCTAACGGGGGTATAATAGCTTCTGGGGGTAATTATCATGTATAAAAACCGTAAATTGGTTCGCATGGTGGCATTGGTATTTGTCTTGTTGATACTGGCGACAGGGGTCACGGTATCCGCATTTGCGGAAGTTGATATGGCTGCCCGCGTTGGTATAACGGAGTTCGAGGTAAAAAACGACATCGGTCTGGACAATGCAGGCGAGGTTATACCGGAGGTGCTTGTCTCAAGGCTCAAGGAGACGGGGGAGTACGATTTGAGCGAGCGGGTACTGCTTAAAAAAGTACTCGAAGAGCAGGAGCTGCAGATTTCCGGACTTACCGACGAGGAGACTGTAGCCCAGGTAGGGGAGATCTACAACCTCGATATGGTGGTGAGCGGCTCGGCAATGAAAATAGGCTCGACCATAACGATAAGCGGCAGGCTCATAGACAGTGAGACGGCGCAGATAGTCGAGGCAGGGACGGTAAAGTTCGAAGACATCGACCGGCTCGAAGTGGAGATGCGGGAGCTCGCCTACCTCCTGGCAGGCTGGAGCGCCGCCGATTACGAGCGGATGGCTTTACG
>JBKHFZ010000255.1:0-2502 GCA_046539925.1 Spirochaetaceae bacterium
AGACTGTAGGCAATCCATCTATGGGATACGACCAGACTTTTGACTGTACCGGCGAGAAGGAGGATACCGAGAGCGGCGGAAAAAGCTACCGCGGCAACCATTAAAATGGAACGGCTTCGGAATCGCAGGGAGGTAATGTCGGCTATAGCAGAAATAAAAAGGGTATATATTCCCACCGCAAGAAGCATGGTTCCGCCGCTTACTCCCGGCACCAGATTGGCCAAACCCATGAGAGTTCCTCCAATAAGAGCTTTTGGAAGAAGAGAAAAAAGAGGAAGCTCAGAAGGCGCGGGCACTCCCTGATGCGTCCTTTTGTCGTCAGCTTTTCCTCGGGTAAAAAGTGGGCTCATGCGGGCATTTTCTCCTTAGTCAAGAATCTATCATGGAACAGATAGACACGCAATCCGGCGGGTGGATACGGCAAAAGCCTTGCCTTGTCTGCTCTCTTTAGCGTATATTACAGCTAATGACACACATCTGTCTTGTCCGACATGGAGAAACCGATTGGAACTATCGGCAAATAGTTCAGGGCTCTACCAATATCCCCCTCAATAGTCGAGGCAGGGAACAGGCATTAGAGGCGGCTGGATATCTTGGAGAGGAGAAATGGGATGCTATCTACTCGAGTCCCCTTAGCCGTGCATACGAGACCGCTCGGATAATCGGCAAAGAGACAGGTTTCTCGAGTATCCCCACGGATACACGTTTAGAAGAGCGCCATTTTGGCGAGGCCGAGGGCATACCTGTTGCGGATCTGCAAAATTTTTACCGAAACAAAACAATCCCTGGAGCAGAACCCTGGGAGAAGGTACAGATACGGGCGGTGGAAGTTGTCGAGGACCTGCAGAGAAAACATGCGGGCGGGAGGATCATAGTCGTGGCCCATGGAGGCCTGATAGCCAGTATTCTTTCCTGCTTCAGCAATGGAGAGATTCTTCCCGGAGAACCGCCCCTCAAAAACAGCTGTATGAACCTTCTCTCCTACGACGGCAAGTGGCGTATTGTGTGGTATAACAGAACCGCAGGGGAAGCCCAGGACACAGCTGCGGTGGCAGAAGAAAACCGGGACACCGCTGCAGTGGCAGGAAAAACCCGGTTTCCCGGAGTATAGAGAGATACAGAAGTGAAAATTCGCTTTAAGCCGTTATACCGCGTAATACTTATCTGTATTTCTATAGGTGTACCTATCTCTTTTCTCTTAATCGACGGCCCATATCTGTTTAGCCAGGGTTTTTCTGTGTTGAGGCTCCGGTCGGGTATGAAGAATATCTCGGACCTCCTGCAGAGAGAGGAACTGGATGCTGAGACGCGGGATTTTTTTCTTCTCTCTCAAGATATCAGACGTTTTGCTATAGAAGAGCTCGGGCTCCAGGATACCCCCAATTATACGAGCTACGTAGCCACAGATAAAAACTATCTTGTAGACGTGGTCTCCGCCGTCCGTTCCGACTCCCTGGAGCGCTTTGAACGAAGTTATCCCCTAGTAGGTAAGGTTTTTTACCGGGGGTTCTTCAAAAAGAGACAAGCCGAACGCTTTGCCTTACGCCTCGAGAAAAAGGGCTATGATGTAATTACCCGTCGGGTAAGTGCCTACAGCTCTCTGGGTATGCTCACCGACCCCCTCTACTCCTATATGACTCACTACGACACATACAGACTCGCAGAGTTGATAATCCACGAACAGGTTCACTCGACCCTTTGGATACCTGGATACAACGAGTTCAACGAAGAGATAGCCACCTTTATAGGCAGAGAGGGGGCCCTCGAATATGTGAGAAGGCGTTACGGGTCGGATGCCCCCCTTATCCCGGAAATTCAAAGGGAGAGAAAAGACTACATCTCTCTCCTCAACTTTTTTCTCGACCTCTACGGTCAACTGGAAACAAGATATGCCGAGCTGCCGGAGAAAACCGATCGCCTAGCGGTAAAATCAGAAATACTCGAAGGAAGTAGACGCCGGTTTTCGAGCTCCTACGAAGAGATGTTTCTCACGGAGCGGTACTCCTATTTGAAGGAGATGGAGTGGAACCACGCGCTTATCGACCTCTATGCCCAGTACGGGAGAGACCTCTCATCTTTCTACCGGCTGTTCGAATATCTCGGAGGATGTCTAACCGATACGACCAAATTACTCCTTACAACCTTCAAGGATGTACAGTCCTCCCCCCATCAGGCCCTTTATCAACTACATGAAGGCTTCGAAATATCTTTGCAGAATCTTAACTAAACCTCTACGTTACTTCCACAGAGACTCTGTATATTTTAATCAGACTTTGAGAGGGAGGAAACGTTATGAAAAAGCTCAGTCTACTTTTTATTATTCCTTTACTATTTAGTTTCATCTCATTAGGTTGCGAACCAGGGGAAGTCGAAGAACCCCCTGCTGAAGAGGCACCAGCTGAAGAGCCACCAGCTGAAGGGGAAGAAGAAACACTAGAATAGGAATAGCATTACCTATCTCACGCCGGCAGGTGCGCCCTGCCGGCATTATCAAGAAACATT